>NZ_AMFF02000014.1:71510-85572 GCF_000297215.2 Piscirickettsia salmonis LF-89 = ATCC VR-1361
CGAGCACTCTAGGCATCGTAAGTGTCAACAACTTTATAGGTCAATATTCTTGCTGGATTAGCAGCCTACTGTCTTCAGGAGAAGAAGCCATCGCTTAATATCCAGCGTAATCTATTGACCAGCTGAGTTATATCGAACTCACGTTAAATTAGCTTTGTGTAATGAGCTAAATCCTTGAGTTAAGCCTTCAATATATTCTTCATATTGAGCATGACTTAAACATCTAAGATTAATACCTAAATTAATCAGGCCGCTGATTCCACCTTAATAAATCCCATTGATTATTTTTATAGTCTAGTTCACAGAAATGGCCTGTTTTAATTTTAATCTGTTTTTTTTCAATGGCAGCACTCATTCCCCCATCAAGAAAATGATGAATAAATGTTAAGCTACCTTGGCTACCAATAGTAATAATCACATCATCACGAGTATGACGATTAATTAAATTTTGAAAAAATCCAGTCACACTGTTCACCATCTCAGCTTCGCTCACCTGCCAATGATGCGGCGCGCCTATCGGCATTTTTCGCTCATGCTGCCATGCTTGCCAGGCGTCAAGGCCAAATTGCGCAATTACTTCATTGGTTTGCGCTGTTTCTCCTTGCGTTGTTAGCCCTGCCCATGCGCCATAATCTAACTCAAGTAACCCTTTATCTTTATACAGAGGAATCTCAATATTATATTTAAATAAAAAATACTCGCGAATAATCACCGCCATCTCCCAAGTTCGTACGAGATGATTGGCATAAAGCGCACTTGGCATAATATGACGCTGGTCCAAATATTTAGCAAAATTGCGCGCCTGCTCACGTCCAGTTACAACCAAAGGAATATTATTATTACAACCACTCATAAAAATACGTTCACCACCTTGCTGATCAGGACCAAAGGTATTACCATGCCGACAAGCAAACACTTTCATAATAAAATTTCTCCATAGTGATGAATATGCGCTTCGACGCGCTCAATATCTTCAGGGCTATCGACTCCCCCAGAAACTACCCCAGCAATGAATTTCACCGGAACTGCTGTAATTTTAATATTATTTTCTAAAAAGCGCAGCTGCTCTAAACCTTCAACTGCTTCATAATGACTTTCAGGCAAACTGACAAATCGTGCCAAAATATCATAACGATAGCCATATAAACCAATATGCTGATAGACAGGAGAGTAGATACTATGTTCTCGTAATTGCGCTTCTTTACGCATCGCTGGAATAATATTTTTTGAAAACCACAATGCATCATTATTTTGATTTAAAATTGCTGTTGTGCCACTAAATGGTGTTTTCTTTTTATTTGCACGTAACTGATCAAGCGCCTGCCACGTTAACTGGACTACCGGTGTAACCACCTCAATATTTTTATTTTCACAAGCCGCCAATAATAGCGCACGAATAAATTCTGGCGGTGTTAGCGGCGCATCGCCCTGCAAATTAATAACAAAATCAGGCACATCAGGTAAACTAGCCACCGCCTGGTAAGTCCGGTCTGAGCCAGTCTTGCACTGATCTGATGTCATAATTGCAGATACCCCTAAGCTTTGAGCATGCTCAGCAATACGTTGATCCTCAGTCGCAACATACACCACCGCATCTTCAATACCAATACAAGCTGCTTGGGCAATTTCACTAACACGTTGCAACATTGTTTTGCCTGCAATTTTAGCTAATGGCTTACCTGGCAAACGCGTTGAATAGTAACGTGCGGGAATAATAATCGCTAATTTCATTGTCTAATTACCTAGCCTAGTTATTATTTTTTATTTTTCAAATTAATTTTCATTTAAATATGGATAAAATCATCTATTTTTCATTATTATTGCTATTGACTGCCTTGGTCTGCACATCATCCCAAGGGCCATACACATGGTATTGAAATACAAATGGATTCGACACCTCACTAGAGAGTGCCTTTTCAAACAGCCATAAAGCACCTGCGATCGGTGCAAAAGATAACCCCCCTGCTGCCAGGGCAATCACAGGGATACTACCACTCACTTGGGGTACTGCGCCAACCAACAGGTCAACATCTTTATTAGCAAAACCAACACGCCCACCTATCGATAATTGTAGATCAGGCCCTTTAACTACCATATCATTAGTAAATAGATTTCCATGAAAAATAGACAGTAATCCGGTAAGCTCACTAAACGCCAAGCCTTTTTGCAATACTCCAGATGAGTCAAACTTAATGCGCTGCCAAAAAGAATCAACATTAAATACATTAATTAAACTAATTAGACCAGGATTAACCTTAGTAATATGACCATTGACTAAATTTACTTTAATACGGCCTAATAATGTCTCAGGTTTAACATCGGTTAATAAACCTAACCACTCTAAATCAAAAAAAAGTGAGCCTCGCCCACCACCAATCAAGTTATTGATCCCCAATGCATCTAAACCTTTGCCAACATTACTAAAATGTACATTACCCTTGATAAAAGAGGGGTTTTGGCGTTGAATCAAATTCAACTCACCAGTCGCATGCACAGTATAATTAGGATCTGTTAGCTGCAATGAATCCAATTGATAACCATAATTAACCGGTGTTAAAGTCAAATTCACTGATTTAAATTGGTAATTTTTATAGTTAACATTATTTAATGTTGCTGTAACCTTTGGTAAATGCTTAGTCCTTTTCAGCACGCCGGCCGATTGATTTCCCCCGCTAAAATCTGTCTGATACCAGTGATAGATAGACTGCGCAATGTTTAAGTCTGCTTTAGAAAAATCTAAAGAAAGTTCCGGTATGTTTACGCCCTGTTGATAATGAACAACACCAGACAGTACTGAGCTAGTAACATCTATGCTAACCCCTGAGGCTTGACGATCTACCTTAAGTGATACATCGCTTAGTGATTTTTCATCAATAATGAGCTTATCAAGCGTTAAGTTTAACGAACCAATTATATCTTTATTAGTTGATTTTAATTCTCGAGAAAATAACCTCTGAATGGTTTTTCCCCACTCATTAAGATTCAATGTTTTTAAATTAGCCTGTAAAAAAAGCGCCGGTGTTGATTTTTTCTCCTGGTTTAAATGCCCCTCAAGCTTTACTTGATCACCATAGGTTAGAGCAATCGCCTGTTCGTTATTTGCTTTTTTCTCTTGCAAAGAAAGCAAAGCTTGGCTATTTATTGCTTTATTAAACGGTGCAGGCAAAGAAGAGGATAAACCTTGCAACTTAGAGTTCACCGACAAATTACCACTATGCTCACCAAAACGATACGTACCAATAATAGGCGTACGGCCTTTAATAAACGATCCAAGGTCTATATCAGCAAGTCCTTTAATCACAGCAGCAGATAACCAAGAATTAAAATTAATGGTTGTAATCGGCTCTTGTTTTTGCAATTGTGAAGTCACACTAAAATTAACAGGTTCCCCATAAATAAGCGCTTTTGCATCCTTAGCAAAAACCAGTCCCTGCTCATCGAAGTTAAACGTACCAGCCAGCTTAGTTAGAGCAACTTTCTTACCCGTGAAATCAACAGATGTATTTTTCACATTCAGCATACCATTCACTGTAGTTAATTTATTTTTATCGACATAACCAAAAGGTATTTTCAAATTTAAATTAATCTTGCCTTGACCGCTAGATACTTTTATCTTCTCTACTAATGCTTTTAGTGGACTTTTAGCAATTAAAGCCATCCCTTTTTTAAGGTTAAACTCACTCTGCCCTTGTATATTCAGCTCTGTCGGCACCCCTGGCATAATATCAGCCATTTTTAAGCGAATATCATGCAACCACAATCCCGCCATCAAGACTTTATTCGCAGTAATCGTTAATTGCGGCCCAGCAAAAGTAACACGGGCATCCCCTTGACGAATGATCGGCCAGCCACGATTAGTATCTAGCTGTCCATCACGAACATCAAACTGAACAAAAAACTGGCCCTGGCCATCTGTAAAAGGAAAATCTGACAAGGCACCATTTAAAATCGCAATTCCCTGAGTTTTTCCTGCTAACAATGCTTTTTGTAGCCAGGTGAAAAACTCTGGATTCACTCCCTGATGTGGTAAGAATTTTTTTACAAACTCAGGTGTTGCTAACGTATAGTCTAACCGACTTGTCACCACAGGAGCGGCTTGCTGTCGAAAAATCACACTCACTTTTCCAGCCAAATGCGCTTGAGGATGATTCACCTTAATATGACTCACACTCAGCTTAATCCCAGGCTTTAGCTGCTTTACTTGTATCTTAGCTTGCGTATTTAGCACCGGGGTTTGGCGCTTATCTGTATCTGGCCATAACCAATGCAAATTTGGACTGTCTAAGTCAAAGCGCAACTGATTAGGTTTTACCACAAGCTCGCCAGACACACCGGTTATGCCAGGTTCTGTAATAGTAGGCTTCACCCCCAAATCAACTAAACCCATCGCCAGCTGCCAACGCTCAGCAGACTGCCAATAACCATGAATCTCAGTCAAATGGCCTTGTAAAGAACTCAAGCGATCAAGCTCACGCGGATAACCAAAGCTTGTCGTATCCAATAAATACATGAGAGGAACTAACGGTTTAAGCACAAGTCCACTGGCATGTAGCTGCCGATTCAAGCGATTATAATTTAAATTAAGCTCAATCGGCTGAGGATAAGCTTGACCATTAATATTAAGCTTAGGTAGAGAAAGCTGTGCCTTGCCATCATGGGCTTTTGCCGAAAATTCACCGTCAAGTGATTGCAGCACATTCACACGAGCGCCTTGCAAAGAAAATTTTGAAAAAAACTGGGATTGATCTAAACTTCCTGAAAACTTAGCGTCCATATCCAGTCGATAGTCTTGTTTAGCAACTTTAACTTTCGCAAGATTTAACCAAGACAATAGTAATTTTTGTGTTCTTAAGTCAATATGAGCTGACTGGAAGCCGCCTAACTTTGTTTTTTTCACCTCGGCATTAACTATCAGCTTTTCATCACGCTCACCACGGGCACGCAACGTGAGTGTACTCATACTTTCTGCAGAACTCTGCCATAACGCATTCAAAAATAAATGATCTTTAATCTTACCCTGCTGTAGATTAAGCCGAATATCACTTAACTGAACTTTTTCTTGCGCATTCAGCCATGGAAAAACCGTCAAAAGAGAGTGTTTATTCTGTTGATTAAAATGCGCTTGCTCAATATCAAAGTCAATCGTTGCCCCGCGCATGGCAATATCATCAGTACTAAGACGCCAATGCCAAATGCTCTTTAATAGGTTAAAATGCACATAATAATATTTTACCTCTGCAGACCACCCCTGAGATTTATTACTCATCACCAGGTTTTTTATCTCAAATGCAGGGGAGAATATATTATTTTCAACTGTTCTAACATTAACTGCACGAAGCGTAACGCCCTGACGCTTTGCTAAACGCTCAAGCCAAACTTTAGGGTGAGCAAATTCAATATAAATGTAAAATGCACCAGCGCCAAGCAACAGCGCAAACACTAAAAGCAAGTCAATACAGATCCAAGCAAGTAAACGCCAACGCATAGTGATCCCTTATACTAAAACAATATCAAATTGTTCTTGTGTATAAAGTGCTTCTCCTTGCAAACGTACTGGCTTGTTAACTTGCGTTTCTAACTCTGCCAAATAACTCGACCCTTCATCCAGCATATAATCAACAACATTTTGTGAAGCAAGCACAAGATAACTCGATGCATTATAGGCTTTAACCTCACGAAATAGCTCACGACAAATTTCATAACAAATCGTTTCTATTGTTTTAATCGAGCCCCGCCCTTCACATAATGGGCACGGCTGGCAAAGGGTATTTCTAAGACTATCCCGTGTCCGTTTGCGCGTCATTTCAACCAACCCTAAACTTGAAACACCACTGATAGTAATTTTTGCATGGTCCCTATCGAAGCTTTTCTCCAATGCATCTAAAACCTGCGCTTTATGCTCTTCTTTTTCCATATCGATAAAATCAATGATAATAATACCACCTAAATTACGTAATCTAAGCTGATGACCAATAGATACCGCCGCTTCCATATTCGTTTTAAAAATCGTTTCTTCTAAGTTTCTATGGCCAACGAAGCCGCCTGTATTAACATCGATAGTGCTCATCGCCTCAGTTTGATCAAAAACTAAATGCCCACCTGATTTTAAAATTACCTTGCGCTGCAAAGCCAGTTCGATTTCTCGCTCAACATCGTATAAATCAAAAATAGGCCGCTCACCGACATAATAATGCAGCTGCATACGCGCTTCTGGCACATAGGTCTCAGAAAATTCACATAATTTTTGATAACCTTCTTGCGTATCAATGCGCAGCTTATAACCGGGCCGCATAAAATCACGTAGCGCCCGAATCGCTAAAGGTAACTCACGAAAAATCACTCGAGGTGCCTCTAAAGTATGAACACGCTCAGATAGTTTTTGCCACATGCGCTTTAAAAAAGCACAATCTGCCAGCAAGGTCCGCTCATCAACACTTTCAGCCGCTGTACGTACAATATAGCCTTTGGCTTCCTCTTCAGGCAGCTGGCTTGCCAATAAAGAACGTAAGCGTTCACGCTGCTCTTCCCCTTCTATGCGCTGTGATACGCCAATGCGATTTAAATCAGGCATATACACCAAGCAGCGCGAGGCAATGGACAAATGCGTCGTTAAACGCGCCCCTTTAGTTCCCATGGGGTCTTTGACCACTTGAACCAAAATTTTTTGCCCTTCGTGCAATAGCGACTGAATATCGGGCAATGGCACTGGAGCAATCTCTTCGGTGCCATCTTCACTGTTATCGTCTTTATCAATTAATGGAACCACATCAGAAACATGTAAAAATCCCGTTTTTTCTAAGCCAAGATCAATAAATGCAGCCTGCATACCCGGCAGCACACGCGCAACAATGCCTTTGAAAATAACCCCAACTAAGCCGCGCTCATTATCACGCTCAATATGGACCTCTTGTAAAACTCCATTTTCAACAATTGCAACACGCGTTTCTTGAGGCATGCAATTAATAAGTATCTCATCGCTCACTCGTATCCCCTACCCTAAAGCTCGTATATTAAATTGTTCTAACAGTGCATTTACCTCAAACAACGGCAAGCCCATCACCGCAGAGAAACTTCCCTCTAAACGCTCAATAAAAATCGCCGCTACGCCCTGGATGGCATAACCACCTGCCTTACCCTCTGGCTCACCCGTCTGCCAATAATCCACTATTTCTTGCCTGGTCAACGTGCGAAAATAGACTTTACTTTTGACTAACACACTTTCCAAGCGTTCAGTGCTCATACACGTCACTGCACTATAAACCCAGTGCGAGCGTCCTGACAATTGATTTAACATCGCCTGCCCCTGTTGCTGATGAACGGGCTTACCTAGAATATCTTGATCACAAATAACCGCTGTATCCGCGGCTAATACAATAGGGCTAACATCACTATTCGTGTTACTCGAATAACTCGTGTGACTCGCATCTAAACGGTCAAACGCAACCCGTGCTTTCTCTCGGGCCATGCGCAAAACATAGTCCTCTGCACGCTCATTGCTCTGTATAGATTCATCAATATTAGGATCTAACGTATCAAACGATAAATTTAGCTGGCGAAGTAACTCACGCCGCCTGGGGGAAGTTGATGCAAGATAAAGTTGTGCGGACATGGCTACTGCTACACCTTAAGTCAGTATTAATTATTCTTGTTATCTCGACTGGCCAGTGTAACAAAAAAATCAACCGTGCTCACGCCTACCTGAAAGACTATTTAACAAAAATTGCAATAATGGCCAACTAACAAAAGAAGATACGATGGTCATCTGATACCAAGGATTAAACAAAGCGCTACTCTTTTCTGCATGTAACCAATATTCAAAACCGAGCAGTGCCACCTGATAAACAAGAGTAATCAACATAATGAAAAAAGCTTGTTGTAATACTGGAAACAATCGAAAACGCTTATGAAACTTTCTCACTAAATAAACTAACGCTAATAAAATAACGGCATGAATCCCTAGCACATTCGTATGAATCACATCTAAGGCTAAGCCCAGTAACAAAACACCCCCTAAAGGCAGCATATCCGGCGCCCTTACCGTCCAATAACACACAACCAGTAATAACCATTGCGGCCAAAAATAGACCAACCCACCAGAAACAACCAACATTTCAAGCAACAGTGCCAATAAAATAGTCGCGAAAGCAATCAGACACTGACTTAAATAACGCTCTGTGCGATGCATATACGATCTCATAAGCGACCCTTTTGAGTTTTATCTTTAGTCTTATCCTGCACCTGCATATGAGTAGCGGCACTAGAATCATTGTCCTTATCTTGCCACACCAGCATAACTAAGCGCCCACGGTCCATATGAGCCGCAGGGTCAACAGCAACCTGAGCAAAAGCAGATCCTGGATGGCGCACGACCTTCCTTACCACTCCAACAGGATAACCCACAGGAAAGCGCCCCCCCATACCTGAGGTCAGCAAAACATCCCCCATTTGAATATTTGCTGTATCAGGTACATGCTTTAGCTCCAGCTCACCACCTTTGCCTTGACCGCTTAAAATGGCCCGTACACCGCTGCGCTGATCAAACACTGGTAAAGCACTATCAGAGTCTGATAGCAATAAAACTTTAGCACTCCAAAGACCAACATTAACCACCTGACCTAAGACGCCATAGGCATCAACAACCGGTTGACCAATGTACACGCCACTGCTTATTCCTTGGTCAACAACAATCATTTGTTTATATGCACTGGTTTTCACTTGTAGCACTTTTGCTAAGCGATAACGCTGTGGGCTCAGCTTATGGCTGGCATTTAATAAGGCCTGCAGTTGCTGGTTTTCAGTTTTAATTACAAGTAGCTGCTGTAACATTACTTGTAAACGTACGACTTCTTCATTTAATTTTTTATTCTCAATAAAAAGCTGATAACGCTCACTCACACTATGCTTTAGCCATTGACTCAGTTGATAAGGGGCTGCGGCTGCATACTCAAAAGGGTAAAGTACACTGCTTAAAGTGATACGTATCATTTTTGTTTGCTCAGTATAGCGATCAATAAAAAATATCGCCCATGCACAGCCAAACCAGAATAAAAAGTGCAAAGCTAAACGTTTACGGCCATTACGGTACTGCTGCATAATAACGCTCTACTTCTACTCGGTTGCCAGAAAATCAAAGCCTCGCTCATCGGCTAGCTCCAAAGCACGTCCACCCCCTCGAGCAACACAAGTAAGTGGATCTTCTGCAACTAACACCGGCAAACTGGTTTCTTCCATGAGCAAGCGATCTAAATCCCTTAATAAGGCACCGCCACCAGTTAATACCATACCCTTTTCAGCAATATCAGCGGCCAACTCAGGCGGCGCTTGCTCCAATGCGGCTTTTACTGCAGACACAATACCCATCAAAGGCTCTTGTAAGGCTTCTAAAATTTCATTGCTATTTAAGGTAAAGCTGCGCGGCACGCCTTCAGCAAGATTACGACCACGTACCTCCATTTCCCGCACTTCATTGCCAGGATAAGCAGAGCCAATTTCATGTTTAATACGCTCAGCCGTGGCTTCACCAATTAAGCAACCATAATTACGCCTCACATAGCTGACAATCGCCTCATCAAAACGATCACCACCAATACGCACCGATGCCGAATAAACGATACCGCTTAACGAGATAATGGCAATTTCAGTAGTGCCTCCACCAATATCAACAACCATGGACCCTGCAGCCTCTTCTACCGGCAAACCAGCACCTACCGCCGCTGACATCGGCTCTTCAATCAAATACACTTCACGTGCTCCCGCCCCTAAGGCAGACTCACGAATAGCACGGCGCTCAACCTGGGTCGAGCCACAAGGCACGCAGACTAACACCCGCGGACTCGGTTTAATCCATTTCTCAGCATGCACTTTTTGGATAAAGTGTTTAAGCATCCGTTCAGTGACATAAAAATCAGCAATCACACCATCTTTCATCGGTCGAATTGCGGTCATATTTCCCGGCGTCCGCCCTAACATACGTTTTGCTTCTATGCCCACCGCTGCCACACTTTTTTGGCCATGGCCACCATCTTGGCGAATCGCCACCACCGACGGCTCATTTAACACAATTCCTTGTCCACGAGCATAAATTAATGTATTTGCTGTTCCCAAATCGATTGATAAATCACTAGAAAAAAATCCCCGCAGCTTTTTTAACATGGCTTGCATCCTCAGCTCAATGCCCAATCCCTTAAACCCTTACTATTATAGTGTGACCGATTCTCCCTAAACCACAAGCCCAGAACGATTATTCTTCATACCTCTAGTGTATATATCTCTATGCAATGTCTTATGCTACTATTGATGCCCATATATACAGAACATTAAGACTAATTTTGAGGCTAAACTATGTCAATTTCACTGACAGATGTAGAAAAAATTGCACACTTAGCTCGTTTACACCTAAACAAAGACGATGCTGAGCGTTATCAACATGACTTATCGAATATTCTCACTCTAGTTGAGCAACTCAATACTGCAGATACACAAGGTATTACACCAATGGCTCATCCCCTTGATGCCACTCAGCGCCTACGCTCTGATAACGCCACAGAATCAGATCAACATGAAAAATTCCAAGCCTTTGCCCCTCAAACCGAAGCGGGCTTATATCTGGTTCCTAAAGTCATCGAATAATCAAACAGCGGCCACTTATTTTATTCAGTCATAGTGATAATAGTGATTAAGATTGATTAATTAACTGATCTCATATTATTAATTTTGATTTAAATCCATTAGGTAACAACGATGTCAGGACACACTCTTGCCGAGCATATTCAGGCTCTAAAAAGTAAAACCATTTCCAGCCTTGAACTTACTCAAAGCTATATTGATCAGATCAAAGCAACCGATCAGACCTTAAATAATTTTATTACCCTCACAGAGGATCACGCCTTACAAGCGGCTAAACAAGCCGATGAAAAATTAGCTAAAAGCAGCGATTTATCGCCGTTAACCGGTGTACCCATTGCCTATAAAGATATTTTTTGCACCGATGGCATCAAAACCAGTTGTGGCTCTAAAATGCTTGATAACTTTATTGCCCCCTATGACGCCACTGTCGTCACCCAGCTCAAAAATGCCGGAACCGTCATGCTCGGCAAAACGAATATGGATGAATTTGCCATGGGTTCATCTAATGAAACCAGCTTCTACGGCACCTCTAAAAACCCCTGGGATATCAATAAGGTACCTGGTGGATCGTCTGGTGGATCGGCCTCTGCAGTCGCTGCACGTCAAACCCCTGCGGCTTTAGGCACAGATACCGGTGGATCGATTCGTCAACCGGCATCCTTATGCGGGATTACCGGCTTAAAGCCAACTTATGGCCGCATTAGCCGCTTTGGCATGGTTGCCTATGCTTCTAGCCTCGATCAAGCAGGGCCCATGACCCATACTGCAGAAGATGCGGCCATTATGCTAAACGCTATGGCTGGATTTGACCCTAAAGACTCTACCAGTGTTGATCATCCCGTTGAAGATTACACCAAAAACCTCAACCAATCACTCGAAGGTATACGCATCGGCCTGCCTAAAGAGTATTTTAGTGATGGCCTAGACAGCCAAGTTGAAAAGCAAATTCAACTGGCCATTGCTGAGTACGAAAAACTCGGGGCTAAAATCTGTGAAGTATCCCTGCCAACCACTCAGTTTGCCGTTCCAGCCTATTATGTCATTGCCCCAGCAGAGTGCTCATCGAACCTTGCACGGATGGACGGGGTTCGCTTTGGCCATCGTGCTGAACATCCAGCAGACTTAATTGATCTGTATAAACGCTCACGTGCCGAAGGTTTTAGCGATGAAGTCAAACGTCGTATTATGGTCGGCACCTATGCCCTTTCAGCCGGTTATTACGATGCCTATTACAATAAAGCCCAGCAAGTGCGCCAGCTTATCAGCGATGACTTTAAACGCGTGTTTAATGAAGTTGATATCATTGCCGGGCCAACTGCACCAACGACTGCATTTGATTTTGGCAGCAAAAAAGACCCCGTTACCATGTACTTATCCGATATCTATACTATTGCTGTGAATTTAGCGGGTCTGCCTGGATTATCTCACCCTGCCGGATTTGTCAATCAATTACCTGTCGGCCTACAACTTATTGGCAATCACTTTGATGAATCACGCTTATTAAACCTTGCTCATCGTTACCAGCAAGTGACCGATCATCACACCGCAATGCCTACTGCGTTTTAAAATGCTTATAAAGACTAAATTATAGATAGAGAGAATTTAAGATGGAATGGGAAACCGTTATCGGGTTGGAAGTCCATATTCAACTCGCCACACAATCAAAAATATTTTCTGGTGCATCCACTGCCTATGGTGCCTTGCCCAATACTCAAGCCTGCGCCATTGACCTTGGCCTACCCGGTGTACTGCCAGTATTAAACCAAGAAGCAATTAAAATGGCCGTGAAGTTTGCTTTAGCCTCTGATTCTAAAGTCAATCCACGTTCTATTTTCTCACGCAAGCATTACTTTTATGCTGACTTGCCTAAAGGCTACCAAATTAGCCAATATGACCAACCGATTGTTCACGACGGTCATCTTAATGTCCGCTTAGATAATGATGAAATTAAGCGCATCGGTATCACCCGCGCCCACCTGGAAGAAGATGCCGGCAAATCACTGCATGAAGACTTTCAAGGCCTTAGTGGTATCGATTTAAATCGTGCTGGTACACCATTGCTTGAAATCGTTTCAGAGCCTGATATGCGTAGTGCCGAAGAAGCCGTGGCTTACCTTAAAACCTTGCACTCATTGGTGCGTTATCTGGAAATCTGCGATGGTAATATGCAAGAAGGTTCCTTCCGTGTTGACGTCAATGTATCAGTCCGTCCCAAGGGCCAAGCTGAATTCGGTACCCGCACCGAAACTAAAAATTTAAATTCATTCCGCTTTATCGATCGCGCCATTCATTTTGAAGTCGAGCGCCAAATTCAAGTATTAGAATCTGGCGGCATCATCAATCAAGAAACCCGTCTATTTGATGCCATGAAAGGAGAAACGCGCCCACTCCGCTCTAAAGAAGATGCCCATGATTATCGCTATTTCCCAGACCCGGACTTACTTCCGGTCGCTATCGAAGCTAATTTTATCGACGAAATTCAAGCGACCATGCCAGAATTGCCTGAACAAAAGCGCCTACGCTTTGTTGAAGAATACCAGCTTAATGATTATGATGCAGACGTTCTCACCGCCAACCGCGATATGGCCAACTTCTATGAACAAGCCGTAAACACTGCGGGCGGCCATGCTAAACTTGTCGCCAATTTTATCATGGGCGACTTTTCTGCCGCGTTAAACAAAGAACTATTAGACGTCACGCAAAGCCCTATTTCAGCTAGCGGACTTGGCGGCCTAATCGCACGAGTTGGTGACAATACGATTTCCGGTAAAATTGCCAAAGAAATTTTCATTGCCATGTGGGAAGGTCAAGGTGATGCCGACAGCATTATCGACAAAAAAGGCCTGAAGCAAATCACTGACCCTACAGCAATTGCGGCCATTGTCGACGACGTCATCGCGGCTAACCCAACTCAGCTTGAACAATACCGTTCAGGAAAAGATAAGCTTTTTGGCTTTTTTGTCGGTCAAGCCATGAAAGCGTCTAAAGGCAAAGCCAACCCCGCAGAGCTGAACAAGGTACTCAAACACAAGCTCTCTTCTTAAAAATCAATCACATTCAAGCTATTTATATTTAAAGAAAGGCCAAAACCAGCCTTTCTTGCTTTATTTCTAATAATCCAGCCTCAACCATAACAATAGGCTTTATTAATCACATAACTATACACTTTTCATAAAAAAACTTTAAAATTCCGAGCTATTACAAACCAACACAAGATTTATGAAGATATTAATTAAAGGGGCTGACACCTAATATTATATTTATATAAAATAAAAAATTATTTAATTCTACGCGATGCTCAACTTTTTAAGAAGTTCCCAGCCTTTCAAATTGTAAGATTGGGCGGCCTTGCAGTTTATTATAGCGCTCAACGAATAGTTTCTGACCGTAAGCGTCGCTACCTCGGTAGGTATTTTGCACATCCAATGATGCAAAA
>NZ_AMFF02000014.1:85977-88538 GCF_000297215.2 Piscirickettsia salmonis LF-89 = ATCC VR-1361
TTTTTCCTTTTGGAATTTTTTAACCTACTGATAGTAGGTCAGAAACTGTTGATCGAGCGCTATAATAGCAACGCCCACTGTATGCGCAAGAACTTTTCTCGTTATCCGATTGGTAAAATGCCAAAGATCTCGAGCTTTTGTTTTTTCAATGTGAAAACCGTCGCTAAGCTGACCTATCACCGTTTCAATCAATCGTCTCGTTCTGATAATCCAACGTTCATTTTCTTGTTTTCTTTGTTTCTTCATGTTCTTTCTTCTAGGCGTTTGAAGGTTAATCAAGGTATGAGCGTAAATTTCTTGCTGATATACATCCCAACAAAACCTTTGTCTGCCTACAACTCCATTCGGAGTTGACCTGAATCCTGTTCCCCTTGATGCTCCACATAACGCTTAATCGTAACTTCATCAACACCAATACTGCTTACAAAGTAACCTGGCGACCAAACAATATTCTCTTTCCAATAAACTCTGCTTAACCAAGAAAATTTGCTTCGCAACTCCGACGCCGATTGGCTTTTTAACTGCCCCATTACACTTGCTATGCTGTATTTCGGTGGAATTACCCCGCCATATGCAAATGATCTCCGTCAAAGTCAATCGTCTCTATCTCCACTCCAGGCATACTTCTTAGCAGCTTGCCTAAAACCTTTTTCAAATATTCGCACACACCAGAATTCAGGACCCTACCGCGGTATTTGCACACCCAAACAATATGATATTGCAGACGATATACGCTGTGACCACTTTTAATTACTTCCATAAAGCTAATTATACCGCCTTCGGGTTCATTCACCCACGGCTAAAGCCATGGTGCTCTGTCTGCGACCACATAGATAATCGATTTTAAACAATTTGACCAGTAGTCGATCTAATCTAAATAAATCAACTACTGCAGCGCATGATCGAAAACTAACAGAACTCATTGACATCATTTTTTATCTGTTGTCCAATAAGAGATTAGTAATAACAATAATTTTTCATGAACTCAATCAGGGAGTGATCTTTATGAAAGCCACAAACTACTTTGCCGACTCACAACTGTCCCTCGGTGCACTTGGTGTGATGACTTATATACACCAACATACAAAAAACAGCCTAAGCGTAGATGTAGAAGAACTTGCCAAAGGTATCAATACAACCGATAAAAGCTTAATTCGTGATGCACTAAAGGAACTAACAGATGCTGGCTATTTACCTGCTTAAATTCTTTAATATTGAGTAAAACTAGAGTTACTGTCTTAATTTTTATTGGCAGTAATTCGCAGTTTGCGTTATAAATTTAATCTACATATTTAATAAATAAACAATCATAATCCATGCAAACTATCCCTTTAGTGTATTTATTACGCAATCAATCAATTTTTGATAAGCTTATTCTTACAATCGGTGTTATTTTTATTAGTTTTTCTTCCGTTTTTGTTCATATTATTTCAGCAGGCCCTGCAACCATAGGTGTCTACCGCATGGCTATTGGCGCCGTTATTTTATTAATAGTTACATTGCTGCGCAAAGAGCGTCTATTTATTGTCAATCGCTTTACCCTATCAGCCCTACTTGCCGGCTTTTTTTTCTGCCTTGATCTTGTAACTTGGCACCAAAGTATTCTCTATGTTGGTCCGGGCCTTGCCACCATTTTAAATAGCTGTCAGATTTTTTTTCTACTTTTAATCAGCTTTTTTTTACTAAAAGAACGCGTAAATAAATATCAAATGATTGCCCTTGCCGGTATTCTTCCAGGTGGTTTACTACTTTGTTTAACTGACTGGTTAACCCTCGATCCACACTACCATTGGGGAGTTATCATTGGCTTACTCTCCGGGCTTTGTTATAGCGGCTATATCTATGCATTACGATATGCGAATAGCCAAGATTCTATTAACACAGAGAGTAATATAGAAAATAATAATAAAAAACCAACCAACACGTTATCAATCCTCACCACCGCAACAGTGTCAGCCACCCTTTTTTTAACTCTTATTGCGATTTTTACTGGGGAGAGCTTAGCACTACACCCCCATGCAAATTATGCCTGGGTCACACTATATGCTCTTATCTCTCAAGTCATCGGCTGGGGACTCATTAGCTACGCCTTGCCAAAAATTAATATCAGTGTTGCAGCTTTTATTCTAATTTTACAACCAACACTCTCATTTATCTGGGATGTGTTGTTTTTTAGCCGACCAACACCTTGGTTCCAATGGTTAGGTGTAATTATTATTCTAGGCGCTGTATTTCTTGCTAATTATAAAAAAACTAGCCAACTAAATTAATAGCATTTAAATTTATGAGGCTAAATTTGCAGAACTTACTAACTGCTTCGCCCTCCGTCATCTGAAGTGCAACACTCAGTAGAGAGTTCATATTCATACAGATAAACTCTCTAGTTCGCCTTTTGACTTAGAGGGTAGAGATGGTTTATCGGCACTTAAATGAAAAAGATCGTTTTTATATCGAACAACGGTTATCAGAGGGAGACTCGCTCAGATCAATTGCTAGAGCACTTGGCTTTTCTCCTAGCACGATTAGCCGTGAGATTAAACGGCACACCCCAATCGATTTTA
>NZ_AMFF02000014.1:89926-95984 GCF_000297215.2 Piscirickettsia salmonis LF-89 = ATCC VR-1361
AAATAGCTTTTGAAGAGCTTAGGCGATTAAAATGTTTATGACCTGTGCGTAAGGTGAGTGCTTTATAGAAAAAAATCAGACGTGATCACTTTTTTTAAGATATTCTTATTCTCACTAAATAACTTTTTCTCAACATTCAACACAAAAGTAGGCCCGATTGACTTTCTTGCTAAGCTATACAATAAATAACCTTGATTACCATTGTACAATTTAAGATCAACCAGCATATAAATAATCGCCACAGGCTCAGACTGGCCCCCAACACCAACTGACACCATCAGTGACCTAGTGCCACTGGCTAATAATTTCACTGACTCGGTTGCAGAATTGCCAAAATAATGTGCTGGCTGCGCTTGCATCTGATTCAATACTGCCAATAAACTCTGACTTTGTTGCAACCGAGTAACGACATGTACATTAACAATATCTAATCTTTGATCCGTTAAATTTTCTAAGCGAATTATTTTCGTTGCATACAATCCAAATGGATATAAATAAGACGTTAACAGACCTAGGCCTGATAAAGGCAAAGATGAAGGAAATACGAGAGATTTAACATAATACTCTTGTAGCTCTAATTTTCCTTGGCGCAATGGTGCTTGCAAAGCAATAGGCAACTGAAAGCTCAGCTGACTATACTGAAACCTGCGCCCAACCTGTGCAATCGCTGTACGATAACACAAAGTACTTAACTTATTCGGGCATGCATACACATGAGGATAATCAGAATAAGGCGCCACTGTTGGCACCGTACTCGCACAACCTGATACCAATAAAATAACAGCCAAAAAAAACGCCAAATATCGCATCACTACATTATAACCCCATGAACCAACAAACAATTATATGAGCCCCATCCCGTTTATTGCAAGTTAGCAAATTCTAGCCATACTCAAAGTAAGCACTAAAAGCACGTAGTGCGAGGAGAATGACACGATATGTATGATTATCACATCCATTTATATTACGACATGAGCACGCGCTCGGTGGCTAAGTTGCTACGCAACAACTTACATACCATGTTAGAAGGTGTTGCTAAAGTCAGTTTATTGCACGACAAACCACCCTACCCTCACCCGCAACCGATGTTTGAAATTGCCTTTCCCAAAGACTTATTACCCAAACTCACGCAGTGGTTTAAAGCCCACCGCAATGGCCTAAGCGTATTACTCCACCCCGTGCAAAACAGCGAAACTGATGCTTATCACAGCAAAGGACGTTGGATGGGCCAGCCGCTCATCTCTGGTTAAATCTCAGCCACAATCACAACCATCCATTGATCCTGAGTGGCTATACCACTTACTATTATTAACTTATTAACATGCAAACTAGACTTAATTTTAGATTTAGATTTAGATTTAAAAACAATGAGAACAACGACTGTTACTAACTTAGTTATATATATTTTCACCTATTTAGCTTATATAACCAGTTTTTTTGTTACTTTTTTATTCACAACACCATCAGCTACAGCCGCAATATTATTTACACTTGGCAAGATACCCAAGGCACCCTATCATTTAGCAATCATGCGCATCCAAACGCAACACCCCTAGAGTTACCTTCCCCCGTAACACTATCTAGCAACCAACTCACAATGCACACTCAAGACACTAACCCAGCTAGATCCAGTTTAACTATTACCACACCTAGCAATCACCAAACGATTCATCATGCCTCAGGTCGTCTAACGGTAACCGTCCGACCCAAGCCAGGTATTCAATATTATCATTACTACATTGATGGCAGACTGATCAAACGATCAACACAGCCTTCTGTAACTTTATATCACCTTGACCGTGGCCAACATCAATTAAAGGTCATTGCGACCAACAAACTTCATACATTGACCAGCAACACACTGATCTTTTATCTACACAGAACCTCTATTCTTAACAACAACCTGCCCAATCATCATTGATAACTAGTAACTAAAATAACTGGTTTAGTCTATAAACCCTAACAACTGCCTAATTTCTAAATAAAGCTTTTCTATATTTTTAATCGAACGCGGTGATACAAAAATAGCATCATCTCCAGCGAGCGTTCCTAAGATATCACTGTGCTTGGGATGAAAATCAAGCAATCGTGCCACCAATTGAGCGGCTCCTGGACTCGTATGCAAAACCACCATCACTTCGTTATGCTCTATTGATAAGACTAAATGAGCCAGTGCGCTGTCGCTCGCAGGAGGGGATAACTCTTTAGATAACCCATACACCAACCGTCCATCTTTTTGTACTTTAACCGCACCACATTGGCGCAATAAGCGGGAAACTTTAGACTGACTGACAGTAAAGTTTTGGGCTGCAAGTGACCGACAAATCTCTTCCTGACTACTCATGCTTTCATCGCTGAGTAATTGCTGCACAGACTCTAAAATCTTATTTCTATTTTTCATTAAAATCCATAAATTCTAAAAAATCAGAATAAAACTGTGACTTTGGCAAGCCTTTGGCAACACAACCCCAAAAAGCGCACTTGACCATTTCCATTGGCCCGACAACATATACATCAAACCCATGTAAAGTCTCAAAATCATCCAATACTGCCTGATGAATTAAGCCGCGGCGACCGCCCCAACGATCATGCCCTACTGCCTGTGACAATACCGGTACATAACGAAAATATTGATACTCTGCTAGCCAATCTTTCACCTGTTGATGTAAATATAAGCCCTCGCGATGGCGACCACCCCAGTATAAATAAACCGCTGCTTCACTGTCTTTCGCTTTATGGAGAAAAATCTGCTCAAGCAATGCCTTGCACTGAGAAAAGCCGGTCCCACCAGCAATCAGTAACTGAGGCCGTACATTTAAATTTTTAGCAACCACTTGGCCCTTAGGACCGCGAATGCGCAGTTGTTTTTTCTTTGCAGCTTGCTCAAGCACCCAATTACCCCAACTGGGCATCGTGTGCGTTTTACGAATATGCAATTCGATGACACCTGAATACACATGGGGTGCATTGGCAATCGATAAAGGACAGCAAATCTCTTCATTGACAATCACATCGATATATTGGCCCGCTTGATATAAAAAGCTCGCCTCATGCTGCAAAGTCAGACGATAGATATCATCACCCATATTATCCTGGCTTAATACTGTCATTATCACTTCTTGCGTATCAAATTGATCGTTACATGACTGAGGGGGGGTGTACAAGCTATTTCCATCCATTTTTAATATAATATCAGTGGTAATTTTAGCACTACAGGTCAAAACAAACCCTGCCGACTCTTCTTCAGGCAATAAACCAAAAATTTCGATAGCACCATAATCAATCTCACCTGCACTCACTTGACCGCGACAAGCGCCACAGACTCCGGCCTGACAACTAAAAGGCAGATCAATGCCCTGGCGCAACGCCGCGTCAAGAATCGTTTCATCTTCTTCAACATTAAAATAACTATCTGAATTTTCTATTGTTACTTGATTAGGCATCTCTACAACCCAAGATCAGCCCATAAACAGTCAATTTTATTAACCACAGCATCACTCATTATAATTGGCACTCCCCATTCACGACTGGTCTCACCCGGCCATTTATTGGTTGCATCTGAGCCCATTTTTGAACCTAAACCTGATATGGGGGAGGCAAAGTCAAGGTAATCAATCGGTGTATGGTCAATCATTGTCGTATCACGTACTGGATCCATGCGTGTCGTCATCGCCCAAATCACATCCTGCCAATCACGCACGTTGATATCATCATCAACAACAATTACCCACTTGGTATACATGAACTGACGCAAAAATGACCAAACGCCCATCATAACACGCTTAGCATGCCCCGGATATTGCTTTTTAATCGAGACAATCGCCAAACGATAAGAGCAGCCCTCAGGGGGCAAATAAAAATCAACAATCTCAGGAAACTGTTTTTGAATTAATGGCACAAAGACTTCATTTAAGGCAACTCCCAATATCGCAGGCTCATCCGGTGGCCGCCCAGTATAGGTCGTATGATAAATCGGCTGTTCACGCATCGTTATACGTTCAACAGTAAATACAGGAAAACTCTCAACTTCATTATAATAACCGGTATGATCACCAAAAGGGCCTTCTGGAGCGGCATCCTCTGGATCAATATAACCTTCAAGCACAATTTCAGCCCGGGCTGGCACCTCTAGATCATTACCCAAACACTTCACTAATTCTGTTTTATGGCCACGCAATAACCCAGCAAAAGCATATTCTGATAGTGTATCGGGAATTGGCGTCACTGCTGCCAAAATCGTTGCCGGATCACAGCCTAAGGTCACTGCAACAGGAAATTTTTCACCCGGATGCGCTTTACACCATTCTTGAAAGTCCAGCGCTCCCCCCCGATGAGAAAGCCAGCGCATAATGACACGATTTGACCCGATCACCTGCTGGCGGTAAATGCCCATATTCATACGTGGCTTATAAGGACCGCGTGTCGTCACGAGCCCCCAAGTAATTAACGGGCCGGCGTCATCAGGCCAGCAAGTTTGTATCGGTAACGCACTTAAATCCACCTCACTGCCTTCTAAGACAATTTGCTGGCAAGGCGCATTATTCACCTTTTTAGGTGCCATCGTTAAAATTTTCTTAAAGATCGGCAAACTTGCCCACGCCTCTTTTAATCCCTTCGGTGGCTCTGGCTCTTTTAAAAAAGCCAGCAACTGACCGATTTCACGCAACGCCTGAGTATCCTCCGCCCCCATGCCTAAGGCCACACGCTTAACCGTACCAAATAAATTGGTCAGCGCAGGAATGCTAGAGTTCGTCGGCCTTTCAAATAACAGTGCAGGGCCTTCTGCATGCAAAACACGTTGACTCACTTCTGTCATTTCTAAATAAGGGTTAATCTCAGGGCGAATGCGCTTTAGCTCCCCGATCACTTCCAATTGCTCGATAAAATCACGTAAATCACGGTATTGCATGCCTATACTCTAAAACCTTAAATTACCAGAATCCGGCTTATGATACTGCGATCTCCTGCAAATGAAAACCAGCCAGTTTAACCACTAACTTAAAAAACGAATCTAAATTAGGCTTAAACTTAATAGCTACAACTGTAGTTATAGCTATAGTTGTAGTTTTATAGATTTATAAAAATCTAAAAAATAGAAAGCGCTTGCTCATTCCTCAAGTACCGAATAAAAATAACAGGCTACAATAAAACTACAGGACGACATTTATAGTAAAAATCCACAGCAAACTTTATGCACGAATATGAAATCAGCTTAGAGCAATTACCACTATGCACACAATTTATCGTCAGCCTGCCCAAGGTTAATCAAGCAAATTGGTATTTCCGCTGTGAGCGCAGTTTACTTATCGTTGACTTTTATCTTCAGGAAGACAATGAATATATCATGCTATCTCGCCCAATGGCCATGGCTAAAAATCTAATCGTCATCACACTTGATTCACATCAAAAACAAGTGCAAACATTAGCCAACGTCAGTTATAGCATGATCAAAAACTCTGGTGCACTTAAATCACTCTCTTCATCATAACTCTAAATAAAAAACCTTGTTAACTTAGCCGTCAGCAGGCCAACTCAATTGCTCTAAATTATTAACAATTTTTGTGGATAATCATGTGGATAAAATGGGTACAGACATTTTTTACAACTTCCCTCGGAAGTTGATCAAAATTTGACCACGGCCACAGATAAAGCTCACTCAGCCTTCTCTGAATAGACAAACTTAGTTTAGTAACGTTAATATTTAAATATGGCAAGCAAAACAAGTAAAAAACTCACCTTACGCACAGGTCATAAACATTTTAATCGCCTAAGCTCTTCAAAAGCTATTTGATTTGACCGCACAAGTAATTTATATTTGAGTGCAAAGTGGTTAAGTTGTGCTTTTACACTCAATGTTTCTAGTTTACAAAATGCCACGATTGATGCAAAAATATGATTGCATTGTGACCGAACAGTTTTAGTTGGTGATTTTGCTAAACTTGCATTTTGTTTAATCGACTTACGACGTTCTTCAATTTTCCATCGTTTTTGATAGATTTTGTAAAGCCCATTACCATCCGTCTCTAAATCATTTGTTATTAAATAGAGGTGACCTGTT
>NZ_AMFF02000015.1 GCF_000297215.2 Piscirickettsia salmonis LF-89 = ATCC VR-1361
AGCACAGGGCTTGGCCATGCAGTTAATTTGCTCTTTTCTGGAATAATCATTATAGCGCTCAACGAATAGTTTCTGACATTGACTTCATTACTTGACTAAGCGCTGTCTCTAAATTCGCCCTCCGTCATCTGAAGTGCAACACTCAGTAGAGAGTTCATATTCATACAGATAAACTCTCTAGTTCGCCTTTTGACTTAGAGGGTAGAGATGGTTTATCGGCACTTAAATGAAAAAGATCGTTTTTATATCGAACAACGGTTATCAGAGGGAGACTCGCTCAGATCAATTGCTAGAGCACTTGGCTTTTCTCCTAGCACGATTAGCCGTGAGATTAAACGGCACACCCCAATCGATTTTAAAGGTCTTTATTGTCACCGGCTTACTTCTCGCTGTGCACAAGAAAAACGAGCTAACGCTAAGCAAGGTCAAGCTTTTCGACAAATTTCAGAGGAGGCAAAAATGTTGATCCATCAACGGTTAAGCACCCATACATCCCCCGATGTTATCAGTCAGGAACTTATACGAGAGCATGATATCCAGGTGAGTGAAAGCACGATTTACCGTTATATTTATGATGATAGAGAGCAGGGCGGAGAGCTTTACAAAAACCTGCCTCATTCGGGAAAACCTTATAAGAAAAAGGTGAATCGTGGTGATCAAATAAAAATACCTAATCGCGTTGGTATTGAACACCGGCCTGCTATTGCTGATGAAAAGACAGAGTTTGGTCATTTTGAAATTGATACGGTTGTGGGTCGCGATCACCAATCTTATTTATTAACACTGGTCGATAAGGCGAATAAAATGTGTTGTATAAGGAAAATGCCTAACAAACAAGCCAAGACTGTTATCAATACATTCATGAATGTGGTTGGCTCAACTTTCTTTGATTTTAAAACCATCACCTCTGACAATGGAACAGAGTTTGCGGGTCATGAGGCCATTTCAAAGATCACTGAAGCAGACTTTTACTTTGCTAGACCTTATCGTTCTTGTGATAGAGGTCTAAATGAGCACACAAATGGTTTGATAAGGCGTTTTCTACCTA
>NZ_AMFF02000016.1:0-3885 GCF_000297215.2 Piscirickettsia salmonis LF-89 = ATCC VR-1361
TGCTGGTAATGATGATTTACGTGGTGGTGCCGGTGAAGATGTGCTAAGAGGTGGTCAAGGCGAGGATAGCTTACGTGGCGGTGCGGGTGATGATGATTTACGCGGTGGTGCCGGTGAAGATGTGCTAAGAGGCGGTGCGGGTGATGATAATTTACGCGGTGGTGCCGGTAATGATGATTTACACGGTGGAGCGGGTAATGATGCCCTTGATGGCGGTGAAGGTGTTGATACGGTTTATGCTGGTCAAGGGGATGATGCTGCAACCTTTGTTGTTGGACAGTCTGAGGGGATTGATCAGTACTATGGCGGTAGTGGTGAAGATACTCTGCGTATTGAGTTAAGTGCTGAGCAGTTAGAAAATAATGATATTATTGCTGATCTTCATGGT
This sequence comes from Piscirickettsia salmonis LF-89 = ATCC VR-1361, assembly GCF_000297215.2. GTDB lineage: Bacteria > Pseudomonadota > Gammaproteobacteria > Piscirickettsiales > Piscirickettsiaceae > Piscirickettsia > Piscirickettsia salmonis. Next base: position 389 of record NZ_AMFF02000016.1, read on the forward strand.
TTAAATGACTTTATCGCAGATCATGCTGATGAGAGTAGCCGTAATGGGCCTGTTGAAACTTTTGAACATCTAGGCGTTCAAGTGGGTGATTTCGAAAAGCTAGATATTGTTGTTGATGGTCAGGCCATGGATATCAATGATATTCAAGTAGAAAATCAGTGGACGAATGATGATTTTGATCAGAGTCAGCACAGTCGCCCTGCGCATTTTCAGGTGGGTGATCCTGAGCATAGTCCTGATGGCGGTGAGGCTTTACATGGTCATCGAGATGCAGACTCTACGAAAGATTTTGATCATGAATGGGATACAAAGGCACATCATCACCGTGGCCTTGAAGGCGAAGAGGGCGCGCATGATGTATTAACCGGTTCTGATAGTAATGACGCTTATACCTTGGATTGGGGTGGGCGTGAAGAGATTGCATCGATTGAAGAATTTAATACCGGAGCGGGCGACGATATTGTTGATTTAGCGAGTTATCGTTATGAATATGGCGATACGGTGATGAATCTGGGTGAGGGGTCGGATGTAGGTTGGGGAAATATCGGCGAGGATCAGATCTTTGGTGGAGCCGGTAATGACTGGCTTGCGGGTAATTCAGGTAATGATTTACTAAAAGGCGGTTTAGGGGATGATCGTCTCGAGGGTAACGCAGGGGATGATGAAATACATGTTGGCCAGGGTGATGACATTGCCATGGGCCATACTGGAAATGACCTGTTTGTTTTTAACTTAGATGAAGGGAATTTAGGCCAGAACTGGGTTTCTGGTGGTGAGGGTGAAGATAGCTTGCAATTATCCGGTTCTGGTGGCCAAAATTGGGTGCTGCATGTTGAGAATGGTGGTGATGGTGAAGTGATTCATGGTACGACTGGGGAGGCTGGGCAATATGGTGCTGAAGGTGGATTATCGTTCTCAGGTAGTATTACTTTTGAAGATGGTCAGTCTAAAGTGCAGTTTAGTGATATTGAAAAAATTGAGTGGTTTTAAGGCATGGGATTTTAGCCGGGCGATTATAGTGGCCTTATAGGTTATTTGCAGCGTCTATCACTTTAAGTGCAGCAAGCTCTGAGTCGGTGTGGTGTTTATACAAGAAAAATTTGCCATGGTTTTTATACATTTTATAACCTGCTAATGGTATTCCTATTGACGCTGTGATAACCGCTGCAACAACGGAAGCGGCGAACTGAAACCCCCTGGTGAGCGCTTCCATGACCTATGTTTTTTAAGCGTGGACAGCGCAGGGTGAGATTTTAATTGAAGAAGCTTGTCTTTTTTCCTGTTGTTAAATATTCTAGTTTTGCATGATGCACGCTTAGGCTAAATTGTTTGGATGCTGTTGCCTTTGTTTGATCTTGAACGTAGTGTTCAAGGTCAGGTATTTCTTTATTGACTTCTTTTAGCTGCTCATGATTTTTATCGAGTTTTTGCCAGTTGCCAGGAGTAAACTTATTAGATAAGTGGAGTTTGCTGATGATCGTTCTGAGTGATTGATTTCTGGCGATTTTCGCCCAATTGTCTTTAGATAATTCACCTATGGAATCCAGTGCGTTGACCGCTTGTTGTAGTGTTTTATCATCTTTAAGTTTGTCCCAATTAGCGTAGTTAGCCCAATGGCCAAAATCACCGGTATAAGAAAATTGACCTATAGAGTGCAGTGCATTAACCGCTTTTTGGTGCTCTTCTCCAGGGCCTTCAGTACTTTGAATATGTAGCCAATCATCATAAGAAAATTGGCCTGTTGAATGTAGTGCATTGACGGCTTGTTGAAGCTCGGTATTATTTTTGAGGAGTGTTTCATCATCATCAGAAATAAGCGAACTGGTTGACCTGATTGCGTTTAATGCTTGCTGTAGTCCTGTACTATTTCCCATAATAACCCACTTCGATGCCTTTCTATGATTAGGTCTTAGTGATTTACTGTATAGAGATGGCTTTTATTTTCTAATTGAAATTCATGTTTCTAATTTATGTAAATGAGGCTCTGCTGATATTTTATTTAGTTTTCTAAGTATAAATACTATTGAATGTTAATAAAGACTGTTATCAAGCAGCTATTTGCTAAGCCTTATTAGATTTTATGTGCTTAAAATATGGTGATAAAAAGCTTTAATAGACTGCAGAGGGAAAGCGATTATTCCGGCGAGTAGTTAGGTGGTAGGTTTATTTTTGAGAGGTAAAACTCCATTTATCAGTCGGCTTATGTTATCCGCCATTAAACAACATAGCGACATAAGCAACCAATGCTCCGATACAAAATAAAATCATGGATTTTGAACTGACAACCAGGAGTCGGATATCTTCAATACGAGGCTTTTGTGTTGATGATGAATTGATGAGTTTGGAGGCGTAACGGTTAACTTGAAAATAAAGTCCGGCGACAAAAATAACAGCGAGAATCAAGCTGATTATTAATCCTGAAGATATCAAAACATATGTCCATGCCAGCAGTAAAGCGAGGCCAAAGATATAAGCGCAGGCTTTGGTTTGTACAGAGAGTGGATCTTTTTTTGTCATATCTAATAACGTAATGAGTAGCTTTTGTTTGGTATTGAACATGGGTTTGGCTCGCTTTAATGACAAATGAGTTTCAGTATATATCACAATGCTATAAACACGCTATATAGCACTAATGAACAGACTGTAAACTTACCTTGTAAATTGTTAATGTAATGTAAATTTTATTGCTTTTTGTTAATAAGACTCCATATCTACCAGTGTTAAGTTTAAGGGGATAGGATAGAGATTACTATGTTTTTAGATGTTGATGAAATGAAGGTCTTTTATGAGCGTGCAAAAAATTTTTTTAAAGCAAGGCCTGATCTTTTAAAAAAGCTAAAACGTGATAATGGTACGTATTTTTGGACACAAAAAGAGATTGCTCAGTTTGACCGTGTTGTTTTTGAGGGTTGTACTGCGTCTATTTATACAGGAAAAAAAGACATTAAAAAGCCTGGAATTGCTTAAAAATAGGTTGTTTTTATAAACGCATGTACTTAACTTGTGCTTAGTAGGTATTTAGGTGGTTACTTTTGGCTTACTATGATGGCCCAGCGCTCATGATCACGCCACGCACCATCAAGATAAAGATAATTAGGGGAATAACCTTCTTTTTGAAAGCCAACTTTTTTCACCAGTTTACTGGATGCGTTGTTTTCAGGGCGAATATTTGCTTCTAGGAGATGAAGCTTTAACGTGTTAAATGCATGTTCAACCAATAATCGTAGGCCTTGGGTCATATAGCCTTGATTGGCAAAAGGTTCGAAAGCATAATAACCAAGATAAGCGCTTTGAAAGCAGCCACGGACGATTTCACTGATATTAAACACGCCAATAAGATGATCTGCATGCATAAGGAATAAACTTTCATGAGATTCAGAGCAACTAGTTTTTTCAATATATAGCACTCAACGAATAGTTTCTGACATTGACTTCATTACTTGACTAAGCGCTGTCTCTAACGCTGCGAGCCATGGAGTGCTAAGCACGAGGTGAGT
>NZ_AMFF02000016.1:4372-14515 GCF_000297215.2 Piscirickettsia salmonis LF-89 = ATCC VR-1361
CTTAAGTCATAAACTGTAAGGAGAAGGCATCGTTTTTCCTTATTGTATTTTTTAACCTCCTGATATTATGTCAGAAACTATTGATCGAGCGCTATAATTTAGAAAATCTATTTCGTTATCTGCAGGTGTAACCCAGGGAAAGTGAAGGGATGTGCTGATTTTTACAGCGTTAATAAATGCTGTGCAATCTGAGGGCGTCGGTTGTCGTAGCGTAAGGAGTTGGATGTCTGGCATTGTCTTGATGTCTTATTATTTTTAGTGTGGTATTTGGGAAGTTTATTAAATAACTTCCCTCGATTATGGCATATTGTAATTGTTAGCTAAGTATAAGCAGTTGAGCTGCTGCTTATTATTGTATATTCTGATTGGTTTTATTCATAGGATGGTGCGCTATCAAGTGTTGGTGGTGCTTCATCTGCAGTTTCTCTCATAAAATGTGCTAAAAGTAAGTCACTTGTTCTAGTTGCTGGATCATGAAGGTGTACAAAGTCTAAACCAACCTCTGGTTCTGCCAATTCAGCTTCAGGGACTGCGGGCCTACCTGGGTGGCGGATAAACTCAAAGGCTTCGTCACCTTCTTGATCACTTGCGGATTGTTGTTCATCGTCCCTGTCGGCAATCAGCGCTCTTATTGCTTCAATTTGTTCAGATGGTTCAGCAGATGGGCTAAGTGGGTGGGATAAGGGGCTGTCAGGTTGTATGGGAGAAGCTGTCGTTTCTCTAAGTTTAGGAATAAAGTCATCAGGGTGATCTACTTTAAGCGTTGAAAGTTCATCATCAGCCTGTAAAAATGCATCAGGTTGTAAGTGAAGCTCACTCAATGAAGTAGAGATAGGTGTAGAGTAACTAGGGCTGTCAACGCTAGGTGTTAATTGTTCGTCATCAGTTTGAGCATAAGAGCTGCTTAATGACAAAGGGTCTATTTCTTGAAGAGTGAAAATGTAATCATCAGGGCTGCGAATAATATGTCCGCTTGGATCTGGCTCATCTGTAGGTTCGAGAAAGTCGAGAGGTAATGCTAATTGCTTATAATTGCCTAGAATTTTGCGAAGAAGGCGTTTAATTCCGGGGCGCTTTCTTCCATTAGTAAATGGCATAAAGTGCAGTCGATATTGTTTATCACTGTGACTTTCAAGCTTTTGATTATGAAAATAGATGGCCTGAATAAGACTTTCAAACTCATGGCTTTTAAATTCTATGCGTTTGTCGTTATAATTCGGAAGTTCGTTGGTGAAAGTAATGCTAGTGGTCACTTAATTTCCTTATTTTTGTTGCTGAAAATATTTAAGTTGTAAAATTTCTTGTCTTTTTTATTTGGGCTCTATGCTATCGGGTTGAGGTAGCTCTTCATGAGGTTCAGCTGTAGCTGAGTCAAGCGCCATATCAGTAAATTGTTGATAAACCGGGGTGGGTGAATGTTTTGGTAGTCTTGCATCTAACTCTCTAAATGCATTCTCAGCATTTGAGCGTATCGCAAGCTGGATATCGCTTGATTTTGCACCAGGGAGGACATATTCATATTTTATTGCTACATCTTTATCTGCTTTCAGTTGTGTGAGAAAGTTAGCCATAACTATTGGTTTATATGATGTGGAATGGCCTATGATGGAGCCAGTACCAATATTCCAGCCTCCAGGAGTGTCAGAGCCAAAAAGTTTTCTAACAGCAGCAATACAAGCTTGCCGAATTACTGTGGGACTTGAGCCTGAAAGGGTCGCAAGCTCATTAATGACTTGTTGTCCAATATGTTCCTGTTTTGTTATTTTTCCAGTAAATAGATCTGATCCACCAAACCAGCCTCTGTGTTCTGACCTGCTACTTTGTATAGCAAAACGCAATGCTCGGCTGAATTTTGTAGGATTTTCTGCCAGTTTTTTTGCGAGGAAATCTGAAAAATGTGAAGGCATATTTTTCCTTGTTTTTAATTAACTTAGTTGTTTTAGCCCAGGCTTTTTGCTATGGCAACCACCGCAGCTGTGACAGTTACACCAACGGCAGCTTTAAAAAAAAGATCGGAGCACTTGGGTGGTGGTTTCATAGCGAGTTGACTAGAAGAATGATGAGAAAGTGTAGATAAGCGGTTAGCTGCTGCAGGTGGTTTAGAAGAAAAGCGGCGATACGGTGTAGAAGGACTACTCACTGTTAGACTATATTCAGTGTTTACTACAGGAGATCTAGGTAAGTCTGCTAAATCATGACTATGAGCTGTTGGCTTAGGAGAAAAGTGAGAGACTGTAGAAGGGCTGCTAGCTGCTCCTGCTATAGGCGGTGCAGGGGCATCGGCTAAATCATGACCATGATGATCTGGTGGTTGATAAGAAAAGTGAGGAGAAGAAGGAGTAGAACTACTTGGTGTTGGTCTATTTGTTGGGCTTGTGGCAAGCGGCATTTCCAGCTTGAAATTATCATCACTATCGTGACTATAATCTTCAGGTTGTGATGGGCGAATATCGTGTAGTAACTTTCCAACTCTTTCAATTTCTTGATCTGCTACTGCTTCCGCTTGCATATATTCTTCACTGGCTTTTCTTTCACGTGCGCCGATGAGTTCTCCTTGGCGCATTGCTTGTAAACTTTTTTGAATATCATCAGGGTCAGTGCCTGTGTTAGTCGCCTTTTCGGCTTTGGCTTTATCGTCTATATGGACACAAACCCAACCATCTGTTGCTGGATCTGGGTCTTCTGCTGTTGGTGATCCTGGAGATCTAGGCATATTGATCTTTCCTTGAAAATGAGAATTAATATGATTATTTATTAATCTATTTAAGTGACTATGTGGATATGTGGATATATAGAAATAAATAATAATTAATTTAAAGAATTAGCATGTATTTAAAAATTTAAATAGAGTCAATGATTTTATATGTGGTTTTGTATTTAAGCTCTCTCCTTAAAGCTTACTTGAAGTTGGTCCCCATCTTAGCACTTAAAATTTTAAGTTGTAATTAAGTTCACTTAAATTAATCGTTAAAATCAATCATATATTTTAGCAATTTTTTATTGGTCTTTTTAAGTTGTAATTATTAATTGTAAAAATAATATATCCTTTATTATATCTTCTATAGAGTTTGTTATTTAAATGTTATTATTCGTTATTATTTTATGAGTAGTGAGGCTATGTAGTCGTAAAATAAGGTCAGTCTTTATTGCTTAATATGCTCACTCGTTTCGTTATTATAACGGCTTGATGGCTTGTATTTGATTATCTTTGAATTTTTAAGTGATGGTGTTAAAGGAAAAAGTAAAATGAAATTTTTTATTAAAATAATAATGGCGGTTGGGTCTTTGATCCTATTATCTGCATGTGCAGGTGAGCCGACCAACTCACTAATGGCAAACCAGTGCCGTAGTGACTTACAACAAGCCTATCAAGATCTTGATTATGCACAGGCAAATAATTTTGAGAGTACAGTCAATTATACGCAAGCTATGACGTTGCTTTCAGCGGCTAAAGTTCAACAGGAATTTAACCAGTTTTCAAGCTGTGTAGCAAAGGTAAAACAGGCTAGAAGTTATATTACGATGTATGGCAGTGCTGATTAAAACTTTAATTTAGGTGAGGTTTATGCTAAATAAGCAGTTGGTTTCTCATAATTTGAATGCTGGTAGCTTTAATGACGCTTATAAAGTACGAGAAAAATTAATTTGTCAGCGTGGGGACTTAGAAGATATTTCAGTTGATGAACAAATCGAATTGTTGGCGTGTTTAGCTGAATTTCAGTTTGGACGTTATTTAATTGAGCATCGGGGACTCAATGGTTATTGGACGCAATATATATGGTACGTCATCCCAAATGTCGCGCAGCGCCAGGCTTAGATGCCTATGGCCGACCTTTATTGCCTTTAGAGCGATTCTTATTAGAAGAAGCGCCTATTATTTTAGCCACTCAACAGCGAGGTGAGATTTTTCAAAAGTTATTACAAGGGAAAATGACTGATTATGCTCAGTTTGCGTCCTTGCCATGTGGGTTGATGTATGATTTGGCGAGTTTAAAGCCAGCACTAAACTTTAAAGCTTATGGAATTGATTTGGACCAAGCTGCACTAGACTTGGCCGTCAAGGTTGCTCAAGCTTATAGTATTGACGCTGAATTGGTTTGTGAAGATGCATGGCAATTAAGCTTAAGTAATACATTGGATGTATTGTGTAGTAATGGTTTGACGATTTATGAGCCAGATGATGATCGTGTGCAAGTGTTTTATCAAAAATGTTATCAGGCGTTAAAGCCGAATGGGTGTTTGATTGTTAGTTTTTTAACTTTTCCTTTAGCTTACCCTGACAGTGAATGGGTGATTGATGAGGTGAATGTAGCTGCGGCACAGAAGCAACGTATTGTTTTTTCTGATATCATTGGCACTCAATTCCAGTGCTATCGTAGTTATGCGACGACTTATCAGCAGCTTGAAGAAGTAGGCTTTTCTCAAATAGAATTTATTGATGGTTATGCCAAAATTTTCCCAACGGTTGTCGCTTATAAAATATAAACTAAGCGAAGTACAGCTAGGTTGTATCTCTCTGGCTGTACTTTATGTTTGGTGTGTTTTAACTATTTCTATGAGGGCTTTTTCTTAGCAAAAGGTGCCTTATGGTAAGTGACTTGATAGGTGGCGATGGTATCGTTAGCAAGCGTTGTTAAGTCGAGTGCTTGGTAAGCTTGAATCATCACCTTAAGCGCACCTTCAACCGCTGGAGTGCGTGGGTATTCTTTTATTATATCCTGAGCGCGCGTTATGGCACCAATGTAGGCTTTTTTTTGTAAATTATACAAAGCAACGTTGAGCTGAAATTGAGCCAAGGCATTGCGCAAATAAATCATACGGCGCTTGGCATCAGTGACATATGGGCTATTTGGGAACTTATGAATAAAAGTATTAAAGTCCATATAGGCTTGTTTTGCCGTAGTGGTGTCATGCTCACTGATATCATAATAGAAGTAACGCTGGAGAAAGCTTGCACCTTGATCGAAGTTGATGACACCTTTCATATAATAGGCATACGATAAGCCTGGATTACGCGGATAGAGGTTAATAAAACGGTTGGCCTGTAACAGTGCTAGATCTGGTTTATCATCTTGATAATAGGCATAAATAGTATCTAGGTCACCTTGTTGGGCATAGGGGCCAAATGGGTAATGGGCATCTAGCTGTTGGAATTCTTTGACAGCGAGATCATAATCTTCCTCTTGTATATGGTTTGCGCCGCGTTGATAGATTTGTTCGGCATTGAGTGTGCCATAATCCACTTTCGGTGTGCTACTACAGGCGCTTAGTAATAGTGCACCAGCGCTGGTAGTTAATAAGGTCAATAATGTTTTTTTTGTTAAATAGTTCATGTTTAGTTTATGTCTGTCTATTCACATCTGTTGATGCCTAGTGTACCTTGTTCAGGCAATTTGGTCGATAGGAAGAGTGAGAGTGAAAGAAATCATTGATTTAACAGCGTCTATAGATGAATCCCATCAAGGTGAACGTATTGATCAGGTCTTGGCTGATCTATTTAGTGATTACTCGCGCTCACGATTACAAGCGTGGCTTAAAGCTGGGGCTATTTTGGTGGATGGTCAAACGTGGCGAGCTAAAGATAAAGTGATTGGTGGGGAAATGGTGACACTACATGTTGAGCGTGAGCTTGAAATAGTGGCGAAGCCGCAGCCAATAGACTTAAATATTGTCTATCAAGATGATGCCTTAATTATCATTAATAAGCCTGCGGGTTTAGTAGTGCACCCTGGGGCAGGTGTGCAAGACAGTACGTTAATGAATGCGTTGCTGCACTTAGACCCGGCGATTGCCACTGTACCACGAGCGGGTATTGTCCATCGTTTAGATAAGGATACTACCGGCTTAATGGTCGTTGCACGTACCCTAGAAGCGCATACGAAGTTGGTGGATGCCTTACAAAAACGTGAGATTCGTCGTGAATACGAGGCTGTGGTACAAGGCATCTTAACTGGAGGTGGAACGATAGATGAGCCGGTTGGCCGCCATCCAGTGCACAGAACGAAGATGAGTGTGGTTAAACCCGGGCAGGGTAAGCCCGCAGTGACGCATTTTAAGGTGTTAACACGGTTTTTGCAGCATACGCATGTGCGTGTTCAATTAGAAACGGGCCGTACGCATCAAATTCGTGTGCATATGGCACATCGGCGTCACGCTTTGATTGGGGATGGGACGTATGGCGGACGTTTGAAAATACCTGCTGGGGCAAGTGATGAATTAAAAAATATGATACGTTACTTTAAACGCCAGGCGTTGCATGCGTGCGAGCTCTCACTTGCACACCCGGTAACGGGTGAATTAATGACCTGGCAGGCGCCACTACCTGAAGATATGACGCAATTACTCATGGCATTAAAGCATGGTTAATTTCTAAGTATTAGAGCCTAGCTCTCGTCGCGGGCTCTTTATTATGAAACAGGTTTATACGTTGGGATTGAGCCTAAAAGTTACTTAACAGCGTTTGATTAGGTCTTAACCCTTAGATTTTATTGACTCTCAGCAGTAAATAACTATCTTTTTGACTTGGTGATTCAATCGAATAGCTTCTTGTTTATAGAAGAATCAAGTGAAATAAAAAATAATCTATAATTACATTAAAAATAATTTAATTATTACATGAATTTTACTCATGCTTTATTTATTAAATTATATTTAATGTCTATATTTATTAAATAAAATATATAGTGTTGTTGTGCTATATAGGCAGGGCAAATTGAGAAGCCTGTTGCTGCCAAGCTAAATTTAGCAGAAGCACTCTATTTACATAATTTACACAGCTTAAAGAGTATAGAAAAGAGAGGCTTTGGGCCTTATTAAACGTTGTTCGCCAGAACCTGATATTGTTATTTATTTTCATAATAATTAAAGAGTACGCTATGCCTGAATTTTTACATCAACAATTTAAGACAGTCCTTGATTTTGCAAAGCTAAGACGATTTGCTAAATTACAGCGTGGCGTTAATGCATCATTTATCAATATCAATATTGATGATCATGAATCTTATTTTACTTGGGGTATAGAAGGTTGTAAAAAGTTTTTTAAGCATATTACTGATTTTTTCACAAGTGATCACAGTGATGAGAGACAGCTGCATCTTGGCAAGATTAGTGATGATCGTCTTAGAACATTTTTACAGGATGAAAATAGGCATAAAAATACATTTTTAAAATTACAAGATTGGCTGGGCCATGGTACGCATACCATCAAGCACTATATTGCCAAAACGCTATTAATCGGAGCGGGTTCTTTAGCTGTTAATAAAGGGGTAAGTATCGCTGCCGGTGGCATTAAAGGTTGGGTTCTGGGTGCTCTGGCTGGGGCTGCTGCTGGATCGATTATCGGCAAAGCCTATGATGCAGCTGATCCATTAGAGACGCTGGTAGAGAAAATGGAGCACTTTATTGCAACGGATGTTCAGGAAAAGTTTAGCCATCATCATATCCAACTTGCCTGGAATAATCTTATTGCTAGCTTAGAAAGTGACCCATCACCAGAACGTTTGGAAAAGATTGAGCTCCTTGCTGCTATGAATGACTTACCTAAACCGTTACTGGAGAGCTGGGAGAGGATTGTAACACAACTGGTGGTGCAATTGATGCTGGGTCATCAGCTGACTGATGTAGCGCTGACAAAGTTTTTATATAATACCTTAAGTAAAGGCATTGCTACTTTGCAAGCGGTGAAAGCGGATGATCCAAGTATTGATCCGATTTATGCTCAAAGGTGCTTTTTAAAAACTGTGGCTAATATTTTAGCGGACCTATGTGTGAATAAAGACTTTAGCCTGTCTTCTTGGAATACGCATGCCATTGCTGCGATTATCACGCATATTCAATCTTCAGAGCAAATTTATAGTACGGGTGATCCTGCAATTGAGTCAGGCCATTATGCAAAGCTAAATCAACTCATTCAGTTACTACAAGCAATCAAAGATAAATCCGCTGATATTGTTATCCCCAGTGAGGAGGCACTGCTAAAGGCGGTTGGTCATTTAGAATATCCACTGGTCGGCGGTGAGGCCGGTCAAGCGCTAGCAGGAAAGTACCAACAGCTGCAAGAGCTGATTCAATCATTAACAAAAACCCGAGTAAAGCAGCTCAAAGATAAGTCTATTGATGCATACTTTAAAGATCGTTCAAAAGAAACAGAAGCCTTTTTAGTGGGTAAAAGCTTGTTAGGCATGTTGCCTATTGATCCGGCAATGCTGTATAGGGATGTTATTTCCTCTTATAAAAAACACTGTGCTAACCTGGTCAGGCGACTTACGGTTCATGATATGATTAATCATATCATGACAGCTGCGGATGTTGCTGGTCCGCTAGCCGAAAACCCTTATTCTCCTCTACCGACTCCACAGCCTGAGCATACAATAGTGTCAGGTGCACTGGTTGGCAGTATTTTTTTAGCTGAGCCACACTATATTAAAATCATTGGGACTCAACAGCGGTTTCGAGGCTGGCATTATCTTGACAATGTTGAGGATAAAGAAAAGATTAAAGTTGCTTATTTTGAAACCGTTGAGATTTCACCATTAGAGAGTACAAATGCGCGTAATGCGGTGTATCAAGGCTTGTATCGTGGCCAGCTTGCGAGCTTTTTTATTGAAAAATACGCGATAAGTGATGAGGTTGCGATTTCAGGTCATCAAATAAAAGAAGCGCTGGGTGTTAAAAATTTACAAAAATCAATTGAATTAACTAAACGAACGTTTGAAATTTTAGCGAAAGACAAAAAAGCGCATGTTGCACTTTTGGAGTATGCAAATTTAGTGATGAGTCAACTCGCTGAAATTAATCAGGCTTTAGGAAATAATAGCCAAATTTCAGAGCATTTTATTGCGATACAACAAGAGCAGATTGCCTCGTTGCAAACTTATATTAAAGAAACTCAAATTAAAGAGAGCCGTGAGCAACGAACACCAGAGTACATGATTTATGATAGTAAGACCCTAGATAAGGTTGCTGATTATTTTTCAATAAATAATCCTCGTCAAAAAGACATAATTAAAAATTATGATACTGACTATAGCTTTATTCATCTACAGGCACTGTTACAGATTAAGCTTGATAGTAGCCTACTATTTACAATGACTGATATCGTCAGCCAGCTAGAAGAGTTGGTTATTTATAGCAAAAAAATAGCAGAAATTTTACCAGAGGACTGGCAGTTTTGTAGCAAATTAACGGTTATAAAAAACGCGATTGCACAATTTATTAAAGAAAGACATGAGCTTATTGCCAGACAGTTGCAAGATGGTGATACAGTCATTGCAAAATCAGAGCTAGAGTTATTAACAAATTTATTGGTGAATAAAGATTTTGAAACATTAGTACGAAGTGTTGATGCTGGTAATAATATTTTTCCTGGTATGTTAAACACGCGTGCTACCGTAGGGGATGCGGGTATTATTCGTGCCGTTTTAACCACAGCTGTGCCGGCAACTGATTGGAAAAAAAGCTGGTTTAGTACTGCGGATTGGACATTAGAAGACTACTTAAAACAACGTGCGATTGATTATCATCCGGACATGGCTAAAGAGGTACTCAGTAAGTTAGTTTCGCCTGAGGCGTCACCCAAACGTTTACAAGATTTACTCGCGCACGGTAAAAATAATAGTCGAGGTGCTTCATTAGGCAAGGCGTTGGATGAATGTTTTGTGTTTTATGGTGAGCCAAGTAATGCTGCACAATCTCAGAGGCAGAGCCGTGTGGGGTTAGGCTGAAGATTTTGCTGGACACTTTATTTATAAATGTTAAGTAGGGTTTTACCGGCTTGTTCTATTCGCTGAAAGTGCTCAGGGTTGCCGCCATGGTCGGGATGATGTTGACTACGCAGTTGATTGAAACGCTTTTTTATTGTTAATTTGTTGGCTGTGTGGTCTAGACCGAGTTGCTTTAAAGCAGAGTGTTTATTATCGTTATAGTCTGCTTGGTTTTTATAGCGTTGCCAAAATTTCTGAATAAGGTCATTTACATCACCTTTTGATGTGTGATGAAGGTGATTTAGATTTAAGTAGTAATCACGTAAAGGGTCATAGAGGGCTGGTATAGCGCTCGATCAACAGTTTCTGACATACTATCAGTAGGTTAAAAAATACAATAAGGAAAAACGATGCCTTCTCCTTACAGTTATGACTTAAGAGT
>NZ_AMFF02000016.1:14724-17348 GCF_000297215.2 Piscirickettsia salmonis LF-89 = ATCC VR-1361
AGACAGCGCTTAGTCAAGTAATGAAGTCAATGTCAGAAACTATTCGTTGAGCGCTATAACGTTGTGTGTGGATTATAATAAGGCCCAAGGCGAATATTCAGACAGTGAATGTCCAAGCAGTAGCATTGATGCCTTAATAAAGCATCTTTTAAGTGATATAGACTGTGAAATAATAAAAAGTGACGTTGGAATAGATCGTATGTGCTGCGTAGCTCATCGAACCCAGAGTTCTCAGTATTTTCAGAGTGTTCTAATTCTAATTGTTTAAGAAGATCATATTCTTTAATACCATCAGGGTGCTTTTTTAAAATAGTCACTAATCTAGTAAACATAGCTCGCCTTTCGTTGATGTGTGCTCTTGTTTTGTCATTGCTTTTTTTTATGCAAAAAATGTGTCAGGCTGGTAACCTGACTGAGCGAGATGATTGAATTAAATAAGAGATGAGCAAGCATGGCTATTTTTTCAATTAATGCCCCATTTTCTGATAGAGTCCAAGCGCTGTATACCGATCGGCAAGGTGGTTTGAGTCAAAGTGTTTTTGACTCGATGAACCTGGGGAGCCATGTTGGCGATGGTGTTCAAAATGTACAGAAAAACCGTGGCTTATTGCAAAAATTTTTAGGTTTAGAGCAGGACTTATGCTGGTTAGAGCAAATACATTCTTGCACGGTGGTTAAAGCGCAAAGGCAAGTAGAAGAGGGCCTAATTGCAGATGCAAGTTGGAGTGATGAGGCTAGAGTGGCCTGTGTGGTGATGACAGCCGACTGCTTGCCTATTTTAGTTGCAGATAAACAAGGGAAGAAAGTTGCTGCGATTCACGCGGGTTGGCGAGGCTTGTGTGCTGGCGTGATTGAAAGTACGTTTGCTGCATTAGGAACTGGCGACTGGCAAGTGTGGTTGGGACCGGCTATAGGAAAAATGGCATTTGAAGTTGGAGCAGAGGTGAGAGCGTTATATCTGAAAAAATCGCCAAAGATGGCAAAATACTTTGCATTTAAAAATGATACTCAGGATAAATTTCTAGCGGATATGTATGGTTTAGCAAGTGAAATACTTCATGATTTAGGTATATATGAAATTTATCAAGAAAATATCTGTACTTATAGTGACCCTAATTTTTACTCCTATCGGCGCGACGGTCAGACAGGTAGAATGGCTACGGTGATTATGATTCGCTAATTAAGACAGTTTGACCTAGTTGGAGATTATTTTATCACCTTTTCTTAGGTAAATAGCCATTCGTGCTCTCTATAATATAATATGGCGGGTAAAGAGAATGAATATTCTCCTGGTCATAAGATAAATTGTGTCAGGCAGTAAGTGCTGCGATTTGGCTTTCTACTTTCATGGCTTTTGTACCTGATGTTGCTAAAGATTCAGAATAAAATGGTAAGTAGCTTTTTGTCGTTTTTTTGGTGCTTATTCGTGTACATATTAAAGACACACCTAAGGTGGCGAAATTAATGGCAATTGCGCGCCACCA
Organism: Piscirickettsia salmonis LF-89 = ATCC VR-1361; assembly: GCF_000297215.2. GTDB lineage: Bacteria > Pseudomonadota > Gammaproteobacteria > Piscirickettsiales > Piscirickettsiaceae > Piscirickettsia > Piscirickettsia salmonis. The sequence goes on from NZ_AMFF02000016.1 coordinate 16,209, forward strand.
TTTTGCGGTTGTTCGATTATCTTTAAGATCTTTAATCATGCCTTGGTGATGCTTTTGATAGCCTGCAAAGGCTTGGTTATTGCCAGAGTTAAAGTCATTAATGCGTTGTCTTGTATCTTGGATGAAACTAGTGACTTTATCGTATTTGCTATCATTTTTTTTGATTTTTTTATCTCTATGTTTTTCAAGGCTAGTTAGTGCAGTCTCAATTTTTTTAAAGGCTCTTGCTTCTGATTCTATTAATTCTTTAAGCTTTCTATCTAATGATGTTTCGTTGTCATGGAGTGATGTCGATACATAGGGCTTGGAAGAAACAAAAGGTTTAGAAGAAAGGTTGAGCTGTTCTTTTACCTTTTCAAAAGACTCTGCAATGTCTAAATTAGGAGCCAAATCTCTTTTTGTAAAAACTACTCCATATCTTATATCTGTGGGTAATTTTTTTTACTTTACTTCTTAAATTTTCTATGCTTTTATTAACTCGGCTGCAATCAATAAATAATAAAGCAGTTTTTGCGTTTTGATGATACAAGCTTTGCATAATATCATAGCGAGGGTTTCCTCCTACATCCCATATTCTAGAGTCTTGAAGATCAGTTGTTATATGAACAGGGTTAGCGATTATCGTGCTGCTTTTACTTAGCTGTTTTTTTAAAAAAGAAGTTTTACCCGCTCCTGCTAATCCGATAGCGATGATTTGCCTCTTTACAAGGAGTTCGCTTTTTTTTCTTGGCATTTTATCTTCCCTTTTATAGTTCTTGCTCTTTGACAACAAGAAGATTATCCGAATTATCAATAGAAAATATAACGTTTTTAACTATATAAGTCACTAATTTTATAAACAAAAATCAACTAATTTATTTATTTTTTTTAAATTTTTATTTTTATTTTGGATGAATTATTAATTATTTACTTTGGTTTAGAAGCGTTTTGATTTTTATTTTATATTTATTTTTTATTGTTAAGTTTAAGATCTATGGTGAGGTGTTATTCTCAATTTGTGTTAAAACAGTGTTAGCGTGTTTAATTTCATCTGCTTGTATAACAATAAGGTTTGGAATTTCAATAAGTAAGAGTTGTCAACCCCCCATAAGTGAGACAGTTTAAAACTGGAATTATCCCTCTGTTTTTGTCGAAATTTTT
>NZ_AMFF02000016.1:19675-50526 GCF_000297215.2 Piscirickettsia salmonis LF-89 = ATCC VR-1361
TTTTACTTATCAGTACTTACGCATTGACAACAAAATCCAGTTATGCACCTATAAAAAATTGGTATTTTCAGTATGTTTTTTTCATAACTTGCATGAAATTTTGTCATAAACTCATATTTTTTACTCTCTTCGAAAGTTTGTAAAAAAGTGATTAAAAGGCTACAGCCATTGACATCGCTAGCTTTCATGTTTTCAATAAGCTGTCAATGCGTAAGTCCTGAACAAGCAGTTGATATTTCTTCATTTGTAAGGCGACATGGCTCGCCTTTTTTATTTTTTTGTATTGTTAAAGGATTAAAATAGTAATGTGTGCTGCTGCCATCATATGTTTAATAAAATAAATAGCTTCAAGGGTTAAAGTATGCACTATTGTGCTCTGGACCTGAGTTTAGTACCTGTAAATTAGGTTTGTTTGAAAAATAAATATAAAATTTACTTGAAGTTTTCAGTGCTTATGCCATTTCAATTATAAAAATTATTGATTATTTTAGGATTTATAATTTGTAACATATTGTTATATAAATGTATTTTAAGTTTCAATCTTTTAACAAATTAAAAGTTTGAAGAGAAGAAATAAAGAACGGAAGGGTGAAAATCATGCCAAGAAAAAATCGAGAAGATGTAGAGAAAGAAATTGCTGATGCACAAAGAGGTGGCCGCCAAATTAACCTACGAGATTGGGACTTGGAAAGGGTTGACTTAAGTGGTTTAAATTTAACAGGTGCGGATTTGAGAGGAGTAAACTTGAATTATGCTAATTTAGTCAGTGTAAATTTAACTGGGGCTGACTTCAGTGGTATTGGTTGGGATGTTGCAGTAGCGAATGCAGCCTTTCCTAGTTCCAGTGATTTAATATATGCAAGAAATTTTGGCACATTTTGGCGAGAGTCAACTTCGTCTGTTGGCGTTATGGCTAGAATGGCTATGCTAACGAACGTAAGGGTTAAGCAATCACAGTTAAATACTGCAAATTTAACTGGAGCTACTTTAACTGGAGCCAATTTAACCGGGGCCAACTGTGCAGGGACAAGATTTCTTCTGACAAATTTTCAGAATGCAATTGTCAGCGGGGTTGACTTAAAAGATTCGCTTTTGATAAATCCAAATTTGACGGGCACAGGCTTAGGTCCTGAAAACTTAACAGACTCAATCGTAAGTTTTGTACCTGTTGAAAGTGAAAACTATCGTAATAGTTTGAAGTTGTTAATAAAAATACATAGTTTAAAAACAGTTTATGCAAGGCCAACTGATATATGTGCTATTACTCATTTGTCTGGATCTGAAATAAAGAGCCCGGTTTATATTAAAAAGTCTAATGGTGATTTTGATTGTTACGATAGAGAAGCGCTAAAAACTTGGATACGTGAAGGTAATGTAATAAACCCGCTAACAAGGGAGTTAATAACGCCAGAGATGCTTAGCGAAGTTCCTTGGACACCAGAATTTTTTGAGCGGATGCTTTTTCAGCGCTTGTTACAACAGCTAGAATCTGAGTCACCATCACCATCACCATCACCATCACCATCACCTGGCGTGGGATTTAATGGTTAAGCTGTTGAGACTTCTTTATTTGTAAGGCGAGATTGTTCGCCTTTACTTTCTTTTTCCTCTGCTATTTCTGGCTCTTCTGGGCGGTATTCAAGGATATCTCCTGGTTGGCATTCTAGGTATTCACAAATGGCTTCTAGGGTTGAAATACGAATGGCTTTGGCTTTGCCATTTTTTAAAATCGACAAGTTTTGCGCGGTGATACCAATATGATTAGCTAATTCACTGGCTTTGACTTTGCGTTTGGCAAGTTGAACGTCGATGTTAATAATAATGGCCATAATTAAACTGTATAATCCTCTTGTTCCTGAAGCCGCTGCCCTTCGCGCATGACATATGAAATTATAACAATAAGCAAGCCAATAAATCCGGCAATGTAGCTACTTTCTTGAACAAGGATACGAATCGTATAGTAGCCGGGCCCTAAGTGTAAGGAAAGAATAAACGTCTGTAGCGCTTGTGCGATGGGTTTAAGTATGGCCCAAAGAAGCGCACTCCAACCAATTTTATTATATAAATTAACATTTTCTTTTATAAAAACGAGGCCACGTTCATAGTTTTTAAAGAGACGAATAATAATAAAGCAGCCATATGAGAAAATAAGGTAAGGGATGATGCTGAAAATTAAGCTGGCGGTGCGTGTAGGATAGCTTAGTTTTTGAATCGAACATAAGCTTTGGCTGTTAGTGGTTATATGCTGGCAGTTAAATGGGTAGAGCCACTGTATGAGTGATGGCAAAATCAATAAAACAATAACGGCAAACAACACCACCATAAAGAGCAGGCGTGAGAAGTAACTGCCTTGCGTGACATAGCCTTTACGCAATAGATAGATCAGGGCAAAGCAGGCGAGGATAAAGGTAATAAAGCTGGCAAGTGGAGAAAAATTTGCAATATAAGTAAAGAGTTCTGATTGCGCTGGATTGAGCTGAATATCAATGGTTGGTGTGATGACAAAAACGAGCATGGCAACAACCGCTTGGATAAGTAGCGAAGCGAAGCCGATGATGCACAATATAATCAATATTGCTTTTAAGAAATGATTCTTTTCACCAACTCGGTATGAGTCTATGGCCATGGGGTCTTATACCTTAAATAATACAGGTTGATCAGCTCTGTCATTTTACTGGACCTGCTTGATATTGCAAGCAGTCCCACTGTTTAAACAACTGACTAAACTGTTGCTCTAAATGGGAGGTGTCATGATTGTTGTTAATATGGTCATGCTCTGTATTAGCAGGTTCTTGAACCGCAATTAATTTATCAACCCAATCGGCTGTTACCCAGTCGCCTCGACTTTCCAGGCGTTCTAGTTGTAATTGCGCTGAAGTATTAATATGGACAAAGCGCGCGTCGGGAAATGCTCGTCGAAGCTGTTCACGGTTTTTCTTCTGGCTAATCGCTTGTGCCATCACAACAGTGTGATATTGCTTTAGGTAGCGCTGAATATGCCGGATGACCTGGGTAAAAAATGCATCACGCATCATTTGACTAAATGGTTGCCGATTATTGATACATTGACGCATTTGTTGGGTCAAGTGGGTATCTGCATCATAGCAATAAAATGCATATCTTTTTGCAAGCCATTGGCAAATATAGCTTTTACCCACACCTGGAGGCCCGTAGAGAATAATCAACATATTGAATCGATACTCTTCTATATTAAAGGTAAGCAAGATTAAGTAAGATTTAATCGCTATCTTTACTCTTGATTTTTAATCAACTAAATTCAGCCTAATCAGGCTAATTAAATTTAAATTATTTATATAGTTAACCTAATTAGTTGTTAATTTTTGTACTGTACTTAAAACATCAGCAACATGACCTTTTACTTTTACCTTACGCCATTCTTGACGCAAAATGCCTTGCTCATCGATGAAGAAGGTGCTGCGCTCGATGCCGAGATATTCTTTGCCGTAGAGCTTCTTAAGTTGAATAACACCAAAGAGTTGGCAGAGAGTTTCTTCCGGATCGCTGATCAGTTCAAAGGGAAAACTATGTTTGGCCTTAAAGCCTTCATGGACGCGTAGACTGTCTTTAGAGACGCCAAAAATGGCAGTATTACAGGAATTGAAATCGTTTATTGCATCACGAAACTCTTGCCCTTCCGTGGTGCAGCCGGGTGTATTATCACGAGGATAAAAGTAAATGACCCAATTTTTGCCTTTGAGGGCTTGAGAGTCTACAGGGGTTTCGCCGGTTGCTTGAGCGCTAAAGTGAGGGATTGCTTGATCAATACGAATGTCCATGACTTATCATTACCTGAGTATTGTGTTTAATTGTTCAAGAGTTTACCATGTGGAGCATAATAAAGTCATTGTATGAGGAAACTTGTGATTAAAGGAAGCATTGTCGCTCTTGTTACCCCGATGACCGCGGAAGGACAGCTGGATATTGAAGCATTGCGAGCTCTTGCTGAGTGGCATGTTCAGTCTGGGACTGCAGCGATTGTTGCAATGGGGACGACAGGAGAAGCCTCGACGCTTACGGCGGATGAAAATAGAGCTGTATTACAGCATGTTGTTGAACAAGTTGCTGGGCGAGTCCCCGTGATTGCAGGCACAGGAAGTCCTTCAACACAAGCGACGATAGAAAAAACACAAGCCGCTCATGCTCAAGGTGTTGATGCCTGCTTGTTAGTAACGCCTTATTACAATAAACCCACGCAAGAGGGTTTATATCAGCATTTTAAGACGGTTGCTGAGTCTGTTGCTATCCCTTTTATATTGTATAATGTTCCAGGGCGGACTCAATGTGACCTTGCTGTTGAGACCACCGGACGCCTGTCTAGGTTGCCAGCAATTATTGGTGTGAAAGATGCCACAGCGGATTTAACTCGAGTGGCTCAATTGCGTGCGTTATGTGCAGAAGGCTTTGCGCTGTACAGTGGTGATGACCCGACGGCACGTGAGTTTATTCAGTTAGGTGGTCATGGTGTTATTTCTGTTACTGCTAATGTGGTTCCAGTGTTAATGCAAGAGATGTGTCAGGCGCTAATCGGTGGCGATTTTGATTGCGCTGAAAAAATTGATAACCAACTTCTGAACTTACATCATGCTTTATTTTCTGAGTCGAATCCGATTCCGGTGAAATATGCATTACATAAAATGCAGCGGATTGCCCCTGGAATTCGTTTGCCATTGACCTGGCTTGCTAAGGAGCAGCATGCGGCCGTTGATGCTGAAATTGAGCGATTAATTGAAATAGAAACCGTGATGAATTAAGGGTAAGAGTACCGATGATAAGAGTACAGATGAAGTTAAAGGCAGGCTTTATAATCAATTGTTTTGCTACCGTTGCAATGATTTCGGCTTTAAGTGCCTGCTCTTCTTATAATAAGGTAGTCCGAGATCATTATGATACCTACTTATATACAACCCCAGAAATAGGCCCTGCGCTGGCAATACCAGGCACAAGTAATCTGGTGATGCCTGAACAATCCATGGGTCGTTATCCATTGCCTAATGACTTTAAAGCCCTTCAGGGCTCCAGCCAAACGGATTTATCACCACCGAATATTTTGAAAAAATAATAAGCCGTAGCTTAAGCTGATTTTAATTTTATCTTTGTGATTGGTTATTAACAAAAAACTAAACTAGGAGTTATCATGCAAAAAAAATCATTGCTTTACTCAGGTAAAGTAAAGTCTGTCTATCAAACAGATGACCCTCAGTGTTTAGTGATGGAGTTTCGTGATGATGCGACGGCATTTAATGGTGTTAAGCATGAACTTCTTGAAAATAAAGGGAAAGTGAGTAATATTTTTAATGAATTTATCATGCAAAAACTAGAGTCAGCAGGGGTGAAAACTCACTTTATCGAGAAAATTTCTGATCATGAGTCTTTGGTCAAGCCATTAGAAATGTTGCGTGTGGAGTGTGTGGTTAGAAATATTGCTGCAGGTAGCTTAAGCAAACGTTATGGCATAGAAGAAGGTTCCGAGTTAAAAGCACCGATTTTTGAGTTTTTCTTAAAAGATGATGACTTGGGTGACCCGATGATCAATGATGAGCATATTGTCGCTTTTGGTTGGGGAACAGAAGAAGATATTAAAATGATGCGTGAGTTGACGATAAAAGTGAATCATGTGTTAAACGATCTGTTTTTACAGGGTGATATTTTACTTGTTGATTATAAACTTGAATTTGGCTATAACAAGGGTGAGTTGCTATTAGGTGACGAGTTTACCCCAGATAACTGTCGTTTGTGGGATGCAAAGACGCGTGAAAAAATGGACAAAGACCGCTTTCGTCGTGATCTAGGTGGTGTAGTTGAGTCTTATATTGAAGTTGGTCGTAGAATTGGGATTTCTTCTCTTTAACTTAATAGTAAGATTCATATTTCAGTAGGCTGAGCCTCATCGAGCTAAATGGTGAGTAAAGTTTGGCCTTTTGAATAGTTTATGATTATTCTCAAAAATCCTAAAATCCTAAAATCCTACGCTGCGAGCCATGGAGTGCTAAGCACGGGGTGAGTAGGCCGAGGTAGGTTCGGGTTTTTAGCAGAGCGGAGTTGCGAAAGGCCGTTAGGTCTGTAGCAAGCGTAACGAGTGTCTAAAAATCTATACGAACCGTAGAGTCATGTGAGAGCACAGTAGTGGAGTGTGCCGATTCAAGGCACGTAACGCTGTGTGACGCGGACAGCCGAGGGTTTATAGTCGTCGCGTTTTGCTCGGCGATTTTGCATCATTGGATGTGCAAAATACCTACCGAGGTAGCGACGCTTACGAAATCCTAAATCCACTTGCATTTTTGGTGTTTTTTATTTATAAATAATAGCTTATAAAAGTGCTTGGTGTCATGCGTTGGCATTATTAACGTTGTGATGGTGAGGATGGGCGTTTAGCGTGCTGGTATTGTTAGAGAGTGAAGGTAATAATATAGTTTGATTATATTTTATGTAAATAAATTGTTCTTTTTGTATCGATGTTCTGCTTTCACCTTCACCCATCTTGAGACTTTCGTTTTTTTATTAAATTAAATATATTATCATATTTGTTTTATTTGTTGTTTTAATAAATATTTTATAGTCTGGAAATAAGATATACGATTATTGCTGAACTTTTTTATATTTGTGTAAGTTGTTTAATCTGTAGCTTTATTTGTTATCAGGATAGATATAGGCTGTAAATAAGTGCGAAACAGCTATTGTGTTTTATATTGTAGATTTTATTTATTTTTTTAGGTTGACCCTGTTTTGGACTAATGATAAATTTCGCCAGCTGCTTTGATTAGGTATTGATTGTATTAAATTTATATTAAGATTTATCGAGGTGGTTAGGCGTAAATTTATTTATGCTGATTATAGATAAGCTATTAGAGAGTATAGATTTTAAAAAAAAATTAATATTTCTAATTTTATTTTGTTAATTTTTTTAAATTTTAATTTTAATTTTAAATTTTACTTTGTTTTTGAATTAATAAAAGTTGATTTTATATTTCTTAAAATTTATATTTGAATTTGATGGGCTGAGCGAGTGGCTCTTTCTGTAAGTTTAGTATTGAGTGATGTTAAATTTTTATTGATTTTTTAGGTAAGTAAAATTTTAGTTTAGATATTTGAAATTTATGAAAAAACTTTTAATTGTCTTGTTGACTGTATTTTTTATTTTTAAGTTTTCTGAGGCAGGTCAGAGCGCTAGCACTAACCTTAATGCTAGTCCTGCTTCTAGTCCTAGCCCTAGCCCTAGCCCTAGCCCTAGCCCTGGCCAAGATGCATTTAATAGTTTGAAAAATAATAACTTCCCTTTATCTCCAGAGCAGATACATCAGTATAAAGACTTATATGACGTACAAAAAAAAGCAGAAGCAGCACCTGCTGGAAGTGCGCCTAGTGAAAGCTCATCATCGATTATCCCTGTAGGGTTAAAGCCAGGGGGAGTGCAGCCTATTGTGCGTATCGCCAAAGGGATGATTACGTCTATTGTGATGACAGACCAATCTGGCAGAGTGTGGCCCATTAGCTCATATAGTTTAGGTGATCCTGCTGCTTTTAATGTTCAATGGAATCAAGCCAGTGGTGTGCTAATGGTGCAAGGCCTAAAAGATTATGGTCAGGCTAATATTGGTATTTTATTAAAAGGCTTAGATGTTCCGGTGATGCTTTCTTTAGTTCTGGGGCAAAAAAAATGGGATTATTTAGATTATATTCGAGTGCAAGGTTATCAGTCTGAAAGCGAGGCCAATGCTCTGCAAACTCAGCATGCACCGGCGATGTTGATTCAGTTGTTGAATGGAATACCTCCGCAAGGGGCGAAAGAATTAAGTGTGGATGACGGAGCCGTGCAGGTCTGGTCTTATCAGGGGAAATATTTAATGTTAACCGCTGGGACGTTAATTTCTCCACAGTGGCAGGGGCGTCAAAGTAGCACGGGTCCTGCGGTTTTAAATGCTTATCAGTTGACAGCAACGCCTTCTTTATTAGTTTCTATGAATGGCGTGCTGCGACAGGTGACAGTATCGGATAGCTGGCAATGAAATTAAAGGCAATTACGAAAACGAAAGAATTTTTATCTGAGCATCCACGGCTGCGTGTGCTGATTATATTTGCAATAATTATGCTTGTAATTATTTTTATTGTAAATAATTTGTCACAGCCAAAATCAGCAGAGGAAGTTGGCGGATCCTATGTTGCTAGCCCGAATGGGGCGATGAGTCAGAAAACAACAAAGTATACGAATACAACCTATAAGAAAATTCATAAAGCCAATGAGGATGAAGAGGTTAATCGAGCTGAAAATCAAGGAAAAACATTGGTTGCGTCATCAACGCAAGATATTTCACCCAGAGCACCAGGGGCACCGGAATTAAGTCAGGCCGATCGTCGCATTCAAGAGTTAACAGGTTCTCATATTTTTAAAGAAATGGTGCAAAGAGAGGCAATACAAAAAAATCATCAAAACCTTCAAGAAGAAAAGGAACAACAAGAAGTTGACCAATATCAATTAAAAGTATCTGAAAAAGAAAATAAAATGCAGAATAAAATTCAAGGAATATTGGCAAAATGGGAGAATGTTTCTGCTCAAAAAGTGATGGTTGCCAAAGTTAGTACAGTTAATAATGCTGGAGATAATGGTCAGTCAGGTAAAAATAATAGTGAAAATATTATTGAAAAAGCAGGCGCTATTGTATTTGCGGTACTCGATACACAGCTAAACAGTGACCAACCCGGCACTCCAGTAATGGCGACGATAGTTCAAGGTAAATTTAAAAATGCCAAATTGTTGGGTAGTTTTAAAAGAGAGGATGAAAAATTAGTCATTTCTTTTGATCGCATGTCTTTGCCTGAACTTGATCACAGTATTTCTATTAAGGCGTATGCAATTAATGCCACAACAGCGCAAAATGCACTGTCTTCAGATGTAGATAATCACTATTTATTACGTTATGGTGGGCTCTTTGCTGCTGCATTTTTGCAGGGCTTTGGCGATTATTTTTCCCAAAACTCATCAAGTTTATGTGGTGGTGCGACAACCTGTATTATTACAGGCACTCAATCAACGGCAGAACAAAATCGTACAACGAAAAAAGCCCTATATTCTGGTTTAGGTCAAGTTGGAACAACTTTAGCTGGTAAAGCAAGCGCTGCATTTGATCGCCCTCCAACGGTTACTTTAAATCAAGGTGTTGGTATGGGGATTTTATTTATGTCGGATGTAAAGGTGTAAGTTAAAATGAGTAATAATCACACAGATAAAAATTATAATTTTGATGATGATCAAGACATTAATGAGGATAAAGAAGACCTTGTGCTAGATAGTGAGCCAGCAGTTAAAAGAAATAATGCAGATGCTGTTTGGCAAGGGACTTCACTGTGGGATAAAATAAGGCCGATGTTGCATTATTATATTATTGCTATTATTGCATTTGCTGTAGCAGGTTATATGATGTATAACGCATACCGAACTTTATATCCAAAGCAGTCAGTGCAGCAGGCTGAGGCTACCCATTTAAGCTTTAGTAAACCGGTTGAATCTGGCAATAAGCCAGCGAAAGGCCTTTCTCCCCTGATTCAATCTCAAGAAAACCAGGTCAAAAGTAAAAGCGGGCTTGGAAAAAAAGAAGAGATAAAGCCGAATGCTAGTTATAGTTCCCAAACGAGTGAGGTCGCTGGAATTAATGGCAAAAAAATCACTGATCAGATAAAAAAATTAGCAGAAAAAATTGATAATTTGAATCGTCAAGTTCAGAAGATAGTCGAGAGCCAAAGTCAGTCTTATAGTTATAGCGAAGAAGCAAAAAAATTGGCTGAGAAGGTTTCTGAAAGTCAAAATGATATTGAAAGTCATATTAAATCACTTACGAGCAATATAGATTTAATTGATAAAAAGCTATCAAAATTAGAAAATATTTCTTTAAAAAATAATAAAAATATTAATTTAATGCTTGCAAATCAATATAGTCATCGTGAAAAATTAAGGTTAAGGGCAATTGTTTCTGGGCGTGCTTGGTTAGTAAATGATGATGGAGTTACGTTGACTGTGACGAAAAATACCGATATTCCTGGTTATGGCCATGTTATTAAGGTCGATGATAAGCAGACACAGGTTACAATGAGTTCCGGTTATATTTTTAATTGATTTAAGTAGATTAAAAGTAGAGCAGAGTAAGTAGAGTAAAGTGAATAAACATAAATTGATGTCATCTAGTGTTTTATTTGTGATTATTTTAATCCAGATATTCACTCAGTGTACATATGCATCCAGTGGTGATGTTGCAACAAGCTTTATTCAAGTGTCAAGAGGCTGGCAGTCAACATTGGTGCATATTGCAATTTTTGTTGAATTTATGGCTGCTCTATCAGGGGTTATTCTTATTATTTTTGGACTGATTCAGCTTAGACAAGGTCATTCTGGTCAAGGTGGGCAGCAACAGCAAACTGCAAAAGTTGGTATTTTTTATCTTATTATTGGTGGTTTTCTCTTAGCTCTTGGTAGCGTTATTATTGTTCTTTCTAACTCGGTAAATTCTGCAGATATTAATGCAGGCGTTGATATTTTGCACAATGCACATATAAGTAAACCGACTAACCTTTATGAGGGGGTTATTTATTATGTGTTGATGCCGTTTTTGCATTTAATTAATGTCATCGGCCCTGTTGTTGGTTTGATCACATTGTGTGTTGGTGTTCACCGCTTGCGCTATCACTCTAACCCTCAGATCATGTCAATGTATCGACGGTCACCAATGGCAACGGGGTTTTATTTTTTTGTTGGCTCTGTGTTGTTATTCCCTTTTTACTTAATCAAGGCGCTTAGTGGTTCTATGTTTAAAACGCCACAAATATTAAGTCAGTATTGTGGTGATGTTAGCGGAGAGAAATTTCTTTCTTATTTTAGTACATTGCAAAATAATACTACGGTGACATTTTCTAATGGCGCATTTCAATGTGTTCCAGTTTCTGCTACAAGCACGAGTGATAATTTATTAAAGCTTGCCTATGCTATTTTATTTGTCGCTGGCCTTATTTCTTTTTTGCGCGGAATTTTCTTATTAACTCGTTTAGGTGAACATATGGGAGGCCCTGATGCAAGTGCGTCAAAAGTTGCTGTGCATATTATTGCCGGTATGTGTGCAATTAATGCGAATGTTTTTGTTGAAATATTAAGGAATACTTATAATATTATTGTTGGACTGAAAACTTAGATTTAATTTTAATAGGGTTGATAAGTGATGGCTATTTTACTTAAAGTTCGTAGAAAAAAATTATTATTAGGTTTATTATTATTTATCATAATGATAACTTCGGCTTACGCTGCAGGCGATGTCCAAACAGTCACTAATTTATTTACGAGCTGGAAAGGGACATTGATGCATGCTCTGATTTTTATTGAGTTTGTTAGTGGTTTTGGTGGTGTGATCTTAGTCGTTATGGGCTTATTCCAGCTGCGTAGTGGGCACGGAGCCCAAGGTGGTGGCCAGCAAGTTCAAACAAAGTCTGGCTTTATCTATATGATTTTAGGTGCAGCATTGCTTGTTGTTGGTACGATCGCCGGTGTGCTTGGTAATAGTGCGAAATCTGGAGTTACTGCAGATGTTGCGACAACACTGAGTGCTTTTACTTTTACAGATACCCCTTAATCGGCTTTTCTAGAGGAGCTCATCGTGAAGAGAGTCTTAATTTCGGTGTTACCAGCAGTGATTACTGTATTATTACAGGGTTGCTCTTCACAGCCAGCTCGGGTTGATCAACAAATGATTGCAGGTGAGCAACTTAAAAATAATCAGCAAATTCAGCAAGCGTTATTTGCTGCGGTTCAACAAACAGGGACTGCATTAGAAAGTTTATCTGAAATTCGCCGTGCACAATACCCAAAACAAGAGGTTATGCCTTTTCTTGATATTCATGATAAGGCATTAAGTAAAATGGTTTCTATTCATTGGTATGGTCCTATTAGCTCGATAGTAAAGGATATTGCAAAGGCTGTGGGGTTTCACTATCAAGAGTTTGGCAAGCCACCAGAACTGCCGGTGCTGGTGAATATTAATTATCCATCCGCATCCGCATTAGTTGTATTGCAAAATATTGAATTGCAAGCGAATAATAAAGCAGCGATAAAAATACTGCCACAGCAAAAAATTATTAGCTTACGGTATTTAACTGATGATTGACCACGCATTATACTCACTTGAGCAGCTCAGTAATTTAAATGCATCCAATCAATCCGCATATTATCAGCAGCAAGAGCAACATTTAACGATACGGCTGCGTGCGGTTAAAGAAACTGCTTTATCTTTGGGGGCACAAGCAGGTTTAGCGGCTGAAGCAAAAATTATTGATTCTTTTTTGGTAAGTTATAGCGACAAGCTTGATAAGATATTTAATTTTAATCAATTGCTTTTACAAAGTAATGTCTTGCCCCCCGTTATTTCTGATTCGAGCAATTCTGTTAATGTTGAACAAGGTGCTCAGTCTATTCGGGTTGCTGGACGCAGTTATAAAATCATCAGTCAGGTGAGGTTTGTCACTGCACCACCCACCTGGCGCGATTACTTATATCTAAATTATAGTAAGCCAGAGTTGCCAAATAAAATTCTACTACCACAAAATACAGAGGAAGAAACCCTATGGAAAGAAAGTGTTACTCAAGGGTGGCAACAAGGTATTCGTCAAGCTGTGACGATTTATAAAATTAATTTAAATCGTTTGGTTCGTGATTATACTGGCATGGTTTTATATAAAAAATTATTGACCGAGGGGCTTGTTAGTCCGGTTTATGTTGCGAAGAAATACCAGGGGGTTACTGGTGATAAAAATAAAGTAACAATTGACGACTGGACTTGGGCGATTAAAGATAAGCCGGGTTTACAAATAAAGAGCCAGTTATGGCAGCCTGTGGTAGGTAAAAAACCATGATGAATAACTTTATGATGCAGGCTGAACCGGCTTACTTTGTACCCGCAGAGTTTGATCGTTTACTGATGTTTTTGCATGGTTTGGGCACATCGGATATTACCATTCAATCAGGTGAAAATGTCATTGCAGATATTCAAGGTTTATTATATCGGGTGACAACACGTAAGCTTACTCAGCAGGAAGTTTCTGACTTAATTAATCATATCTACGGTCCAAATGCAACTGCTCAGGTGCAAAGTGGCACTGATTTAGACACGGGCTATCAGCTGACAACCGAAGAAGGGATTTTTCGCTATCGTGTTAATATTACTGCCTGTCAATTTCAAAGTTACAATGGTCTGCAAGTTACTTTAAGAACCATTACGGCAACACCGCCAGAGCTTGAAACAATGGATCTTGATCAAGGCTTATATGAAAGCTTGAAAGTGCCGCAAGGTGTGGTTGTGATCAGTGGTGCCACAGGTTCCGGAAAAAGTACGTTATTAGCGTCTTTGATCGCAAGTTTTTTAAAAAACCCAGATAGCCATTTAAAAATATTAACTTATGAATCACCGATTGAATATACCTATGATAATGTCGATAAGGTGAGTTCAGTCGTGAGTCAAAGTGAAATCCCTCGGCACTTACCGAGTTTTGCCGCCGGTGTTAGAAATGCCTTACGGAGAAAGCCTGGGTTAATTTTAGTCGGTGAGGCACGAGATAAGCCAACACTTGAGGCAGTTATCGAAGCGTCGTTAACAGGACATCCGGTGTATACCACAGTGCATAGTAATGGTGTTGTTGATAGTTTCCGTCGTATGGTGAATTTATTTGCAGCAGAAGAGCGGCAATCGCGCTTATATGACCTAATTGAAACCGTTCGGGTGATTATTTGGCAGGCATTAGTGCCGACGATTACAGGAACGCGGACGGTGATTCGTGAATATTTAGTGATTACGGATGATATTAAAGATCAACTGTATCGTTCGACGGCTGAGAATATGACCGTCGCATTAAAAGATATTTTGATTAAATTTGGTCGGCCTTTATATGAAGATATCCAGTTAAAACTAGATGCAGGTGTAATTACTGAGCATACAGCAAGAAAGTATATCTTAACTCGAAATGGTCAAGAAATGGAGATGTAAAATGAAATATAATGAACTGTCGACACATTGGCGTGATTCTGCTTTTTATCCTAAGTTTTATATGCTTGATGCACGCGTCTGTTTTCCTTTTTTATTATTTTTTCTGCATATGCGTTTGAGTACATTATTAATATCGTTTGTTGCTGTTATTTTCTTAGCAATTTTAAATAAATTTAATTTAACGTTAAGGGCATTTTTTATTGTCCTACGCGAAACAATTGCGGGTAGTAAAAAAAGATAAGCTAGATTAAAGACAGACTAAAGATAGATTAGATTAGATTAGATTATAGTTATGAAAGCATTTCGTGGTGTTATTAAAAATCAAGAACAAGCACAAATTCATGCAGTGCGAGATTTGCGTGCTTTTCACCGGCGTTTTGGCGATTTATTGGCAAGTCGCCAAGGAGCTTGTGTTTGTATTGGACTTTTATCCGTACTTAGTTTTATTTTTCCATATCTAGCGGATATTTTTATTTCGATGATGATTGCTATTTTTTGGTTTTCAATGTGGTCATCGCCTACGTTGCCATTTAAAAAACCATTGTATAGTAAAGAGACAGACGCGAATAATCCTAAGCCAGGCAGTAACTCAGCTGGAAAAGCCGAGGGAATCTATTATTTTGGTAATGAGTTTAATTCAGATAGTGAGCTTTGGTTTAATAACTCAGATATGAGAACGCATTGTTTAATATTTGGTTCAACCGGAAGTGGTAAAACAGAGGCTTTACTTTCTATTTCTTATAATGCCTTGGTTCAAGGCAGTGGCTTTATTTATGTTGATGGTAAGGGTGATAATTCGCTTTTTGCTAAAGTCTTTGCGATGGTCAGATCTGTGGGCAGGGAAGATGACTTGCTTGTTATTAACTTTATGACTGGCGCACGGGATATTATTGGTCCACAAAAAGATATTATTTCAAATACAATGAATCCGTTTGCAGTTGGCTCTTCAAGTATGTTATCGCAACTTGTGGTGAGTATGATGGACTCCTCAGGAGCGCAGGGTGGCGATGCTGATATGTGGAAAGGGCGGGCGATTTCCTTTATTGAAGCGTTAATGCGAATCTTGGTGTACCTTCGTGATAAAGAAGTGCTCTTACTTGATGCAGGAACGGTACGTCGTTATTTTACGTTAGAAGCCTTAGAAGGTTTATATCACGATAGAAAAATACTCGATCAATTGGGCAATGAGACGACTTATGATCAGGATATCCCATTTGATGTAAAAGACCCATTGTCTAGTTATTTGGTGAGCTTACCTGGCTATAAAATGGATAAAAAAGGTGAGCAGTCAGATAAAGTCTATGAGCAACATGGCTATATTATTATGCAATTAACACGGATATTTGGTTCACTCGCCGATGTGTATGCGCATATTATTAGGACAAATTTGGCCGAGGTTGATTTTCGTGATGTGGTATTAAATCGACGAATATTAGTCGTATTATTACCTGCACTGGAAAAGTCGCCCGATGAGTTGGCTAATTTAGGTAAATTAATTATTGCATCATTGAAGGCAATGCTTGCCGCAGGCTTGGGAGATAAGGTCGAAGGGGACTATAAGGATGTCATTGAAACTAAGCCGACGAATTCAAATACGCCCTTTTTATGTGTGCTTGATGAGTATGGTTATTATGCAGTAGAAGGCTTTGCAGTGGTTCCTGCTCAGGCGCGTTCTTTAGGTTTTTCTGTTGTCTTCGCCGGTCAGGACTTACCGGCGTTTCAAAAGGCGTCAAAAGAAGAGGCTGCATCGATTTGTGCAAATACCAATATTAAAATTTGTATGAAGTTAGAAGACCCTCAGGAAACTTGGGAGTTTTTTCAAAAAACGGCAGGCGAAGCCTATGTTTCTGTGGCGAAAAGTTACAATGTGAATCAAAACTCAACCACAATGAGCTATCAAGATACCATGGAGGCGAATTTAGATAAGCGCGGCCGTGTTGACTTGCTTGATTTAAAAGATCAACGTGAAGGTGAGGCACATGTCTTCTTTAAATCGAATATTATTCGTATGAGAGCATTTTATGCTAATCCACCGAAAGTAAAAGTATTAAAAATCAACCAGTTTTTAAAAGTAGAATCACCTTCTCAAGATGAGCTGAAAAGGTTACGGTCTATTAATGGGATTAAAGAAATAGAGATTGACTTTGAAGAAAAACTAAATTGCTATATAGATGATGATCCGTTGTTAAATTCATTTATTAAAAAAATTAATATGAGTCAACCGCTGGATTTAGATAAAATTTCTTTAATTATTAAAGAAGTTAATGAAATTAATAGTGAAGGGGTTGAAGACATTGAATGTGATGACTTTATACCTAAAAATGATATATTTTTAAATATTCCACTAGAAAAAAGAGTTGAGAGTATTTACTTTGATTTTGAAGTTTCAAGCTTAGAAGACTGTTTAATTGATTATAAAAAAATTAGACTAGCTGTGGAGAAACTGGCTATTTTAAATGATTTGCCGAAAAAAGAAGTTAAAGGTATTGCAAATAGAATTGCTGAAAGAATATCGGCAATTACACTTTATGAAAGTGACTCTAGTTTATTAGAAAGTGTGGGGCCGGTTGCTGATGAAATTATTAATCATTGGACATAGTGGTTTGGTTTTATAGTGTAGATGAATATGACTGACGCGATTGCAACAGAAAAAGAACAAGTAAAAAAATTAGCCCAACAGTTAGGAAATCCGTATATTTTACCAGATTTTAAATTACTTGTTGAGAAGGTAGAAGAGCTTTATTGCGAACGGCTATATCGCGTTAAGACCTTACATAAAATTTGTGATCACGTATGCCAGTTCGATGTTAAACCGGGTGATGGTGATGGTGATGGTGATGGTGATGGTGATGGTGATGGCGGCATTAGTATCAGAGGAGATATCGTTTCACCTTATTCGATGATTAGTGCACTTTATTTAATTAACCCACGGCGAGCAATGTCTATTTTTATTGAATTTATTTGCTCTTACGAATCAGCTGAAGACGTTATTCGCAATCATTCAAAGCGATTGGGTATTAAAGTGTCTGATAAGGCAGTTCCTATGGTGATGAGTGTATCAGAGAGGTTATTGAAAGAAAATAAAGAAAATAATAAAGCAGCGAGTAATAAAAAATCTAAAGATAGCGGAGTGACATTAGGGTAGTGGCAATGCAAAATGATCAAGGTGGCGGCGTGCCTCATGTTATTTATTATACGATTGCGATTGCAATCTTAGCCTGTACTATTTTTATTTACTTTCATGATGCGGTAGTGCGTATTATTTTACCCTTTAAATTGTTCGAGTTAAAAATAGTGGGTTTTACGACTAATCAGTTAAATTACTTAAGCCATTGGGCCAAAAATACGCCGACGATTGCCGTGACTGCTCAGGACTTATATACATTATCGAATATTATTGGTTTGACCTTGCGTTGGCTGAGTGTGCCGGTGGCATTGATTACAATCGTATTGTTATGGAGATTTCACCCAGCGAATAAATTATCGACGACCCATGATATGAACAGCTTATTGCAAAGTATGCAAACGGTGTTCCCTGAAACGCAGCCGATTGTTGGTAAACATTTAGATGCTGAAGAAATTAATAAGGGATTATGGCGCATGGCATCCACTCCGGTAGAGTTTATGAGGGAGCATCATTTACTAAAAGCGAATAAAACCATTGATCAAGGTTTAGCGGTTGAGGTATTCATTAAACAGCTCGGTGCGGTTTGGGTTGGTGAAGAAAAACTCAGTACTATGGAAAAGGCAGTCTTTGGTATTTTGGCTGCATATGCATGCTATGATCGTAGTGAAGCGGACAAGGCCGCAAATGAGATTTCTTTTTCTGCACAAAAAGACAATTTAAACTTTACTTTAGCTTTGCAGCTATTTGAACAATATAAAGCAGAAGAAAAGATCGAAAAAATTATCCAGTCGCATCATTATGTCTATACGATATTTTCATCATTACTTGAGTCGGCCAGGAAAAGTGGCACGGTCTCTACAGCCGCGCTTTTATGGTTAAAAGCCCAGCATCGTTCGCTTTGGTACTGTTTAAATAATGTCGGTCGTCAGGCCGTTTTTGTTGAGGCTGCTGCGGTAAGATCGCATTGGCTGGTAGAAAAAGCACTGGCTGGGCCGGTTGCGATGCCGATGGTAGATCGGGCAATCCATGGCCTGAACGCAGTATTTAAAACTGTAGAGATTGAGTAATGTTAAATTTAGCACTTCAAGCCTTGCCTGGGAATAACATTAAATTCGAACGCCGTAAAAATAATCTGTTATTTAAAAAAATTGCTGAAGAGATTGCCTTGGCTGCGAATTATCATTGTCAATATTGCGGTATTTTTTGTCAGGGGTGGCATACAGCTGTGAATATTGATGGTGATTACAGTAATAATCGACATAGTAACTTGACGGTTGCGTGTAAATTATGTGCCGGTTGCTTATTAATGGATCAATATACAGTGGATTATGTCGGGGAGAATAAACTTATTTTTTTGCCAGAAGTGAGTCAAACAGAGCTGAATCTTGCTGCAGTGGCTATGGCAAGAATGGTGAAGTCAGGAGGAAACAAAGAGTATACGCTAGCGGCAAAGACCCTGTATTCTAGTTTAAGTGGTCGATCTGACTTTTTAAAGAATATCTGCAGCTCTGATTTGAGTCATCCAAGTGTTTTTTTATTTATTAATTCAAATAAAGATAATAATCATGAACTTGTGTCAGGGATAAGATTAATGTTTTCATTTGGTGATTTAGATGGTATATGTTGTGATTAGAGCTGATTATAATTTGAGTCATTTAATTTAAATTAGGCTGAGTTGTAGTAATGATAGACCTTGCTGAAGAAGTTGCAGATTATTGGAAATCTTATAAAAACAGTAATATTAATCATGCCTTGATTAACTTTGAGTTGATTGAAAAAGAAATTTATTTAATTAATGATAGTGATGCAACAAAGGTTGCCGAGGTATTAGAGTATGCAAGTGATCAAGATTTAAGCCATCTAAACCATGATTTAATATTAAGACTAATGAATTCGTTGCCTGCGGCTTATATGTTTTACTTGCTGCATCAGCTCAATAAATATCACTCAGAATATGTTGCTAATTTGATTGATAAATCTAATGAGCTTAAAGATAAGCAAGAAAATTATAAGAATTTTTATGATAGAAATATGTTGTTTGAAAAACTTCAAATTGTTGCTCGGATTTTCTCATCAGACCGGGTAAATAAGTTGATTCAGGCGCTAAGTGAATAGTTATTATGGCATTAGTTGACGGGCTATTTAATAATGTAGAAGGCTTTTTTGCTTGGGCAGGTCTATTACTTAAGCAATCACATGCGGCGTATTGCGATTTAGAAACTGCAGATAGTCGCCATGTTTTGGTGACAAAAAATGCATCGCTTATTTCAGTCATTCGGATTGATGGTTTTCGCCGCTTTGTTGGTAAGGCCGAATTTCAACAGCTTTGTGATCAATTTGTTGAATCAATTCAAGGTTCTTTTTCTTCTGAAGGTCACTTTATTCAATTTTATTTTAATTATAGCCCTGAAGGTGTGGGCTATCATATTGACCAAGCTTTACATTCTGCAGAAGAGACCGCTGCCCGAATTAATTTAAATATCAGTGATATTTTTTCATCAAAAAGAAAAGTGCTAAGTCGTGTCTGCTCTCATGAGGACTGCTTTTTGGTGCTGTGGACAGAGCCTTCAGCACTATCAGCCAAGCATGTTAAGCATGCCTTTAAAGAGCAAGCTGACAAGATTAATTCTTATAATTTGCCATTAGCGCGGCGGGCAGCAAATTTATTTTTAGGCTTGCCTGAACTTAGAAATTTACATGACTCATTAATTAGTACGGTGGTTGAAGATTTACAACAAATTGGCTTTTATATTAAGCTGCTTGATGTCCATACGGCACTGTATGAGACACGCAAGTCGATTGACCCTGGCTTTACCGCGCCAGAGTGGACGCCATCATTACCTGGTGATACGGTGCCTGTGCGCTTGAAAGAATATGAAAATGATAAGCGCTGTGATATTTCCGATATTTTATGGCCACCGTTATCATCCCAGGTGATTCCACGAGAAGGTGAAAATCTCGAGCTTAAAATCGCTAGAGTTGGTGGGATGATGTATTATCCCCTGTATATTGAGCTATTTCCAAAAAGTATTCGGCCTTTTTATGATTTATTTCGCCGTGCCGCTTTGGCTGACTTGCCTTGGCGAGTGTCATTTCAGATCGCGGGTAATGGCATTAAGGTCACTCAATCTAAAAATTGGTTAGCGCAGTTTTTAACATTCAGCTCTTATCATAATAAATTGATTGTCGAGTCACATAAGTTATTAAAATATCTCGATGAACGTGGTGATGACCCCATTATTAAACTGAAAGTGGTGTTATTAACGTGGGCGCCGGTTGGGCAAATGAACTTACTAAAGCAACGCTCAGCAAAGCTTGCGCAGCTCACTCAAGCGTGGGGAGGCTGTGAAGTTAAAGAATTTTATGGCGATCCGTACGCAGAGGTGTTATCCAGTGCGGTGGCTGTACGTAACAAAAGCGCAGCGGTGACCTCTGGCGCACCCTTGTCTGATGTCGTGAAGATGTTACCGATTACGCGGCCTGCATCTCCTTGGAAAAAAGGGGCTTTATTATTTAGGACGCCCGATGGCAAGCTGTGGCCCTATCAGCCAGGTTCTAACCATCAGGTGAGTTGGATTGATATTATTTATGCTCGCTCCGGGTCGGGCAAGTCGGTATTATTAAATAGTTTAAATTTAGGTTTGTGCTTATCTCCTGGTTTATCGCAATTACCTCGTATTGCGATTATTGATATTGGGCCTTCAAGCAAGGGGTTTATTTCTTTATTAAAAGAAGGCTTAGCCGCGGATGAAAAAAATACCGTACTCTACCACCGTTTAAAGCTTGAAGATGGTCATGCGATTAATCCTTTTGATACGCAGTTAGGAGCGCGTTATCCAACTAAACTACATCGCTCTTTTTTAATTAATTTATTAAGTTTATTGTACGTTGAGCGCGCACAGGATGATATTCCAAATGGTATGTCAGGGATGCTCAGCTTACTGGTGGATGAGCTGTATCGGCAATTTAGTGATCATGAGCAGGCCAAGCCTTATATTCCGCATATGGATAGTTATTTAGAAAAGAAAATAAATGAAATTAATATAGAAATTAAGCCGGGCAGCAGTTGGTGGGCAGTGACGGACTTACTGTTTGAAAAAGGTTGTTCTGATTTAGCATTACGTGCACAAAAATATGCGATGCCGACCTTAGCAGATACTATTTCAACCGCACACTTTCATGGTATTAAAGATATTTATGCGAAAGTCTCTTTACCGAATAGTCAGGAAGACTTTGTTTCTGCATTTTGTCGGACGATGTCTGCGGTGATTCGTAATTTTCCGACTTTAACAACACCAACACAGCTTAATTTAGAAAAAGCGCGGGTTATCGCTTTAGATTTAGAAGATGTGGCGCGCTCAGGGAGTGCAGCGGCTGAGAAGCAAACCGCAGTGATGTACATGTTGTCGCGTCATGCGATGGCCCAGCACTATTTTCTGCGACACGATGATATCCGTGCTTTTCCTAAAAATTATCAGGCCTATCATGAAGAGCGTATCCGGGAAATTTTAGAAGAGCCTAAACGCATTGTCTACGATGAATTTCACCGGACTGCAAATAGCCCATCAGTGCGCGATCAAGTCATTCAAGATATGCGTGAAGGGCGTAAGTGGAAAATCCAAATTTCTTTGGCTTCTCAGGCGTTGCAGGATTTTGATAAATTAATGGTTGATTTTGCAACCGGTGTTTTTATTCTTGATTCTGGATCGACACAAGGTATTGAAGAAACGTGCAAAACCTTTGGTTTAAATGAAACTGAAAAATACGCCTTAGCCACACGAGTGCATGGTCCAAAAAGTTCAGGGTCAACATTTATTGCTCAGTTTGTGACCAAGCAAGGGGTGAATACTCAATTATTGACAAGCACGGTTAGTGCGGTTGAGTTATGGGCATTTAATACCACGACTGAAGATGTCTATATTCGCGAGTCATTGTATAAGGTAATTGGCCCTGAAGAGGCGAGAAAGCGTTTGGCGTTAAAATATCCGCGAGGCAGCGCGACAAAGGAAATTGAGGCATTAATTGAAGAAAACCATGATTTAAGTGTGGCAGGTGCCTGTGATTTGGTCTTAAAGCAATTGCTCCATGATGTACAAGAGGATGAGGAGTGATCTGATGAATATTATAAAAAAAACACTGATAGTCTTTGCTGTGATTTCAAGCGTGAGCTTAAATAGCATTCAAGTTAGTCATGCAGACCCGGTTTCAATGGCTGTTCTATTAAAAGAACTATACTCGATTCAAGGTAACCAAAAAGCTGGAAATAAAGAGCTAGAGAAGGCCAATAGCGCGTTAAACTCGGGATTTCCTCCTGATACTTTGAAGAGTTTTGAAAATCTCTCTCCGCAGTCATCACAGCCCTCTAAATTTAGTGAGTATATGCAAAATGCTAGCCATAGTGGCAGCAAGAGCAAAGAGAATAGCAGTGTGAAAGCACAGATTAAAAATTTGCCAGATAATAAATACCTGATGAGTTTAGTTCAAGGCCAATATTATGATAAAGAAGTAAAAGAGAATTTATTAAGTGCTGGAGCATCACCTCAGGCGGTTGTTTTGGCAACCGCCGTGTTGTCACAAGTGAATCTCAATGAAAAAACAAATGGCCAATTATTAAAAGCCGTGCAGGCACAATTGAGTAAAAATTGGCAGGATGGCTTAAGAGTCTCTACGCGTGATCAACTATTACGGATGATTTCACTGCAGCTTTCCGTCAGTAACTTAAGTCAATATCAGCAATTACGGACCCAAGAGTTAATGGCTTTATTACAGTTGGCAGGATTAATGGATCATGGTGCGCTGCTCGGTAAGTTGACTGAAATTAATAATAAATCGATACGCATAGACAAGAAATTAAGTGAGGTTAATCGACAATTAGATATAATTAATCGTCATTTTAAGAAGTCTAGTAACTAAGCATAAAATAATTAATAAAGGTAAACCATATGCTATCTTTAGTTCCGGGCCCGGGAAATGACCAATCTGTTTATTTCTTATGGCAAATTTTTGGAAATATTATTTATTGGGTGTCAGGGCAAGAGACCTCTGAGAGTGATTTAACTATTATTCACTATGTTATCTCAGCGTTTAACTCTGGCTTACTTTCTTTATTATTAGTGATTTATGCCCTTGTTATTTTTATTGGCACCTTAAATACTGCGCACCAAGGGGAGTTTCTAGGTAGAAACTGGTCTTCATTATGGATGCCAATACGCGCTATTTTTGGTCCACTTTGTGTTGTGCCAGTTAAATATGGCTTTTGTTTGGCGCAAGTGGTTTTACTCTATGGTGTTTTAGTTGGTGTTCAGCTGGCTAATTATGTTTGGAATAGTTTAGAGACAGATTTGGATGGCACGGCAATCCCTTCGGTGCCGGTGAGTTTATTAAATAGTGTGAAAGAAAATGTGGGGCGGGCGGTACTCTATCGTTCAGTGCAAAAAGTGTCTGATAGTTTAGGTTTGAAGACAACAGATCTGCCTTCGACGCGCTTAAAGAGTAGTTATGCCTGTGATGAGGTCCAAGGGGCAAACCAATTTTATAATATAGGTAATACGCCGACGTTCTGTGCTAATTCACAATCATTGATTCCAACCAGCTTACTACCTAAGCTAACATCTTATACGAGTCAGCTCTGTCAGCCGAATAAATTTGATAATTTTATTGCGGCAATGCGCTGGTTTTATCAAGATCCATATAACGATAATGGCATGACAGTTAAACCGGCAGGTGTGCCTGGTTTATCCAGTGGTACTCTTGCTCAGCAATGTGTTGATGCGGTAGATTCATTGCTCACTGGTGGTTCTTCCTCTATGGAGAAAGTGTACAACTATAACTTTTCTGTTGCTGGAAAAAATCAAGTGATTGCATTGAAGGCAAATTTAGGTGATGCATATTCACATGAAAATAAAGAGCGTTATGTCAATGCGGTTGGTCATATCGCGTTTAACTTCGAAAATCAAAATTATAGCTCGGGTAAAGCCAGTGATTATTCTAAGAGTGCAGATGAGTTTACTCGTACCATTGTCAATGATTTATATAAAAATGATGTAAAACAAGCGCATAGTTCTTTAAATGATTATCTAAGTGAGTTGAATAAAAACCTGCTCAATGTCGCAGGAGACGCTACCAACCGTCTGGTCAAAAATACTAACGTGCCAACGGATGTCAGTGTGCGGGAAGGGACGGATATTGTCACACATTCGGTTAATTGTAATAATTATTTAATCAATGGCAATTTAAGCTTGAGATATCTTGAATGTTTGCAGCTAAAAGATTCTGGGCAGACATTTAGCATGTATGATGTGAGCAATAAAGACTACCCATTTGAAAATTATATTAAAAGTTGGTGGATTGGTGGGGGTAGTTATTTAGCCGTTGATAAAATCATGAATTATAATTTAGAAATGGTGAAACATAAGTTGGATCAAGAAATTTCTTATCCAGATATGAATATTGTTTCTACGGTTCATTATGAAATTCCGTTATCGGTTAATTATTATCCTTTGATTGATGGCCACCCTCCGCATTATCAAAACAGTGAGGGTAATACTGAGTATGCCTCTGATGTGAAGACGACGATTGTCTCGGCCAACGCTGGAGTGACCTCAGTCACGAATACCATTCCAGATGGTTTGAGTATGGTTTCAAGTAGTTGGGCCAGTAATGTTTACCATGCGGTTCCCGCCTGTATTGAAGAGAGTGGCTCGCAAGCGTGTAAGGATATTATTGCTTTACAAACTCAACTGCTTAATTTGCCGAGTGAGTGGCGGCTACCGTTTATTTATTTGTTCAATCTTGTAAAAAGTGGCTCTAAATCAGCGATGAAAAGCATTTCAGATAGCCCCAAAGATGTCACTTTTTTAAATAATGTCTTTTACTTTTTAAAGCAAAATGGCATTTATCAGCCGACAACAACAACCGCCGTGCCGGTGTATGCTGTGATTGGTCGGATTTTCGATCAGGTCGGCGGTAATGGCTTATCTTCGGATATGACTGCTGTTATGAATGAGTTTTATAATTTGGGGATGCCATCGAGCAACTTATTTAGCAAAATTATGCAAGCTCAACAAGTCGGTGCGGATGTTGTTCAAGCGGTTATTGATAGCTTTACGAATATTTTTGAAAACTACCAAGAGCAGTTTAAAGATATTCAAAGCACAGCAGAGTCGATGATTTCAGATTGGTCATGGGGTGCGGGTATTGCTGGGGCACTGGGCGGCTTATTTGGTGCAGGAAGCATTGGTACGGCTGCAGCTATTTTGGGGCAAACTGCCGTACAGCTGTATATGGCGACACAAATTGGTAATTTATCCATGTCGTTAGCATGGTTACCGATCGCCTTGGTGGTCCTCGGGTCGCTATTTACTGCGGCGATTAGCTTTGTTGTGATGATGCCGTTAATCCCTTACTTTTTATTCTGGGCGGGGACGATTGTTTGGGCGCTGAGTATTCTTGAAGGTTTAGTGGCAGCACCATTGGTGGCACTTGCATTGGTTTATCCTGAAGGTCATGAGATTTTAGGGCATGGTTCACCGGCTATAAAAATAGCCTTGAATATTATTTTCAGGCCGGTATTAATGGTTATCGGAGTGATCGCAGCGATGGCTTTAACGTATGTGTTGATTACTTATTCTGCACAAGGGTTTCATTTGGTTGCTCCGTTAATACTAAATAATTTCTCCGCATCTGGGATGGTCAATGGCATTGTTTCTTGCTTCTTAATCTTTATTTATGCGTCATTTATGATGATGGCATTTAGTAAATGCTTTTCTGTCATTTACTTAATTCCAGACAAAGTCTTTGATTGGATCGGTGCCTCTGCTGGTCACAGAGCCGGTGCTGAAGAGGTTCAACAACTACAAGGTAAGGCCGAAGGCATGGGTAGTCAGGCCGGGCAGTCAATGGGATCGGGTGTGCAGCAAGGCATTCAAGCCAAGCAAACAGAAACCCAATCCAGTGTGCAAGCACAGTCACAAGATATTCAAGTCGCAGAAAAAGCAGGAGAAGCGGCGGGCAGCGAAGCGAGAAGTGCTGCAGAAATGGCGACATAATTATGATAATAATCAATATGCGATTTGGAGGTGTTTATGCCAGTGCCAGGTAATTTAGATACTAATCGATTAGGACAGCAGCAAGAAGAGTTTGAGATGGTCGATGGTCAGCCTGTGTCTGTGCCGGTGCAGGGCTTAGGTGCTCAGGCTGGTGATGATGGCTCAGAGCTGGAAGATCTGCCGGCACAGGATCAGGATCAAGCAGAAGTTGCGGGAGATCAAGAGCAGGTGGCAGCGACTGCTGCCGCGGATAAGGAGAGAGAAGAAAAAGAGAAGGAAGAGAAGAAAAAGCGCTTAACTGAGATGCGTGATGAGCTAGGAAAAACCCATGAGGACATGGGCAAGCAGCCTGAAAGAGGGCGCTCTATTTCTAAGCAGCACAGAGATAAAGGGAATGAGCTGACGCAACGCATGGAAAAACTTAGCAACACTGATCCAAAAAATGTGACTGATGAAGAAAAGGCTGAGTTTATCAGTGAACTAAAAGCATTAGGCAGGGAAGCTAATCAGTTAGCGATGAGTGATAAGGAGAAGGTGCCATTAAGAGCGGGTTTTTTAGGGACATTCATATCACTTATTCAAAAGTTTGTTGCTTGGAATAGAGAAGACAATGTTGATTTTCAGCTGGAGGCAATCAAGGATCGAGCTGAAGAGCTAAAAAAGAAATTTGATAGTGAACTCAGTGAGTATAATACTGCGGGGGCTGAAGGGCCTAAACCAGGCGGTACCGGGCCTAAATGTGTTGATGATGAAGATGACGATGATGAAGACGACGATAAGAAGCGCCGTCAGAAGCTTGAGGAAGTTGCAAAAGAATTAGCAATGTAATGGCTAAAGTAATGACAGGGACAGTCACCTTGTAGTAGATGTTTTATAGGTATATTTTAAATAAATATTTAATTGGTTTATATTGATAAATAAACGGTTTTTATTTTATTTTTTTAAAAATTAAATAGATAGAATGTGTATTTTTAATATTGTTTTTGTCTGTTTTCTGATTTATAATTTTCTAGTTGTTTTTCCTTGTGTGTTAATTTTAGGTTAGGGTTTAAAGTTGGCTGACTCTGCATTGACTCAAGTAAAGCTTAGAAATGATTTTTATAGAGATAATTTCCGACGCGTTTCTTTGATTTTGCTCATTTCGATATTAATCAATGTAGCCTTGCTGGCTGCTTTTATTGTGTCTTTAAGCTCGCGGCCGGAACCTAAATACTTTGCAACGACATCCAATGGTCAGCTGATTAAGCTGCACTCCTTATCCTTTCCTGTTATGAATGACTCTGCGGTGATTAGCTGGCTGTCTGATATTGTGCCAAATATTAATTCACTGGATTTTTTAAACTACCGTACGCAAATTCGTGAAAAAAGAAAATACTTTACTTCATATGGCTGGGAGCAGTATTTGAAGGCATTTCAGCCGATTGTTGAGAAGATACGTGATAATAAATATGTAGCACGTGCTGTCGTGTCTGATGTGCCGGTTGTCATTCAGAAAGGCAATATCGATGGGGTATACAGCTGGCGTTTGCAAGTGCCGATGATTATCACTTACCAGCAAGGTGCTTCGCGAGATACTCAAAATGTGATTTGGACCGTATTGATTCAACGTAGCAATGAGCATGCCGATAGCTTGTTTGGAATCGCACAGATTATTCAAAAAGGTGATGAGACTTAGATGGATTACAACTCTACATTTACTAAAGTCATGCGGCTCTATGTGGGGCATCGTTTTTTTTGGAAAGGAGATGAAATTAGTCATGAAGACGTGCTATCTTTATCTGGACATATTATTGAAACCTTATTGCGAAAGGTAAACTTGACATATAGCTTTTTATTTGACAGTAAGATTTCTTATAGTCGCAAACGTTTGGAAGGTCAGAGTCAAGAAAGTATTCACATTAATTCAGATAAAGAGACTGCTTTTATCCTTCTTTTAATTGTGATTGATATTATGGAAGAAGCGGTAATAAAATCTGGAGACGATGTTTATTTGGATAACTATATTAAGTGATATGTGATGTTTAAAAAGATAGTCTCTAGTTTTAAATCTGCCGCTTCCTACTCTTTTCTTAAAGAAAGTTTTTCTTTTATATTTTCAACATCTAAGAAAATTCTGACAGTTTCTCCTGATAATAAGAATGGAGAAAAAACTCAGATTAATGAATTAGAAATTTCAAATTATGAAATAAAAAAAACGAAAAGTGTCTTTAGATTTTTAATGTGGGTTTATTTTCTTTTCTTTATTATTATTTTTACCTATACTTTGGTGAATATTGTAAATCATTCATTAATGACGGCAATTATAGGTATTGCTGCTTCTTTAGCTTGCTTATCCCTCGCTTTTAAGTACCATTTTTGGTTGACCCAGATTAAAGTCGGCCAGCTTGGAATCACTCTAAAAGAGTGGTATGAAAGCCTATGGAAGTAACCGGGGATAAAGCTGCGACTTGTAAGAGAAATAATGTATTAATAACATTTATTTCTTATCTTAATAAAAATTTTTCTTATTTAGATAAAGCGACTATTTTTCTTTCTACTATTTTAATAGTACTGTCTTTTTTATTCAGTTATATTAACTGTAAATACACTCATTATTTAAGTAGTGTTACACCACCATTACTTATTGGTAGTATTTTAATCATTTTGGCTATTATGCTGACCCTTCTGGCATTGCCCTTGCGCCAAGCATTGCCTAAAATTAGCTTAGTATTTAAATTGATTGGCCTTTATTTAATCGCTTGGGTGGCGATGTTGCTTGCCTATAATATGCAGTTTACGCCCTTTGATCCGCTTGATGATTATTTATATCATATTGATTTAGCGTTAGGTTTTGATTTAGGTTTATGGATGCAGTGGTTGCACCAACACCCTTATATTCAGCAAAGTTTACTTTATATTTATGACTCACTCGAGTATCAGGCGTTTGTTTTACCTATTATTGCTTGTTTTTTAGTTGACCAGCAGGATATTGAATTATTTTTAGCAAAATTTGCTTTTTTAAATTTAATCGGTTGCTTAATTTACTATTTTTTGCCAACAGCTTCGCCAGCAAGCGTGGTTGCCTCGCCTTATTTTACTCAAGGTCAGCTTGATATCGTTCTGCAATTTAAGCAGCTGCATGAGGGAATTCAACCGAGCGTGATTGGTGCTGGACTGATTAGCTTCCCATCGTTTCATGTTATTTGGTCGGCACTTTTTACTTGCTTGTTTAAAAAGCAGCGATATTTGTTTTGGCCTTTGTTGACTTTAAATGTTATCCTGTGGTTTTCTACAGTATTATTAGGTTGGCATTATATTCTTGATGTGCTTGCAGGGTTAATTTTAGTATTATTGGCAATAATTATTTTTGATTATGAAATTTTAAAACGCTCTCCATTGCATTGAACTGTATTGATATTAAAGCGACATTCTTGAGTTAAGGTATAATTAATCGCATAGGCAATTTCTTGTGCAGCTTGCTTAAAAAGATTATTAAGGGATGAGCCGGTGATGGTCGCAGAGAGTTTTTTGCTCCATAGTGTTTGTTGGTTATTTCCAAGCGTTGTAGAAAAGCTGAACATGCCTATAACCGTATTTTTACTGCTATCATTGATTGTGACCGGATAGAGCTTAATTTTGAGTGTGCTCGTTTTTTTAAGGTGAGTATTATTGTTTAAAGGCGAGCCTAAGTTTGCTTGAGTGAGCATGCTTTGTACTGTTAAACGTAAAGCCGCTGGAAAGTTCTCTGTAGAGTAAAATCGATAGTGCTTATACAAGCCTGCTTTTGTGAGCTTAATGGGTGTGACTTGGATAGGAAAAGGTAGGGCGGAGGCGGTCACTGGACTCTTGTAAGTTGCATCTGTGCCTAGGTCAACAGGATAAATACTACAGCTGCTTAAGCTACTTAAAAGCAGTGACGTGAGTGTTAATATGTAAGGTAATTTTTTGATTTTTCTCATTATTAAAGTGCCAACGTAAGTTAAATATATCATCATTAATTTCTTGTTAGTTTATCGGCTTTCAAGTACAATTGGAATGCTTTAAGTTAAAATTAATATGATTTTTCCTAAGATCTTGACAGTTTAGTGGTGATGGTATTTAGATTGAACTGGGTTTTAAAAAAAAATAGTTTTAATATCAATCTGTCTGTCTTTCTTGGTGGGAGAAAACAACGCTCTCTAAGTGAGGCAGTTTGAAAAAATCATTTGTTATTATTCTAGTGATTATTGCGCTATTTAGTTGCTTTATGGTCTCTTTTATTGCCGGTGGTACGAATGGTTTTTTGAAAATATTTAGCTCTTTACTCAGTTTGCTTGAGTGGGGTATTTTGGGCTTTATTATTTTTGTAACGGGGTTATTTGTTATTTTTGGCTCTATTGTTGTTTGCGCAGCTGTATGGGATGAGTTGTTTAAAAAGCAAAAATAAATTTACATTATTAGTATATAATGACGGGTTTTCACTAAAAAAGTTAACTTTAAACGTAGATTAAGATCCCCGTCTTAAGCATATATTCCAGACTATTGACTTCTTTTTTTCTAAACATTAAATGTTAAAAATTTATTAAAAAATATTAAATTAATAATAAATGTAGAATAATACTTAGGTAAGATCCATTGTCTTGAATGAATAGTTTAAAGATTAGGTTAAATCGCTGCGAGCCATGGAGT
>NZ_AMFF02000017.1 GCF_000297215.2 Piscirickettsia salmonis LF-89 = ATCC VR-1361
ATAAGGAAAATGCCTAACAAACAAGCCAAGACTGTTATCAATACATTCATGAATGTGGTTGGCTCAACTTTCTTTGATTTTAAAACCATCACTTCTGACAACGGAACAGAGTTTGCCGGTCATGAGGCCATTTCAAAGATCACTGAAGCAGACTTTTACTTTGCTAGACCTTATCGTTCTTGTGATAGAGGTCTAAATGAACACACAAATGGTTTGATAAGGCGTTTTCTACCTAAAGGGACGGATTTTAATGAAGTTAGTGACAAAGAAATAGCAAAAATAGAGCATACATTGAACACCAGAAGAAGAGCGAGTTTGAATTATCGCTCACCTAATCATGTTTTTTTAGAGTATTTGATGGCGGCTTAGTATAGAGTAGTGTTGCACTTCAGATGACGGAGGGCGTTATTCCGGTGAGATTATTCTTTGGCTGGTGCGTTGGTATGGCCGCTATGCCTTATCTTACCGTGATCTCAAAGAAATAGCAGCTGAAAGAGGTCTTGAGATTGAGCGTTCAACCATTTGTCGTTGGGTGCACGAGTATGGCTCGCAGATCGCCAAACGGCTGAGGCCCCACTTTCGTCAAACGTGTGCCTCCGCTGCGAGCCATGG
>NZ_AMFF02000018.1:0-5368 GCF_000297215.2 Piscirickettsia salmonis LF-89 = ATCC VR-1361
CGAGGTAGCGACGCTTACGCTCTATGCTCTTGATTTTTAGTATTCCTCTTCCAGTAAGATCGTTGTAAGCGGTCTTACTACGTTATTGCCACCAGCAGCTTCGGTGATTACATAAAAATCACTTTCTTCGATATTAAATTTTGATAAAAGTCTTCCTCCTTTTTCTACATCAATATCATTTAGCTCTTTATCCTCATCACAAATATTTCCCCAGGCTCCACTTAAATGTCTTCTAAGAAGGGAGGTCCACATTTCAATTTTTAGATTTTCGATTTCACTAGTATTGCCATGAATATTTAAAAGTATTGTATTGATCGCAATTCGCGCTGGCCGAGTAATTACTGCCCGCTTTGTTAATAGTTTTATTTTTTCGTCATACATAAGATAAAAACCTCTTTAAAATTTATAAATTGACAACTCTACATCAAGCTTTCTTTTAGCTTTTATTAGTTCCTCCTTTGCATTTAATAATTTTTCTGTTGTTTCATCCAGCGCCCTTCCTTTTGCTTCTTTCAAAACCTCTCTAAAATATTCAAACTGAGAACAGGCGCTATTAAAATCATTTTCCCTTTCTTTTAGCTGACTATTCATACAATCACCTTTTCTTTTTTTACAAGATAATTATCTATAGATAATTATCTCATTTTGAATCGAAAATTAGAATGCTACGCCTAGGCCCTCTTTCAAAGAGGCGAGAGCGGCAGGCATTTCGTTTGTGTACTCACCAACAAAATCCCATACAAAACCCCGATAAATCACTTCAAAGTCTTTAAAAATGGTTAGAGAGTTATTTGCTGCTAAATGATATAAATAGTCTTCTTTTTGGCTGTTCATAGCGTCAATATTAGCCAAGATGAAGCTAACACGATTTAAAACTGAGAAATTCTTTTTTTCTATAGAAAACGCCTTGCGAAATATCTCCGCACCATCACTTAAGCTAATGGCACCATCAATATTTACATCGCGGTTTTTCTTGGCGTTTGCATGTTTAAAACTAAAAGTCGTTTTCATTGTGTTTCTCCTAATCCCTTGTTTCTATATGATTATAATAACACATTTAACTTGAAATGCAATAATTATCTACAGATAATTATTGCATTTTAGGCATTTAATTTGCTTGTCCCCTTTGTTTTTTTATCAGTGCTTTTGCTTCAGCCGTTGGCACTAGCCCAAGTTTTTCTATATTTAAAAATGCCCGCCGTCCTTTATTGTGTCCTTTATTTCTAACTTTTAGCTCTACAATTGAAGTACCAATGTGCGCCGTTTCTATCTTGAAGCTATCCATTTGGCCGATTTCCTCACAATAAGAGAAGCTAAGAGCCTCTATGCCTCCAGTCGGCCCCAAGTATGCGGGGCTGTCTTTATTTACCCGCCATGATACACCGTTCAACTCGATAGTCCCGGCAGACCACTGACAACTAGGCTTTCCTCCTGTCACTCTAATATTTTTCACTTTATTTTTAGCCAAAAACATTAAATTATTAAGCCGCTTTTGTTCGCTGGCCAAAGATTCTCTAAAATCATTCTCAATTTGCAATAGTTGCTTGCCAGCTTCGATCATAAAAAGTGGCGTTCTCAACTCAAATAAAGGCCCAGTTAAAAGATAATCTTTAACCAAATACTGTTTCTCTTTTCTTAGCAGCATTGTAAGCTCTGGATAATGAAGTAACTCTTTAGCAGAGTAACTTTTATGAGGAATATACTTTGATAATGTAATTGTGGCTTCAGTGTCTTTATTTTCTTGGTGGCGGTCGCGGTTCAAATCAATAAGGCGCTCCACTTCACTTGCTTCAATGCCTTGCCACATATTCGACAATAAATTAGCTTTTCTGCCTCGTTTAGGGTTGCCTCTGTTCTCTTCTGAAAGCTGTATTTGTTTAATCGTCATCATAAACCCTATTTAATTGTTAACGTAATTGAAAAGGTGGGAAACTCCCACCTTTGGGCTTTTAGCCACCAATTCGATGATTCGGTCCAGCGTTGCCTTTGTACTTACTAGACCCATAGGTGCCGCGTATTTTATCTAATCCCCAGCCTGTACGACGCGCTGAACGCTTTACTCGGCTAGGTTCAGGGTTGTAGTACCAGCATTTTTTCTTATTGCCCCAGGCCCACCCAAACTCTTTTAATGACTCGCGTATTTTTTTCATTTCTTCGCCACGCAAATCTGTATGCAAATATAGCCAAATCCCACAGACCTCAACATCAGGGGTCTTTATGTCTTTCAAAGGGACAATAGCCGCTCTAATTTTCTCGATCATTGCATCATCATTATAATCGTCACACAACTCAGCTTTACCGAAAAAATCATCAATATTCACCTCTTGCAGTTCTTTTAAAATTTCCCAGGCTTTCAGTATGGCTTGCATAACTTCTTTTTCACCACCACGGTCAGGATGATATTTAAGAGTTAATCTTTTATAAGTTGTCTTAATTTCTTGTGCTGTATAGCAGCCTTGAGTCAGGGCGAAAATTTTTAGGGCTTGCTTAATTGTGACTTTTTCCATGATATACCTCTATTTTGGTTTAGTGGAGGAGCTTTCCCCTTCCACACCTCTATAATACCAAAACTGTAGAAAAATGCAATAGTTATCTATAGATAATTATTGCATTTACAGTTGATTTTTAATGATCTTTAGCGATAGTTTTCCCATAATAATCTGAAATACATTGATTAATTTTATTAAGTAGTTTTTCTTCTAACCAAATATGCATATTACCATTCAAAAATACAACAACTCGATAACCATCAAAGATAAATTCATCTTTTCCTAAGAATAAGCCTTGACCAACAATTAGGTCAGGTTGCTTATCACTGCTTACGCTCGTTGGGTCAACACCATTTAAGATAAAAGCATAATTGCAAAAATCTTTAAAACGTTCTTGACCAGAAGAATAGTAGGACCATGACTTACCACTGAATATCCCACTCATAATGATACGCTTTTTTACTTTAAAAGCATCATGGCTTTTGTAGTTTCCACTTAAACTCTTGAACAAATCAACCAATCCCTCCTTAAAATTTTGTTCCCTTTTTGCAAACCAATCCATAAATGTTGCCATTGCACTATCTCGCGTAAATTCTGGTGCATTATCTACTTCAGCATAAAATTTATCAGCCTGCTTTGTATTAAGAACAGCAGCCAGCTTAGTTCTTTTAATTAAGCTAAGCCAACATTGCCGGTCAAGCGACTTAGCTAATTTACATTTATTTTTATCTCTGTCACCTGCATACCAATAAATATCACTACTTAGCTCTCTAAATGAATATTCAGGAGCAACCTCGATTGCATCGAAAATTAAATCAAGCCCTTGCTCAATCAAACTCTTAGCTTTATTTCTTTGTTCCACTATTCTAGTGATTTCATCGATTGGAGGAGTAGGCAAAGTATTCATAATTGTTTCCTTTAGTTTTTGGAATTAGTGAAGGAGTTTTCCCCTTCCACCCTTTAATAATACCAGAACCATAGAAAAATGCAATAATTATCTACGGATAATTATCTATTATTTCTATTTATTATTGTTTTAGCTTGATATCTTGCTTTACTTTATCGAATTTAAATTTAGCAGGCCACGTCAACCTTAAACAATATAATTATCCGTAGATAATTATTGCATTATTTTGCGCGCTGTGAGATAATTATGCCATAGGTAAAAAAGAAGGTTTTTTATATGCTCAAATTCAATGTGCGCGAAAACAATGATCGCTCATCTTATGTCAGTATTTTACGGAATAAGCCCGGTTGGAAAAAAGGTGAAGGTTCGCCCTATGAAAGCATTGCTAATCTAAAATTCTCTAGCTCCGTTAGTGAGTACCCTGAAAAGCTTGGAGAAAAAGATAAGAAAAATTTAAGCCCTGACGAAGTTACATCTCTTGAAAATTGGTATAGCTGCGTTTTATTTTCGGCCAAAAATTTTGGCTCCTCCATTGTTGACCTAGAGTCATTGATATATCGTTTGGATCCAAAATTTAATGATGCCCTTAACGAGCTGGCCGCAGCCGCACGAAAACATGACATCGACTTTACCCCTCAACAGATTATGCTAGATGCTTTACTCGAAGCAGCCAAAAAAACTGAGCATGCAATCGAGAAGAAAACACGCAAAAAAGCAGACATTCTTTCAAAAGTTGACATAGACTCTCGCCCAGCAGGGCTACTCTATCGACTCGACGAAAAAAACCGAGGAATTTTTGAGGCTTTATTTGGCTTACCCTGTGGTCAGGCCAAGATGATCAAGGAATTTAACGCAACCGCACAACGCTATGGCCGCCGTGGTGACACGACCTTGAACACACTTGAGAAAATGGCATACCCAAAAAAAGGTGAACACCCCCTCACAGTTAAGAAGTGGATGTTTTCAGCCGCTATCGATTTACTCTATGAAAACCAATTAAACCCAATTAACGTGATCAGTGCTGATTCTGTCGCCCAATATTTTGCATTGCAGCGAAAACAAGAGGGTATTAGTGTCGAGGAATGTGTGTTTATTTTTGAAAAACGCTTCGACCCAAACAAAACACAACTTAAGCTTGCAGTCAAAGCAATAGAGAAGCAATACGGGGAAACGGTCAATGTTTAAGGCGTTAACCATACATAAGTATAGAAAAGTTATTAAAAATTTAGTGAGAAGGCAGTCTTAACTTTCCATGATTTACACAAAAGCTGAATATCTTGCAAATAACCTCAAGTGTTTACTCAAAGATGAATCTATCGATGCAATTACCATGTGTCGGCTATTAAAAGAGCAAGGCTACCAAATTTCACAAGCAACAATCAGCAATATATTAAATGGAAAGACTAGCGTAAATCTAAGCATTGTAGCGCCAATTTCAACTTTCTTTAACATTACGATTAGTGAATTAATTGGTGAAACGCCTATACCTAAAAATAGGAGGCCAGCAAAAATACCGCTAGAACGAAAAATGAAATCAGACAAGCTCCAAACAGGCAGCCGCAAGCTTGGCTTTACAAAAGAGCAAGTAGAATCAATGCAGCACCAAGCTCGACAAGGAATAAAGTTAGTAGATATAGCCAAAAAACATAAAACAACAGATTCAACAATAGCCAGATATATTGCTCCTAACGGCGCTTTAAGGAAGTATGGCTTACGAGCCGTAGCACAAATCATTTGATATTCAACAACTCAACCTGCAAGAGTTTAATGAATTTTTCAGGTATTACGATTAATCATAATTTTAAGAACTACAAACAGAATATAATTTAAACAAGTAAAAGGTTTATAAATGACAATCCCAAAACTTAGCTAATCTGTAGAACTTTAGATCTAATCTGACACTTGGGCCATATTGAACTAAATTTTCAATATGGATAATTAATCACACAAGGAGTGTTGTGATGACAAGTTT
>NZ_AMFF02000018.1:7748-14911 GCF_000297215.2 Piscirickettsia salmonis LF-89 = ATCC VR-1361
AAGAGCGAGTTTGAATTATTGCTCACCTAATCATGTTTTTTTAGAGTATTTGATGGCGGCTTAGTATAGAGTAGTGTTGCACTTCAGATGACGGAGGGCGAAATGAATGAAAAGGGAGTACCTCAAAATATGGATCATTCAACAAATACTCAGTTAAATGATA
This sequence comes from Piscirickettsia salmonis LF-89 = ATCC VR-1361, assembly GCF_000297215.2. Lineage (GTDB taxonomy): Bacteria > Pseudomonadota > Gammaproteobacteria > Piscirickettsiales > Piscirickettsiaceae > Piscirickettsia > Piscirickettsia salmonis. The sequence goes on from NZ_AMFF02000018.1 coordinate 7,912, forward strand.
ATTTTGCATTTGATTCTTTGCAATCCATCCGAAACCGCTTATTAGACCTCACTGGCAGAAATCGACTATTAAACTTTAAACATGGAAGGTCAGGCTTTATCCGTGTGATAGATGAAATGCCAGACCAATTAGCTGAAAACATACTTGAAAGCTATAAGTTCACTTTTATTCCGATTGATGAGCCACTAAGAGAAGAGTTAATTGAGCATGGATACATCGTTATTGATGATGATGGCCAAGAAGTAAAAGTAAAAGCTGACCCAAGTGCTAAAGAATGGGCAAAGGTCAAAGGGTTCAATACAAACTATGAGCTGCCATTAAGCATAAAACCCAGAGATTCAAAGCATAATGATACTAATATCCAATCACTTCTGTACCCACGAGAGCTAGAAGCACAATTACGTAACATTCGAACTAAGGCAAATACAGCTATTGAGGAAACTGGTGCAAATATTCTTTACTTAGCATTTGGTTTTCTTGAGTGGTTTGAAGATGAAAATTCAAGTGTGGCTCGACAGGCTCCGTTGTATTTAATACCGGTTAAAATAGATAGAGCTTCATTAAATAAAGATCTTGGCACATATAATTATACTATTGAATATACAGGTGAAGATATAATCTCAAACCTCTCTTTGAGAGAAAAATTAAGGCATGACTTTCACCTTGACTTGCCTGAATTAACGGAAGACGTTTTACCAGAAGAATATTTGAAGAAAGTTGAAAGCCAGTTTTTACGACATAAGCCTCAATGGAAGGTTAAACGTTTTTCTACGTTATCTATGTTTGATTTCGGCAAGTTATTGATGTACTTGGATTTAGATCCAGAACGTTGGCCTCCAGGAGCAAATAACATTCAAAATCATTCAATTCTTCAAAAGTTTTTTGCTAAACAGGGATTTGATGACGACAATGGAAGCAACACCAGTTTCGGTGAAGAGTATTTAATCGATAAGCTTGATGAAGTACATAACCAATACCCATTAATTGACGATGCTGACAGCTCACAGCACAGCGCTTTAGTTGATGCAATTCAGGGCAAAAATTTAGTTATTGAAGGACCTCCAGGCTCTGGCAAATCTCAAACTATTACTAATTTAATTGCGGCTGCTATTTCTCAAGGTAAAAAAGTACTCTTTGTTGCTGAAAAAATGGCAGCACTTCAAGTCGTAAAGTCTAGGTTAACGAGAGCTGGTTTAGGTGATTTTTGTCTAGAATTACACAGCCATAAAACACAGAAAAAGCATGTATATGAAAATATTAAGAAGCGAATAAATAACCAAGGTGATTATCGTTATCCATCATCAATCGATATTGATATCCAAATGTATGAAGAGAAAAAAGAAGCATTAACGCATTATGCTAATTTGATCAACAGTACATGGAAAAGCACCGGTAGAACGATTCATCAAATCTTTTCTACAGCAACACGATATCGTGAAGAATTCGCAAATATTTCACTAGATGACATAAAACCTGATCATATTGATGGGCAAAGTTTCGATGAAATATCATCAAGAAGAACCACCGATGAGCTTAGAAAATATACAGATGTTTTTGATGGAGTAAAAAAACAGCTTGGCTCAGTGGCTGAGTTATCAGACCATCCTTGGTTTGGTGTTTACAATAAATCTATCCAACAATTCGATTGTGATGACGTATGCAACCTCTTGATTGCCTGGAATAATACTATTACTGCATTAGAACAAGCATCTAAACCATTTAATGAACAACTTAATAGCGTTGTAGTAAGCGATATTAGTTCATTGAAACAAGTGTTAGCTGACAACAGTAATATTCCTAAATTAAAAGGTACAGAGCACCTTCAGGCTCTTAACTTAATAACTTCTCAGAAAGGTGATGAATTAACCGAATATATCAAGCAATATAAAGCGACATCCAAGCTGTTAGAATCCTTGGAAGACTTATTCGAGCGAACAGTTTTAAACGATGGTGAAAGCCTTGAACATTTGAAAAAATCGAATAACAATTTACAAAGAGAGTGTAAGAGCCTCGAATTAAAACTAACTAATATTTTTCAACAGTTACAGCTACTAAAAACATTCAGAGATGTAAGTCTTTCGCTTTCAGATGATTTAAAAACATTAACAGAGCAAGACAACAGCTTGTCTGACTTGCTATCACCATCATATAATGGCTTTTTAGAATGTAAGCAGTATTTTGAGTATATAAACGCACTTGATATAACACTGATATCTAGAAGACATGAGCTATTTGATAACGAACTTTTAGATCCTCACCTAGCTAATTTAGAAGAGCTTCTTCCAAAAATACAACTATTACACAAAAGCTTAGAACAGCACTTCAATCTAGAAAACTTACCTACAGTAAATGAGCTAAAAGAAATAGATAGCATTATAAAAAATGCAGGAGTTTTTTGTTGGTTTAGCAGTGAATGGCGAGCAGCTAAATCTAAACTGATTATGTATGCCAAAGGGTTGAAACCGAAAGTTAAAAAGTTAGCACCATTGATTGCTAAATTAACCTCATATCGACAATTGATAGATCAATTGAATAAAGAATCAGCTTACCAGTCCTTGCTTCAACATGAGTTTAAAGGGATTGATACACCAATATCTGAACTAATTAGTCTTAAAAGTTGGTATAAAGACATTCGTGCCTCGTATGGCGTAGGCTTCGGTAAAAAAGTGTCATTTGCAAACTCATTATTTTCAATCGATAGTGAATTATTTAAAGGGTTAAAACATTTAGCAGCATCAAAATCACTTGCAGAGTTTGAGCAATTTTCTCAGTTATTCCCTCAATTAGAAAATGTTTTCTCACATCCATTATTTGATGACAAAAATACCAATTTATCAGCAGATGTTGGTATTTCCTCATTTGTTGATGAGATAGAAAATGATATTAAAACATTACAATCATTATCCAGGAAAGACTTTACCTTAAGTCAATTAACAATAGGTATTGATCAAGTTTCATCTTTAGTTAACACAGAGCGCTTACTTGATGAAAATGATATTTCTAGGGAATTATTTGATGAAAAAACTCAACTTTCTATTAGAAGTGATTCTAGATCGCAACTAATAAAAATAAAATCTACGTTAGAACTAAGTAGAGCTATTGATTTACTCGAATCAGAACCTTTAAAATATTATTTATTAAATAACTTTAGTGTTGAAGCGCTCTCGTTAATTACATCTCATTTAGATAATATTTCAGTTTCGTTTAATAGCTGCCAACAAACTTTACAAAAGTTTGCTCACAAAGTTGATTTGGATGAGAATGCTTGGTTTAAAGGAACAAATGGTAAATTTACACTATTGCAAGAACGCAATAATAAGGCCATTAGCCAACCTCGCTGGTTAAGTACTTGGGTAGATTTTATTAGAATTAGATCATCCTTGTCAGATAAAGGGTTAGAGAATTTATTACGTTACACCGAAACTGGTGCGTTAAATTTAGAAAATATTAAACAAATCTATGTTTATTCTGTATTTGATATTTTGGCCAGAGAAATAATTAATGAAAACCAAGAATTAGCTTATTTTTCAGGAGCAGATCAAAATGCTATTCGTAAGCAATTTCAAGAATACGACAACAAACTAAAAACATTACAGCAAGAAAAAATAGCTTATCAAGTCGCACAAGCAGGTATAAACAGCACAGTTTCAGGTGTTTCAAGCGGTATGGTTTCTTCATACACTGAAATGGGCCTTATCAATAATGAAGTGGGCAAAAAAACTCGTCACGCACCGATAAGACAACTTGTTAGAAGAGCCGGTAAATCTTTAGTGGCCTTAAAGCCATGTTTCATGATGGGGCCACACTCAGTAGCCCAATATCTAGCTCCAGGGCAACTAGAATTTGATTTAGTTGTAATGGATGAAGCATCACAGATAAAACCTCAAGACGCTCTAGGTACTATTGCTCGGGGTAAACAATTAGTTGTTGTAGGAGACCCCAAACAGTTACCACCAACTAGCTTCTTTGATAAAGCAGTTGATAACGATGAAGAAGATACAACCGCTATAGAGCAATCAGAAAGCATACTCGATGTTTCTTTTCCTATGTTCAATGCTCGCAGGTTACGCTGGCACTACCGTTCACGCCATGAAAGCCTGATTGCATTTTCAAACCAAGAGTTTTATGACAGTAACTTAGTGGTATTCCCATCACCATCAAGTAAAAGTGATGAATTTGGTATCAAATTTACCCATGTAAAAAGTGGTCGCTTTGTAAATCAGCATAATATTGAAGAAGCTAAGGTCATCGCTGAAGCAGTTAGAAATCATTTATTGCATCGCCCACATGAATCTTTAGGTGTTGTCGCTATGAGTTCGAAACAGCGAGAGCAAATAGAACGATGTGTGGAAGAATTATCTAAAGATGATCCTCAATTTAGAGATACATTAGCGGATAACGCAAATATCGAAGAAGCGCTCTTTCTGAAAAACCTCGAAAATGTACAAGGTGATGAAAGAGACGTTATCTATATATCATGCACCTACGGACCACAAGAAGCGGGAGCAGCGCAAATGCCTCAGCGCTTTGGTCCAATCAACTCTGCCGCCGGTGGTAGACGATTAAACGTATTATTCACTCGTTCCAAAAAACGTATGCATGTTTTCAGTTCGATGACTGAAAGCCATATTGTCGCTTCAGAAACATCAAGCCCTGGCGTTCAAGCACTGAAAAGCTTTTTAATTTTTGCCCAAACAGGCAAGCTTCAACAGCAAAAACATACAGGCAAACAGCCAGATAGCGACTTTGAAATATCAGTGATGAATGCCTTAAAGCTTGAAGGGTTCAATTGTGTGCCACAAGTGGGTGTAGCTGGTTACTTTATTGACTTAGCAATACAAGACCCAGGCCAGCCAGGCCGATATTTAATGGGGGTAGAGTGTGACGGTGCAACATATCATTCTGGTAAATCTGCTCGTGACAGAGATAGGCTACGTCAGTCGGTATTAGAAAGATTGGGCTGGAATATTAAGCGAATTTGGTCAACCGATTGGTTCAAAAATCCACAAGCTCAATTAAAGCCAATTATTGAAGTATTGCATCAGCTAAAAACTGAAGTAACAGAGCAAACCGTTGTGCATTCAGAGGTAGAAGAAATTGAGGATGTAGTTGAACATGAGAATCAAGTGCTGCATGAGCTTGATAAATTTATTCATACTGACGATTCATTAGAAGCAAAGCTTCAAAAATTTGCTCAGGAAGTCATCTCAAGTACCGATGGAATACCTTTAGCAAATAGACTTTTAAGACCAGCAATGATTGCCGCCTTCTGCGAATTTAAACCTATTTCAAAAAGTGAGTTTTTAGAGGTTATTCCTCCTTACTTGCGCTCAGCTACATCGACCGCGCATGGTAAATACCTTGAGCAAGTGTTGAATATTATTGCTGAGGATGAAGCAGAGATTGCACAGTAATAAAAAGAGAGTTGAATAAGCATTTTGAAAACCTAAAAGGGTACGAAATTGGGCTTGAAGTCCAATGTAATGAAAACATAATTAGATCTAACTACAACTGCGGGCTTAGGGAGTAATGGAGCAACCAACCCACTTAAGGATTTCTAATGCCACCTTCTGTTTATTATTCCTGATTTGCAAATTATGTCGCAAAAAAATAGACTTTTGCATCTGATTTTTGCAACAAATCTAAGGCAGCCAGAGTCAGGAGTCGTTAAAAGTTGCAAAACTTAGAATTTTTGCAGCTTGATTTGAATAAATATGCCTGTTAATTTTCTCTTTTGATGAGTTAAGGCCATTAAAAACAACTGATAAGTCTTAAGTGGGTTGGTTGCTCCATTACTCCCCAAGCCCGAACTGCAACAACTCCGTAGCATAAAAAAAATATGACAAATAATAACTCTACTCAACTAAAGATTAATAGATTAAAATTGTTTCACCACAAACCAACCAATTACTAAGTTTATGGAATATGCAATTAAAAGATATTGTAAAAGATTGGGGTGGCTTCGAAAGACTCGTGGCTGACCTACATAAAGATGGTGAAGTAGATGTTCTACATGATATCACTCTCATTGGAGCTTCAGGGGCTTCCCGACAAATTGATGTCATGATTAAACACAAAAAAGGGGTATATGAATACTTGACATTAGTAGAATGCAAATACTGGAAAAAAAAGGTAGAGCGTTCTCATGTTGATGTTCTCTATGCAAGCATACAGGACTTAAATGCTTCTAAAGGTATATTTTTTACCACAAGAGGTTATCAGTCTGGTGCAGAGAAATATGCTAAATCAAAAGGTATTACTATTTTTGTTGTTAGGGAATTAACTGATCAAGAATGGGGAATGCCAGGAAAAACTATAGACATTTACCTGCAATCAATATCTAAAACAATCATATCAGTTAAACCGATTGATACAAAAATATTGTCCTCTCAACAGTTTGAAGCAAGAAAAAATTATAATTTAGAGATTAAATTAGGCGACAATCAAAAAAGTGAAAATATAATCATATCAAAACATAAGGATAAATATAAAACCTTAGAATCTGCTATTGAATATGCCACTATAGAAGGAATTAAAAAGTTTCAGAAAAAAAGCCTGCTCATTAATGGTGGCGAAGAATGCACTAGATATTTACAGACAAAGCTAAATATTAATTTTAGTGAAGATATTGTCATTTATAATCAAGATAACGCTATTTTTCTACCGCGCGCAGAAATAACAATTAGACTTAAAATTGCTCAATCAAGAATTATCATTGATCGATCATCCAATTATAAATATGCTTTCGCTGTAGCTGATCACATTAATAATCAGCAATATTCAATATCTAAACACAACAACTTTGAATATTCTGAGTGGTCAGAACTAAAACAAAAAAATGATAATAGTAAACAACAATACCTTCAAAATGGAAGTATATTATCTATATTAATCGATGGTTATTTTGATCAAAAAGAAATGAAAGACCTTAAGTTAACACCGATGAAAGAATTAGTAACACATTAACTGACTAGGTATAAGTTGTAAAACTCCAGATATG
>NZ_AMFF02000019.1 GCF_000297215.2 Piscirickettsia salmonis LF-89 = ATCC VR-1361
TAAAACCATCACCTCTGACAATGGAACAGAGTTTGCGGGTCATGAGGCCATTTCAAAGATCACTGAAGCAGACTTTTACTTTGCTAGACCTTATCGTTCTTGTGATAGAGGTCTAAATGAGCACACAAATGGTTTGATAAGGCGTTTTCTACCTAAAGGGACAGATTTTAATGAAATTAGTGACAAAGAAATAGCAAAAATAGAGCATACATTGAACACCAGAAGAAGAGCGAGTTTGAATTATTGCTCACCTAATCATGTTTTTTTAGAGTATTTGATGGCGGCTTAGTATAGAGTAGTGTTGCACTTCAGATGACGGAGGGCGATTAACTTGCTGCAAGCATTTCTTTAAGCATCGCCAATTTTTCACTACCCTTTTGACGACGCTGTTCAGGGGTACTATCACATGGTCGCCCTTCGTGCTCAAGATCATCCGCAGGCAATTCTGCTAAAAAACGACTCGGGGTTGTCGCGACTTTTTCACCTTGGCGACGACGCTCCATCACCACAGTAAAATATAAAGCCCGTTGCGCGCGGGTAATACCAACATAAGCCAGTCTGCGCTCTTCTTCGATATTATCCTCATCAATGCTCGTTCGATGTGGTAGTAACTCCTCTTCCATGCCCACTAAAAACACATAAGGGAACTCTAGCCCTTTTGCTGCATGCAGTGTCATCAGCTGCACTTCATCTTCACTACCTTCTTCTTGCTGACGATCAAGCATATCAATCAGCATCATCTTCGACACTAGCTCTTGCAATGAAACTTCCTCAGTCTCATTACTTGCAACCATACGCTCTAACCATGCAACCAGCTCTCTGGCATTTTCAACTCGTTTTTCACCGCTTTTAGGCGAACTTGCCGTATCCATCAGCCACAGGTCATAGTCAATGGCGTGTAACATCTCTCGAATCGTTTCAATGGGCCGATTTTTTGCTCGCTCTGCAATTTCACTGATAAAGCGTGTAAATACAGTTAACTTTTCCAAGGCTGCGGCAGGTAAAACATCAATCACTCCCATCTCATAGCAAGCATCCATCAGACTCACCTCGCGCTTCGCCGCATATTCACCTAAGCCGCGCACTGTCGTCGGGCCAATTTCACGCCGTGGCACATTAATTACTCGCAAAAAGGCATTGTCATCATCAGGATTTACCAATAGACGTAAATAAGCCATGATATCTTTAATTTCAGTGCGAGAGAAAAACGATGTTCCCCCTGTTAAGCGATAAGGCACGCGTTGCTTACGCAGCATTTGTTCAAACATCCGTGATTGATGATTACCACGGTATAAAATCGCATAATCAGCATAACGCGCACCTTGTTTAAATTTATGACTTAAAATTTCAGCCACCACGCGTTCAGCTTCATTTTCTTCATCACTCGCATAAATGACTTTTAAAGGGTCACCAAAGCCCAGAGCACTCCACAACTTTTTATCAAATAAATGCGAATTATTAGCAATCAATGTATTCGCACATTTTAAAATACGGCCAAAAGAACGATAATTTTGCTCAAGCTTAATCACTCTTAAATGGGGAAAGTCCTGCTGTAATTCAGCCAAATTCTCAGGGCGCGCACCACGCCAGGTATAAATCGACTGATCATCATCACCCACCACCGTGAGCTGGCCACTTTGCCCAACGAGTAATTTAATTAATAAATACTGACTCATATTGGTATCTTGATACTCATCGACCAACATATAACCCACTTTATGCTGCCACTTTTCTAAAATATCAGGCTGATTTTTTAATAATTGTACTGGCGATAAAATCAAATCATCAAAGTCAACGGCATTATACGCTTTTAAACAGCGTTGATATTCTTGGTACAGCAGTGCCGCCTTTTGCTCAAATTCATCAACAGCATGATGCAGTGCCTGATCAGCCAAGATTAAATCATTCTTCCAATTAGAAATTCGTGTCTGTACACGCTCCAAAGCTTCTTTGCTTAAAGTAAGCTCTTGCTCTGAAAGCTCCTTTAATAAAGATAAACTATCGGCAGCATCAAAAATGCTCACTCCCGGCTTAAAGCCTAGGGCACGTGCTTCACGTTTAATAATCGTTAAACCTAAATTATGAAACGTCGATACCGTCAGACCACGCATGTCCTGACGTGACAAATTTTGGCTAATACGCTGTTTCATTTCACGTGCAGCTTTATTCGTAAACGTCACAGCAATAATTCGTTTAGCAGCAAGGCCGCAGTCTTGAACAAGATGAACAATCTTCTGTGTAATCACCCGTGTTTTACCACTGCCAGCACCTGCCAACACCAATAATGGCCCTTGGCGGTAATGCACTGCTGCTCGTTGTTCATCATTTAAGCGCACGTTCTTCCCCTCTTTACTCTAGCCGCTTATTGTACCAAAAGACACTTTAAGCGCTAGCAGTAAAAATACCCTGTCATATACTTCAACAAGCGAGCCAAATTATAGGGCCTAAACAGCTCTAAAAGCCATTGTTCTGATTGCTCAGCCTGATCAAGATCACAGCCAAAAAAATTACACAGCAATTAACAGCAATGTAACTTACCAAGCATAAGATAGTCACCAGATTACCTACAGCGCTACCTCAACTTAGCCAAATTTTACAAGTCGACTATAACAAAGTTGGCTATGATGCCTTTAAAAAACTCTAAAGCAAATACCTTATGACATTACTTTTTATAAAAAAATCGCTATCAAATTGCAGTGCAATCGCTATCAAATTGTAGTTCAATTCAGCACAATATTATTCAAGCTAACCTTGCCTGACTGCTCTACGCTCACAAGAGTAAAAAAGGACATAGTCACGCTAATATTCAGCGTTATTTTTAAGAAATAAAAAATAAAAATAGCGTAGATAAAAAGCAAAAAATCATCTTGATCATCTATAACTTCAGCTTAACATTAAATTTAAATTTTTTTAAATTAACTTAAATCACCTAAATCATGCGAAAATGGTGAGCAACGCCAGTGATTATGTAATTGCTGACGCCAAACCTCAGGCCAACCTTGGTGATGTGTGACATTTACAGGCACTAGAACACTACAAGCCGAATCGCCCATGCGTGCTAAAAAGCGCTTAGCAATAAACTTAGGCACAACCTCGTCATTAATGCCAATAAAATGTCGCTGTGGTAGTTTTTTAAGTTTTTTTGCAATATCAATCGCGTTTAAAGACTCAGGCATTTGGTCCACTTGATGATGCGTATTCACAGCATCATGATCTAAATTTCCAGCCAACGTAGTCAGTGCCAAAATATCTGACCGTGATGCGGCAAGTAATGCTGCCACAGCACCACCGCCAGAGTAACCAATCAAATGAAACTGCAAATTTGGAAACTTAATTTTTAATAAGTCCAATGCCTGTGAAATACTACTAACCACCTCAGGAGAAAAACGATGGCTAGACCAATATTTAGCAGTACATAGTGGATTTAATTCAACAGGTGTATACTGACAAGGCCTAGCAATATAGATCACATTAGGCGTGGGGTCACTCAATGCTAACTCTAACACCATATCATCCCTAGGTGTCGGATTTGCTGACAAACGATAGCGATCCAGCCATGCTAAACCATCTCCTTCGATATAGACCTGTGTAAACTTGATTTCAGGTGATACTCTATAAACACTTACTAACTGAAAACCACTTGTAGCTAATAGTTCAAAATGAAAGCCTGCACTTTTTGCTTTTTTCTCAGCTCTTTGCAAATGACTACTACAACCATATAGTACAACAATAATTATTACTATAAATACTTTAAAATATCCATCCATGCTAACTTTTCCTTTGTTATTTAAATCATTCACTCAACTTTTTCTAAATTTAATACCTAACGAATCATAGATAATAACCAATGTCGGAAAATCTGTACTTTTTCTCGTTTTACATCCTGCTCACTGGTTAAGCACTCATAGCGTCCTCCCGGGATACTCAGGTCCATTGGAATAACCAAGCGATTTAAATAAACTAACTCATCAATATAACTACGGTTAGCAAGGCCAACTCCCAAGCCATTACTTGCCGCATGAATCACCTGATTAGAATCTTGAAAAACCATCGTACGATAATCAGCTAAATCATGCTCTTGCCCGGTTAATCCTTTTAAATATTGCCGCCAAAGCTGTTTGCGATATACCGTATTCATTAATAATAATGTTGTTTCAGCAGTCAGTTGCTTCGTTTTTGCCACCTCATAATCAGGGTGACAAACTAATACTAATTCTTCTTGAAAAATAAAATTACAATGTAATTTTTTCCCAGTAAAATCAGCATCAAAATCTAAGCAAATTACGATATCAGCAGCCCCTTGCTCCAGTTTACGAATATAATCTTGCCCCTTATAATTTGGCGAACATAAACGCACTTCAATATGTGGGTATTGCTCTTGAAATTCTGATAATTTTGGCATTAACCAACGCATAGCAAAAATATTCGGCACGATAACATTCAGCAAATTATTATGCTCATTGGCAAGCAAAAAGTGCTCAGTGGCTTGCTCAATTTGATCAAATGCTGCTTGTAAAGTGCGTGCATAATCTGCAGCAAAGGCCGTTAACTCAAGCCTACGCCCCACCTTACGAAATAACTTCACCCCCAAGTAGTCTTCAAGCTGCTTCACCTGCAAACTCACAGAAACATGTGTTACAAATAATTCTTCAGCTGCCCGAGTAAAATTCAAGTGTTTGGCAGCGCAAATAAATACTTGCAAAGAGCGTAATGGTGGCAATCGCATACTATACCCTTAATCTAAACAGATTATATTTACAACAATAAACTGTAAGAAAAAATTACAGACAGTTTAACTTTTCTGCACTTCATTACAAGTTTTTTATTGACGAACACTCACACCAACAACACTGTATACGTTCCTTTTTTTAAAATTTAAAATTCGTACGCGTCGCGTACCTCACTCCATGGCTCGCAGCGTGGGATCTTTATTAATGATCCCAAAATATAGAAAATCGATAAGAAACACAGAAATAATATAAATAAATTTTAAAGATCACCTTAAACAGTAAAAATTCCTTGAAAAAAAAGTTCTTATTGCAATAGAATCCAACACTAAACTTAAAGCTTAAGGAAATTTATAAAAGATGGAGTTGAAAGTATGCCTCTTATGCTCGTTATGGACTTAGACGAAACTGTTTTATCAACACGTCCGGCTCTTTTAAATAGTAATGTTAATTTAACTCCCAGTGTATCCAACCCTTATGGAGGTAGTGATGTTTGCTACACTCTAAATAAAAATAAACTAGCTCAACTATTTCGTCGTATAATTAACGCGGATGGAGATATAGCTGTTGTTACTGCTTCAAACTTAAGCGCTCAACAAATTAAATATTTTTTTCATGTTGAGTTTAACATTGATTTAAAACTAAGAAATGTATTTAGGGGCCTATCTTTGTTTTATGGCAGCCAAAAATATAATTTGGATAAAACCCAAACTTTATATCAAATAGCTCACCAACATACACAATTAGACGTTTGTTTTGTTGATAATGCACTTTTGCATATTCAAAGTGCTTCATGTGCTGGCTTTAAAACTCTTTATGCAGATACAAACTGCATCAGTGGTGAAAATAATCGCTTCATTAACACACTAACGATGTTGTCGTGGCGCGCGGCTGGAGACTTCCATCGCCAACATGGAGATTTTCTACTTGCTGCACATGCATTTAATGAAGTCGCTAAAATAAGTGGTCATTCAAAAGACTGGCGTGAGGCTGGACATTTTTATACTCGAAGTAAAGACTTTAAATCTGTTGCATATACATTTGAGCAAGCAGCTAAAATTGATAATCACCCCAAGGACTGGCGTATCGCCGGAATTCACTATATTAAAGCAAAAGATTTTAGGTCTGCTATATATACATTTAAAAAAGCGGCTAAAGTAAGTAGAGACGCTAGAGATCAACGCCAAATAGCAAAATGCTATATTGAAATAGGAGATTTTGAATCTGCTGCACATGCCTTTAGTCAAGCAGCTCAAATCAGTGGTGACCCGAGAGATCAGCGCCAAATAGCAAAATGCTATATTGAAATAGGAGATTTTGAATCTGCTGCGCATGCCTTTAGTCAAGCAGCTCAAATCAGTGATGACCCGAGAGATCAACGCCAAATAGCAAAATGCTATATTGAACTAGGGGATTTTGAGTCCGCTGCGCATGCCTTTACTCAAGCAGCTCAAATAAGTGGTGACCCCAGAGACCAATGCGAAGCTAAGCGATGTTATGATTACTCTAAGCCTATGCCTCGCCGATCTACTAGAATTAACCATAGCAAGCAGCAACACACAAATGAAAGGCCTTATACCCCATTTTTTGCTCATTCAAAAAAACAATATTGGCGTAAGGTAAGCCAGCCTACTGGTCAGCGTTATCCTCAAAGGGCCCCTGACTTTACCCAGCGCTAGCAGCTGTAATCATAACCATGTTAAAATCAAAGCATTTCAACAATCTACTGCAGCCTTGTTAATAACATTAAGCCACAGCTGAATTAAACAATGATTATCCTGATATTTATTATCTTCAGTTACTTTGGCAGCCAGGTTTTTGCCATTCCTGGCTATATTGGCTTTACTGCTTATCTATTGCTCATTATCTTAGCAAGCTATGCGCGCTTTAGGTTAGGTACAAAAAACCGTTCTGCTTATTGGTTTATGCAACTTTGTAAGTTATCCGGGCTGATTTTGGCCCTACTCGGCATTTACTATATTATTCACAGTATCCATCACTGTGCAGTGATCAATCGCCAATGCATCTTCCATATCTTATAAATTACATATCAAATGCTTATTCATTAAGCCCGCCAGCTTAATGCAATTTATGTTCTGGGCAAGGGTCGTAATAGACGGTTAGTTCTTCACCCCAGTCTTTTACTTTGACTAAAGCGACTAAAAATAATAGTTTAAATGTTTCAGGTTTAGCAATATAAAAATGAACAGCTTCATTGTAATATTGCAGGAAATCATCAAAAGATGCATTTTCTTTAAGATGGGCGAAATCAGCAATCAGTTCATCTACCCACGCAAACGACTGATTAATCCACGCAGCTTGATCGTCACATAGGTCATCTGGATTAACACTTAGGCCATTAAAATCAAAGTCTGTACTTTGCAAGAGCGCATAACTCTCAGGATAATGCTCTTGAATGGCGCTAAAAATATATTCAACTGGTTTCATGGCATAACCCTCCTGTCTATAATCAATAGTGTAGTGGGTGATACCAGGTTATGCCGAGAGACAAATCCTGTGTCCTAATGTAGGACATTAACCATACTTCTTGTAAAAAATGTTTTTTTTCAGTGAATTATAGTTTTATCCAAAATCCGACCTAGTAGTAGGCCCATCATGACTCTGAGAGTTCCCTGTACCTTCACCTTGGGAATGGTCAAAAAAGATGGAAGTGGAAGCTGATGATGTAAACTTATTTTTCTGATCGCCACTCACCATGCGCTCATTAACTAATTCCATGCATTGACTGACACCACTTTCTGTCGATCCATGCATTGACTCGGATCCCGTTCGATCCGTTCGAAAAGTCTGTAAATATCCACCTGCCATAATTAACGGGCCTCACGTAATTTAGTTACTAATTCATATTCATGTTTAACCATTGTTGTTTTACAAAACTCCAACCCTAACAAGAATTTTGTTGCCACGGCCTGGCCACTAAATACCGCCACACCCAATGGATTGATACCATAAATATCACGCAGTGCAAATAAGCGCTCACCCATAATCGGTGCTGCAGCTTGAATAAACGCACCAAAAGATAACTTAGAGTGTTCAGATTTAATCGTGTCCCAACCACGGGCAAGACAATAGTGAATAATCGACGATTTGTTTTTTTGACTATAAAACTTCGCCCGCAACGCCGGTAAACCACCGTATTGCATAAAAAGCAACGCAGTCTCTATTGATCCTGAACAAATAGCAAGTTGCAGCGGGGTGAGTTGATCTTCACCACGCTGCTTTAATAATTTTTTATGTTTTTCTACAAACTTCTCTAAGGCCGGACCTTTGTTGCTCTTAGCAAGCTTCAGTAAAAATTCAAAAGATTCTTGAGTATCTTCTACAACCTGATCCATACTACAACTCTAACAGCCGTTTTAAATTAAATAATTCTTAATAATCATCAACCTATACTAGCAAAGTTAAAATAAGAACACTATATTAAAATCAACCTAAATGACACTGATGACTCGAATTTACACTTTCTTGTGTTTCATTCTGATTTAGAACACCAATAATACCACAATACTCAGATTTCTGCCTCAGTAATTGATTTTCTAGTTCTCGCTCTAAAATAAAGCGACAGTCCATACATGTGTGATGAACAGATACAACTTGTCCCGTCATATTACCACCACACTTTTGGCATGAATTAGTTGTATTCATTTAACTAACTCCTCTTCTTCTTCTCACACGCAATCAATCATTAAATATGCAAATTCGTTACTTCATACTGATATAAATCTTCAGAATCATCATAAAAATAATTAACTTTCTCTAACAGAGGTGTGTTTACAGCATTATCATCAACTAAATTAATCAAGCTACTTTCTTCTTTTTTAAATACTAAAAATAGCAGTGAGAATTTACATTTCAAGTAAGATAAAATGCTTTTCATGACGACACTCCCCTAAAAACAATATGAATTTACTATGTAAGTAATGTACCATAATCAGGGCAGACTTAATGTAATTTTTATGTAAGTAAAAATTTAATATAGTGTAAAGAGTTAGTGCTCGTGACTGAGCTGGGCTCTAAAATACTCTAAGGCTTGACGCTGATCTCCAAGCCTGGCAAGTAATTCTGCATACTCTAATTCTATTTGATAATCTTTTGAGCGCTCTAGCGCTTTTTTATAATACAAACGTGCTTTATCGTAGTGTTTCGCTCGTACTGCCAAGCGTGCCAACGCATGATCAATGGCTAGCGTTTCTGGCTGCTCCAACTGCCACTTTTGCACTTGCGCAAACTGTTTATTAGCATCAGTCCCTTGCAAACGACTGTAGCAGCTTAATAAAGGAGCATCAAAAGACTGATTCAGCTGCTTAACAAGTAGCTTCTCCGCCTCACTGCCTTGCTGATGAGCGCTTAAAGCATCCGCATAAGCAATTAAAACCACAGGGTGTTTCTTTAATGAGCGCGGCACGGCCCTCCAAAGTTCATGTAATTCCTGCACTCCCTTTTCCTGACTTAAAGCAATCAATTGCCCCTGATAAGCTTCAATAAGAATCGCTTCACGCGCCTCTTTACTCATGTGGGTATATTGTTTTAACTCAGGGATCAGCTGAATCAGCAATGACCACTGGCTGAGCATACGATAACATTCAAGCCGTAAGTATAAAGTATCAACCTGTTTGGGGCAGTGATGTGCTATGGTTTCAGCAATTTTCAACGCGACTGACCCATCTCCTCGATCTAACGCATGACGCGCACGCATCACGTCAATATCGATCCGATCCACACCTTGCTTTCTGGCCTCTTGTAAGTAATATTCGCACTGCTGGGTCAGGCCCTGTTGATGAGCCGCTTGAGCGGCAAGCAACTGAGCTTCACCATCGAGTATCTCACCTCGAGATTGAACAAAATAATGCTCAGCTTCAGCATAGCGACCTGATATAAAGCCTTTTAATGCTTTTTTTAATGCTTCTTTTTGTTTTGCACGACGACGCCTTGCCTGACTACGTGCCCAACGACTCGGGTAATTCCACAACCCAACAACAATTGACTTTAATACGATCCAAAGGGTGATCATAATAATCAGGCTAATCATTACCAACCATAAAGGCACATGCAGTAAAAACGCGCCAAACTGCACACTCACCTCGCCCTGATAGGCATTTAAATAAACGCCCGCAACCACAGCGGCTATCAACAGACCTATGCCAAATAGTAACCTCATATTAATTCCCCTCGCCACGCTGAGCCTGTCGAAGCACCTTTAAACTCTGCAAGGTTATAGCAGGCAGAGCGATAGATTGGCTTTCTAACCATGTTAAATTTTTAAGCCATTGCTGCTGTACTCGATCTTTTTTAAAATCAGCCTGTACTGTAATAGAAATTTTCTGCAATTGTTCCTGATAACCCGCTTGATTTAAATTTATTACAGTGGCTGATAACTCAGTTAATTGACGCCGCAATTTCTGGTTAACCTTGCCATCACCCTGGCGTTCAATGACAATCAATGTACTCAGTTTATTTTTAATTTTCTGCCAATACTCAGCAAATTTACTTGTAGAGGTATAAGCACTACCCACATTATTCTTTTCTATTGATTCAGGCTCTTGATATGTTAGCTTCGGCAACAAATCATGTAATAACTGAATACGCTGGTAAATACCAGACCAATCTGTCTCTCCACTGTTTTGTAATGCTTGTATATCAACGGTTAAAGCCTGTGCTAACACCTGCTGATTCACTACTGTCGGCTGTGTTTTAAGTTGCACAAGCAAGGCTATGGCTTGAGCCTTTGGTAAATACTGCGCCATTAATAATAATGGATATAAGTCTATTTTCGCTGTAATAGGCTGAATAGTATGTTGAGACTGCTGCCGCCTAAGCGTATCTAATGCACTGACTGTCTCCTGACGATTAACACTGACAGTGTGGCTAATTTTTTGCTGCGCCATTTCTAAGCGCGTGATATTGGCTGTAAGTTGCCGCTGCGTTGTTTGTAGCGTAACAATCTCTTGATTGCTACCGGCAAACTGTTTTTTAACAGCCACAAATTGCTGGTAACCTAAGCCCAAACCAGCAGCCAACGCCACACAGATAATAAGCAGTAACACGGTCGCGATAAGAAAAAAATAATATTTTTTCCCCAGTGGATTTTTTTTTGCAGACCGTCCTCTTTCTGTCACTTGCTCTGTCACATTATCTCTCCTGCCCCTAATACCCGAGCAATCTCTCTAGGTTCTGCGCTCTTAGCAACAATTAATTGCCCCTGCGGCACTAAATTTCTAGCCAATACAATCTGACCAATACGGGAACTAGTCACACAGAGTTTAAAAGTCACTAAGCGATCTTGTAGATCATATTGTGATAATAACTGATATAAATTCAGCATGCTTACAACACTGGTCACAATCACTACATCAATACGCTGCTGAGCGACTGCATCTATAAATGCGTTAGGCAAATTATAAGGGCATTGTCGTCGATACACATCTAAATAATGCACCGCACTGCCTCGTGCTTTAAGCTGCTCCGCCAAATACTCGCGGCCACAGCCACCTCGCACAATCAACACACTCTTCCCGGTAATTTCAGCGGGCCTTAACGCCGGTAAATCTAATAAAGCCTCACTATTTGCAACAATAACAGGACAGTCTGCTATAATGCCATACTTTTCTAACACCTGAGCCGTCTTCTTACCAATTGCAAAGTATTGCTTATCTAATTTACTGAATGGGCCAATATTATTTAATTGCTCAAAAAAAGCATGCACAGCAAATTGACTAATAAAAACGATACAATCTACTGATTTTAATTGCTCACCCACATTCACAGCAACCGGTTGGCTAACTAACTTTAAAGTCGGCGCCATCATCACCGCGGCACCAAAATCAGTTAAATATTGCTGCAACTCCACGCCATATTGCGGTGGTCGCGTTATCGCAATGGTTAAACCCGCTAGGGGAAGATAAAGGCCTCGACTCATGTATAGACCTGAGCTAAGATTTTGCCCGCCCCCAGAGCAAGCAACTCATTTGCAACGACCTGACCTAACTGCTCAGGGTCAGCGCCACTTTTCTCAACATTTAATAGTACATCACCTTCGGGGCTACCGACACGGCCTTGCAAGTAAATCTCGCCCTGATCATCTAACACTGCAAAACCTGCAATCGGCACCTGACAGCCGCCATTCAAGGCGTGATTCATCGCTCGCTCAGCCAGGACACAACGTGCTGTCACCTCATGATGCAATGGCACAAGCCGTGCATGCAAGATCGCATCATCTGCTCGACACTCTATCGCTACCGCACCTTGTCCAACTGCGGGTAATATCAGCTCAGGTTTTAAGTACTCACGAATACGTTCTGATAGCTGTAAACGCTGTAGACCTGCAGCTGCAAGAATGATCGCGTCAAACTGCCCCGCATCAAGTTTGCTCAAACGCGTGCCGACATTACCACGCAAAGGCTTAACCTGTAGATTCGGCAATGACGCTTTCAACTGACACTGACGCCTTAAGCTACAGGTTCCTATCACTGCATGATCTGGCAAATCAGCTAAGCTTGCATAATGATTAGACACCAGAGCGTCCCGTGGGTCATCACGCTCACAAACAGTCTGTAACACTAAACCCTCAGGCAAGACCATCGGCACATCTTTAAGGGAATGTACCGCTAAATCAGCTCGCCCATCCAACAGTGCGGTTTCAATTTCCTTCACAAATAGACCCTTGCCGCCTATTTTTGCCAAAGGCGTATCAAGAATTTTATCGCCTTGGGTAATAATTGGCACCAGCTCCACACGAATATCTTCAGGGTGACAATACTCTAACTGCTTACGAACATAATGTGCTTGCCAGAGGGCTAGTGGACTTTGACGTGTTGCAATTTTAATCAGCTGTTTTTTCACAATCTAGCCTAACCTCTGTTGCAGCCAGCTACCAATTAGACGAATTTCTTCAGGACAAACACTGTGCTGCATCGGGTAATGATGCCAGTCAACAGTGAAACCTTCACGTTCCAGTACGCGCTGACTCTCTTCCCCGAGTAGGTAAGGCACAATCGGATCCTCGGTACCATGCACCATTAATATTGGCGTATCAACATTGCTGCTGTGTTTTTCTTTTGATAGATCACCAGCTAAAGGTAAATACGTCGAAAGAGCAATCACTCCAGCAACTTTCTCTTTTAAACGCGTAGCTGTATACAGGGCAATGGCGCCACCTTGCGAAAAACCAGCTAAAATAATACGATCAGAACGAATACCGCGCTCTTTTTCTTTATTAATAAGCTCGAGCAATTGCTGATAAGATTCTTTAATTCCAGCAGCATCTTCACTACGATCAAAGCCTAAACTGACGATATCATACCAACCACGCATAACCATGCCTCCATTTAAGGTAATCGGACGCTGCGGTGCATGGGGAAAAATAAAGCGCATATTTGCCGCCTTACCTAAACCGAGCTCCGGCACTATCGGTGCAAAATCATGGCCATCTGCCCCTAAACCATGCAACCAAATCACACTGGCGTCTGCTTTATCACCCATCAATAATTCTACTGTCTCAAGCATGCACACTTAACCTTCATTCAAATAGTTATATTTATTTACGTTAATTTATTTTTATGTTTTAAATATCAGCTACTCATCGCCATCAACTGTAAAGCATATGCAGTCATCGGCGTGCTGACTAGAATTGGCAATATTAATAAAATCAGTAAGACAGGAATGGGCGATAAGTCTATTCCTCCCATATCAGGCATGATACGACGCACTGGCCTAAGTAGTGGGTCTGTTAGACGGTGTAGTATTTCAACAATAGGGTTGTAGCCTTGATTAAACCAACTCACAATCGACTGAATAATAATTGCATAAAAATAGAGTTTAAACAGAGTGCTTAAAACCATGCCGACAGAATAAAGCAATAAAGCAATAATATTGCCCATAGGATATCCGCTAATAAAGAAAATCAAACTTGATTCAATAAGTTGCAGTAAAATAATCAAGACAATGGCAGATAGATCTAACCCAGCCAAACCCGGGATAATACGGCGCAATGGCAATAATAAAGGATTTGAGACTTTGATTAAAAACTGACAGATCGGATTATAAAAATCCGCCTTAACCCACTGCAATAAGAAGCGCAGCATTACAATCATGATATATAAACCAAAGATGACATCAATAATCAATGTACCTGCCTGCGCAAATGGACCGCCCATGTTATCCCCTTAACTCTTATAACATTAATGATGGAACAAACGATCTCATTGTATACCAAAGACGCTTCAGGCGCCTAGCATCGTCACATCAATGGGTAGGCGAATACAAGCACACACCATTTTATTGGCTCGATTTTCTAAACTTACCTGGCCACAGTGTGCTTCAATGATGACTTTGACAATGGCAAGGCCAAGCCCCGTTGAACCTCGGGAGCTATGATACGGCTCAAATAAGCTGGTTAAAACCACAGGGTCAATCTGTCCCTCATTTTCTATTTTAATCAGCACCTGATCACTCTCTTGACGCAAGTAAACTAAACAGGAGTCCGCAGCATGCAAGGCATTATTCAATAAATTTTCAATCGCTCGACGCAGTGCCGAATAATCACCATACAGAGCAACTGTTGCGGCAACATCAATATTTAAATGGATAGATGCTGCAAACTCTTGGTAATCTTGAATAATATTGGTTAAAAAATTAGCCGCATTGATTGTCACAAACTGCTCAGGAGCGACCACAGCACCTTCTTTGACAAAACGCTCAGCACTGGCAATCAGATCTTTCAACATATTAAAATCACGCATCAAGCTAGTATGAGAGTCCGGCGCTAGTTCTAAATCTTCTATTTTTAAACCAAGACGTGCTAATGGTGTTTTAACATCATGGGCCAGTGCTGAAATAAAACTGGTTTTCTCACGAATTACATCACAAATGGCATAATCAAGTTGATCTTTTGGCCTCAGATTTCGACCAATCTCCATCACCGATTGTCCCTTATAAGATAACACCTGTGTCGCTAACTTCGCTCGAATGCTAATCAGGCGTATCACTAAATAAATACTGGTTAAAAACTGGGCTAATAGGATCAATGATAAGATTACATCACGCCAAATATCATGATAGGTAAATAAAAACCGCACCCAATATTTAACTTTTGGATAATAAATAGTAATAAGCAAGCACGGCTGTGTTGCCGTTAATTCAGGTAAATGTAAATGCTGCAGCGCCTGACTACCCTCTTGATAATCACACACCGAAGCCTCACCTTCTGGGCGCTCTGGAGGTTGGCTATACAAAAAGGCATTAAAGTGAGCACTGTCATCAAAATCTTGTAATACTCGGCGAAAAGCGAGAGGGTCAGTAATCTGAGTTAACGTCTGATGATAATCTTGAATACGCTGCCCTAGATGATGTTCACGAAAATAATGACGGTAACCATAGACTGCACTGGCAATAAAAATCGCTAAATTTAAAGTCAAAATAATAGAGATCAACCAGTATTGTTGAATGTGGGGCAATGGCCCCACACCATGATGTTTTTTTTTGTTCAAGTTAGGCCACGCCAAATAATATTAATTAACTAAATTGACATGCACCAACCATCATATAACCATGGCCATGAATGGTTTTAATCATTGCATTATTGCCCAATTTTTTACGAATTCGACTAATATGCACATCAAAAGAGCGACTATTGTCATCATTTTCAATGGTCAGTTGTTCGATATCTTCGCGACGCACTAGGGCATTATTGCGCATAACCAAGCTCGATAAAATTTTAAACTCAACATCCGTTAGCTGAATGCTTTTCTCTTGATTATCATGCGGACGTAACATACGCTCATAAAAGTCCAAAGTATAACCTTCAAAATCAGCAAAACGATACGTCCCTTCTTCAGGTGCTGCCCTCAGCGCATGAGCACTACGACCACACCGCTCAATCAGTTTTCTCATCCGCTCTAATAATTCATGACGACTAAATGGCTTTTCCAAATAATCATCCGCACCCGCACGCAGACCTAAAACGCGCGCAACTTCGCCGCCTTCGCCACTTAAAATCAAAACAGGACCTTGATAATGCTTGCGCAGCTTCTCACACAGCTCCAGCCCATGGATATCAGGTAAGTTCTGATCAAGAATCATTGCATCATATTGACCTTGCTTTACTTTTTCTACAGCAGCCGCCCCAGTATGCACTGCATCAATATCTAAAAAATGTTTCGTAAAAAACGTTTGGACCAACTGACAGAGCTCTTGATCATCATCAACCATTAAGACCTTATGCATAACACTCCTCCTACAACCTTGCCTCATCATAAACCTTGCACTGCAATACTTCAAGAGTTGATGCACTAGCTTCTAAGCTTAGGTCGCGCACCAATTTTAACGATTAATTGATTGACCCGATTATTGCGCAAAATCGCAAGCTTTGCCTGCTTACCTGGCGTCAATTGGGCAACTAAACGTGCGAGACCCTCAGCACCATCAACCTCTTGTCCATTGACCTTCAAAATAATATCACCAATATGCACCCCTGCATCATCTGCTGGCCCTTGTGAAGACAGGCTAGTAACTAAGACGCCATGAACATTTTGCTGATTACGTTCTAACTGCACCGGCTGAATACCAACGCCCAACCACCCTCGAGTAACATGACCAGTTTTTACAATTTGCGCTAACACATTCTCCACCGTCGAGACCGGAATCGCAAAACCAATACCATCAAACCCACCAGTGCGTGAAAAAATCGCAGTATTAATCCCCACGAGCTGACCACGAGAATTCACTAAGGCCCCACCGGAATTTCCAGGATTCACCGCCGCATCAGTCTGAATCAAGTTATCATAATTAGTAATCCGCAATCGTGTCCGCCCCAGCGCACTAACAATACCCTGAGTAATTGTCTGCCCCACCCCATAAGGGTTGCCAATCGCCAAAACAACATCGCCGACAGCAGAGGATTCTTTATTTACTTTAATAACCGGCAAATCTTTTAAATTAATTTTTAATATCGCAAGATCAACTTCAGGATCGGTTCCGATTACTCTTGCCTTGGCCTTACGGCCATCATGCAAAGCAACATCAATTTTATCCGCATTACGAATCACATGATAATTGGTGATGATGTAGCCTGACTTATCCATAATAACACCCGATCCCAAGCTCATATTATCTGATTGCAATCCAGGCTGGCGCGGCGAAAACGGCATTGCCTGTCGCCCATAGAATCCACGCAAATTAGCCAGCTTTTGACGAGTATAAATACTAACAACAGCAGGGGCTGCCTGCGTAACAGCTGCTGAATATGAAATAACAGGCGCTTGTACGGGTGCAACACGTGCCGCCCACGCAGACACAGAATATGTTGATAATAAAAAACTAGCAGAACTAATTAATCCAACGATCAAAACAGAAAATAATAAATCACTTTTACTTTTATAAGGCTGCATCGTCATCCATACTCCTTTGCCATTATCTTCCTTATCATATTCTAGAGGCACACAACCTTTCAAGGCATAACGCAAGGAAATATAAAGAATATCTTTATAATTTCAAATAGTTAAGAAGCATAGAACAGAAGATATTAATACGCTTTACAGTATTCTTTAAAATATTTAAATAAATCTTACAAGGCAACTTAAAGCATCCCGATAATTTTCACAATTATTTAATAAACTCAATATAAGCCATGTAAATTTATGCTATTTTTCATGACTTTTCATAACAATATTCGCTAACAGTGTATTATTTAGATAAAAAAACCTAGCCTTATCAAAGGAAATATGTTATTTTTCCTGGCGGAGGTAGAAGTAACATGACACAAACTACACTACTGACAAATAATAATAAAGCATTGATGCTAACACCTGGCAGCAACCTTGATACATTTATCCATAATGTCAATCAGGTACCAATGCTAAGTGCTGAAGAAGAGCTTGCACTCGCACAAGAATACCATAAGCACCAGAATATCGAAGCCGCGCGCAGGCTAGTAATGGCACACTTACGTTTCGTTGTTAAGATTGCTCGTAGCTATTCAGGCTATGGTCTTGCCCAAGCAGACCTTATTCAAGAAGGCAATATTGGCCTAATGAAAGCGGTAAAACGTTTCGACCCAAGCGTCGGCGTACGCTTAGTCTCCTTTGCGGTCCACTGGATTAAAGCTGAAATTCATGAGTTTATTATTCGCAACTGGCGCATCGTTAAAGTTGCAACCACCAAGGCACAGCGCAAACTCTTTTTTTCCTTGCGCTCACAGAAAAAACGCCTTGGCTGGTTTAATCAAGCAGAAGTTGAATCCGTTGCTGCTGATTTGGGTGTCCCTGCAAAAACCGTGGTTGAAATGGAAGCACGCTTAAGCGCACATGATGCTGTGATTGCTCCTACAAGTCCGGAAGAGGGGGAAGGCACAGGTGCGGCTCAACCCAGCTACCTTGAAGATACAAATGCTATGAATAACCCAGCGTTAGCGCTGGAGCATGATAACTGGCAATCTAACCAAGAAAATAAGCTCTTACAAGCTATTTCAATTCTGGATGAGCGTAGTCGCGACATCTTGCAACAGCGCTGGCTAAATGAAGAAAACAAAGCTACACTTCATGAACTAGCGGCGAAGTACCAAGTATCGGCTGAGCGTGTACGCCAACTTGAGAAAAGCGCCTTAAAGAAACTACGCAAATCAATGACGGAATAACGCCTAGATGGCAGATGGATTTGTCAAATGGTTTAACAACGAAACTGGCTTTGGCTACATCACCCCTCAAGACGGAGGGGATGATATCTTCGTCCATCGCTCAGGATTTGACCCACAAGCACAAATACAAGCTTTAACGACTCACCAAAAAGTATCCTACTCTATTCACAAAGATACTTCAGGCACACCTTATGCGGCAGACGTTATCTTAATCGAAGACAACAATGATACTAGCTAAATAAAAAGCCTGTAATAACAGGCTTTTTATACAATATTAAGACGTTATTTGGCTTATTTGATTGTCGTCACATCAACACGACGATTTTTAGCACGCCCTTCTACTGTTTTATTCGTTGCAACCGGGTTTTCAGTACCCAATGCCTGCGTAATTAGGCGGTGGCTATTGATGCTTTTTTGAGTTACTAAGTAATCTTTCACACTCTCAGCCCGACGCTGTGATAAACCCTGATTATTATAGTTTGGGCTACCGCTGCTGTCCGCATAACCTTTAATCATTGCAGAGCTTTTTGGATTTACGCTTAAAAACGCAGCAATACGACTTAACTGGCAGTCATATTTTGACGATACCATATCACTGGCTGAAGCAAAACTAATTGCGACCTCATTCACCGGTACTGCACAAGGATTTACAGGCGCAGCTGCCTCAGGTGCTGGCGCTGGCGGCGCAGCTTGTTCAGGCATAGGTGCAGGGGCGATTTCATTTTGATCAAAGCTCTCATCTGCACTAAATGCACTGCCATGCGGACCAAAACTAAACTGTATTCCCACGGCAGCAATCGTGTCATTGCGATGATACGTACCTAATTGATACTGACGACGCACACCTACATCTAATGCAACATTTGGCATAAAGTCATACGTTAAACCCACACCATAGTCTAAGAAACTATTGGAGCCTTTTAAGTTCTGGCGACCGATTCCAGCAAGTAAGTAAGGCTGAAGAGGACTCTTTGCCATAAAGCGATACAAACCATCAATACGCATTTGGTTCATACTCGCAGAGTTGCCAGTCACATCATCTTTATTACTTGCATGTGCATACGATAAGGCAACAGCAATATTATCAGTAATGTTATAGCCCAAACTCAAATTTAGTACTGGCTCATTACTCACTTGGCGGTCTGAATCAAACCAACCACTCCCTATACTGGGAGTCGCAAAAAACTGGCCACTTTGACTTACGGCAAAGCTTGCAAGTGGTAGTGCAAGCACTGCAACAGCAAGGCTACACGCAACCTTAGAGATCTTCATTGTCGTTTTCCTCATCATTATCATTATTTATCAACAGTGTCTAAAATTGGCTAAAACCAACATCAATTAATTTAATTGGTTTGCACTTTTTCATCATCATATTGGAATTTCGAAAATGAATAAAGACTTAATAAAACATAAACATGACAATAACGCTGATATTTGATATCTAGTTAATATTTACCAACAGAGGCGCAAAATTTAGCTAACGCTTTAATTTCAACTCTAGCTTAAAAACGATGAGTAAAACCAAGCCCCACAGCAATAGGCACTGTGCTCACTGCACTCTTACCAATATCCAATGCTGCGACAGTTAATGTGAGTGGTAATTTTTTAACAGGTTGCAAACTGACCCCAGCAGAAACAGCATGACCGGTCCAATCTGCAAAAATATCCAACCAGTCTGTAATGCCTATACTCACATCAGCAAATACACCGATAGAGCTTTTATCTATATTAATATCCTCTTGGCTACGAAAACGACCATTACCAATACCCAAGGAGATAGACAACTGACGCTCTGTGACTTGAAAATCTTTCGTTAACACAAGGTAATAGGTCTTACTAAAATCTCGATCCAAACCGCTTGCCAGCAGATTTTCCACACCCACGGCAATTGCCGACTGATACGGCAAGCGTCTGTGCAGCTTTAAGTCAACATGACGGTCCTTAGCAAAGCCACCATCTGCAGGGTTAATGCTCGTTACCGCCATACTCACATCCAAGCCAATCACATGCTCAGGATCACCGATACCAAAACCAACAACCAACACGCCATTGACATTATCCTCACCCGAGGAATGGTTCGCTGCAGCAAAACCAAAATACACATCCCCCCACTGAGCACCCACAGCCGTCGGTGCTAAAGGGCTTAACACATTTGGCAAAACTGCAATATGATCATAGGCATTTAAAGAAATGCTATGACGAGACACACTTTTTGAAATTTCCTGAGCTGTTTTTGCTGCATAAACAGAAAATAACATACAAAATAAAAACGCAGCACAAACAACTTGATAAACAGCTACTAAATAGACTTTTGGCATAACCGGCCTCATATACCCTTTAACCTAAGGACATACAAAACCTATGGCAAATTTTATGCCAAAATCGAAAAATATAAGGCTTGCAAATACACGCTAGTACGCATTTTTATGAACAAATCCATTTAAAATAGTTTTAAAAATGATTTTAATATCAAGCCACAATGACCAGTTTTCAATATAATCAATATCATGTTCAATACGCTTACCAAGGTCAGTATCACCACGCCAGCCATTCACTTGTGCCCACCCTGTAATCCCAGCTTTAACCAAGTGCTTTTGCATATAGTCTGGAATTTCATGTTTAAATTTCTTAATGAAAACAGGACGTTCAGGGCGCGGCCCGACGATAGACATGTCTCCTTTGAGTACATTAATAAACTGTGGCAGTTCATCTAAACTGGTTTTGCGCATAAGTGCACCAATTTTAGTCGCACGATTTTCACCTTGAGTCGCCCAAACCGCTCCGGTTTTACTTTCTGCACTCACCGGCATCGAACGAAACTTTAAAATATTAAAGCGTTTACCGCTTAAAGTGACCCGCTCCTGCCTAAAGAAAATCGGCCCTTTTGAACTCAACTTCACCAATATCGCCAAGAGAAACATGATTGGACTGATCATCGTTAGAATAATCATCGCCAATACACGATCTTCAATCGCTTTTAACAGACGATTAATGCCTTGCACAGGGCTACTTTTAAGATTAAGCGTTGGTAAACCAGCAATATTTTGTTGCGAGTGGTTTAATAAACTAAAACAGAAAATATCCGGAACCAAGCGAATGGTGAGGGCATTATGGCGCATATCATATAAGAGTTCTTTCATTCTCTGGTCAGCATGCAAGGGCAAGGCCAACCAAACTTCGTCAATTGCATGATCAGCTAACCATTGTTCCAAATCTTTAGGCGTTTTATAAACTCGATGCCTGCGTATACTTTTGCCAACCTTCTGTTCATTATCATCTAGGAAACCAATAACTCGATAACCCGTCCATAAGCGTTGTTTTAAATTACGGACAATACGCTCCCCTAGTGAACCGGCTCCGATGACTACCACACGGCGCAAATTATGCTCATGTGAGCGCAGATAACGTAAGAAAATGACTAATAACAATCGAAAAGCTAATAATAAAACAACACCAATCACCGCCCAAGATAGCAAAAATCCTCGTGAATAAATTCCGGTGCGATGAGTAAAGAAAGCGATTAGAACCAAATAACAAATAACCAAGCCCCAAGCGCATAACACACGGCGAAATACCGTACCAATAGCTTGACCCCGTAATGGAGCGTACACACGACATAATGGGAAAACAATTGCCGCTAAAATTACACCCAATAAAATTGCTTCGATACTGTCCATATTTGTGTCATAACTCAAGCTTCCCAACTCAAACCAGTGACCAAGAAATCCACTGCTAGCGACCAACACTAACTCAACTAAGCACACTAAAATAAAAAATAAACTACTATGCTCTTTTAGCATTCCACGTCTCATAGTTCTCCTCTAAACAAGTTGTATAAAACTAATAACTCAAGATTATGCCTGTAAAATATGTCTAAGCCGGCAATGTATAGCTTGCTATTATACATTTATTAATAAAAATTAACATTAAAACTAGGTGAAACTTTTAGTACAATTTCAGTAGAAAAGCACTAATATTGTTTAAAACCCTTTAAATAAGGCTAAAACTCCGGTGTACTGCAACATCATTCTAAGTTATATTAGCCAAGATTATTATTGTTATTTTGATCAGAATTAAGGCAATCCGTTGATTTATCCAGTTATTTTATCAGGTGGTAGTGGATCACGACTTTGGCCACTCTCACGCGCACTTTACCCAAAACAACTGTTGCCTATAGCAACAGAACGCACAATGTTGCAAGACACCGTCAGTCGCTTAACAGAAAAAACACTGTTTTCCTCACCGACAATCATTTGCAATCATGAGCATCGTTTTATTGTCGCTGAGCAACTGCGTGAGCAACATATTACCAATAGCAAAGTCATTTTAGAGCCCTGTGGACGCAACACCGCGCCTGCTGCTGTCATTGCCGCCCTCAGTGTGCTTGCAACTGATCCAGAAGGCGATGTGCTGCTACTCCCCTCAGATCATCTTATAAAAAAACAAGAGCATTTTATTCAAGCCATTCAAGCGGCTCAACAAGCCGCTGCAGATGAGCA
This sequence comes from Piscirickettsia salmonis LF-89 = ATCC VR-1361, assembly GCF_000297215.2. Lineage (GTDB taxonomy): Bacteria > Pseudomonadota > Gammaproteobacteria > Piscirickettsiales > Piscirickettsiaceae > Piscirickettsia > Piscirickettsia salmonis. The sequence goes on from NZ_AMFF02000019.1 coordinate 22,875, forward strand.
ATTAGTCACTTTTGGCATTAAACCCTCACACCCTGAAACAGGCTATGGTTATATTCAAGCAGGTCACGCATTAAATCAGTCTCAGCATGCCTTTAAAGCCAGTCGCTTTGTCGAGAAACCAGATATTAAAACAGCTGAAAAATATCTCGCCTCAGATGATTATAGCTGGAATAGCGGCATATTCTTTTTTAAGGCAAAAACCTTAATCAATATCGCCAAAGACCTGATTCCTCACACCTTAACGCAATGTGAGCTTGCCTTAAAAAACAGCACAAAAGACCTAGATTTTTATCGCCTCAATGAAAAAGATTTTGCACAATGTGAGGATGTTTCCATAGATTACGCCATTATGGAAAAGGCCACAAACACAGTCGTTATCCCTGTTGATCTTGGCTGGTCAGATGTTGGTTCTTGGAGTGCACTATGGCAGGTAAGTCAAAAGGACTCTCAAGGCAACTATATTCAGGGAGATATCATCAATCAAGGATCTAAAAACTGTTATTTGCGCTCAGACGGCCCACTGATCGCCAGTGTAGGCATTAATAATCTGATCGTTGTTGCCACAGAAGATGCAGTACTAATCGCTGATAAAGATGACACACAAAATGTCAAAAAAATTGTTGAGCAATTAAAACAAGATAAGCGCTACGAACATCGTCATCACACGAAGATTTACCGCCCCTGGGGCTGGGTCCAAAGCTTAGATCAAGGTTTCGGTTTTGAGATTAAACGTCTCAGTATTAAACCAGGGCAAACACTATCTAAACAGCGCCATATGCACCGTAGTGAGCATTGGGTTGTACTAGCAGGTACCGCAAAGATCAGCAAAGGGACTGAAGAGGCTATTTTACTCGAACCCAATCAATCCGCTTATATTCCTATTGGCGAGATTCATCAACTTGAAAACCCTGGAAAAATTGACTTGGAAATTATCGAAGTAAGATCCGGCAGCTACTTAAATGAGGATGATATCGAAAGATTCTAGTAAATCATAATAAATCAAAAAAGTTACAAAGAGAGTTTATATTTAAGCCTCTTTTATCGCTTTATTATCCTTACAAGTTTTATTAACCCCAAAAATATTAGCCTAATATCGAATCAAAGTAATGCTTTAAGCCATCTGAAAATTTTATTTTGGCTAGAAAATTTAATAATTCATCTGCATGGTAAATACTTGCAATAGAGTGCTTAATATCACCTGGCCTTTCATAAAAATAAGAGCAATTTAATTTATTTCCCGTTATTTTTTCAATACCATTTACTAATTGATTTAAGCTTGTAGCACACCCTGTAGCAATATTACACACACCATGCTGAGTATTTTGTAATGCCAACATATTAGCTCGTGCAACGTCTGTAACATAAATAAAATCCCGACTTTGCTCACCATCACCATAAATACTAATGGGCTGATCATTTGCAGCGGCAGTCATAAATTTAGAAATCACTCCAGCATACTGCGAAGATGGGTCTTGCTTTGGTCCAAAGACATTAAAATAGCGAAGTCCTGTGCTCGTGATATTAAATAATTTATGATATAAAGCCGCATAACGCTCTTTATTGGCTTTTTCCAGTGCATAAAAAGAATTTATCTCTACAGGTAAAATCTGAGTATCATCACAAGGTAATTGCTCAGCACTACCATAAACTGCAGCACTAGATGCATAAGCAACATGTATTTTATCATCAGTCCGACGCACCGCTTCCAATACATTGATAAACCCCTTAGTATTTACATCAAGAGACTCTAAAGGCTTATCTATTGAGCGCGGCACAGAGACTTGTGCAGCCAAGTGCAACACCGCAGAAACACCTTGCAACCCTTGAAGCACAGCTCCATAATCTCTCACATCTGCTGTTATAACTTCTAAATTTGATTGATCAGCAGGTAAATTACTTAGTTTTCCTGTCGACAAATTATCTAGCACACGCACCTTATAGCCCTGAGCTAATAGCAATTCAACAGTATGAGAACCGATAAAGCCTGCACCACCAGTTACCAAATACATTTACTCTCCTAAATTAAATATTTTACTATATTCAGAAAAAATAACATCTTGTGAGTAATTATCTTTATAAAAAGAAATTGCTTGTGCAGACAACTGTCGGTTATAACTAGTGCATGTCAACCTTTTCATTGCCTCAACAAACCCTTGGATATCCTCTTCAACGACACATCCGGCATATTCATTAATAGCAATACCCTCAACACCATAGCTTGTTGAAACAACAGGCAGCCCATGTGCTAAAGCTTCTAGCGTTTTTAGTTTAACGCCACTACCAAATTGTAGCGGCACAATCATAGCACAAGCACTTGAAAACAACGAAGCGAGATCATCAACATAGCCTTCCACAGACACATTATCAGGGTAGGTATTCACCACTTCTAAAAGCTCTTGACTTGCCCCCTTGCCAATCAAACGCAACTTTACACCTGGTAATTTTTCAGTAAGTTTAGAAATACACTCTTCTATAAAAAATAAGATACTAAAGCTATTATGGGGTAAAGTTAGATCTCCTAAAAAAATAAACTCGGGTGAATTACTATAATTCCTTTCCGTTAAGACATTAATATTCATTAATGGCTTAATCGACCCAACATGAGCACCCGACTTTGCAGTTAACGCAAGAGATTCAGATTGATTAATCAATAAAGAGTTACTAAATGACTGTACTATTTGAATTTCTCTTTTTTCTATAGTTTTTTTTTCAAACTTTAAGATTAACTTCCCAAGCCTTTCAACCTTCAGTAATTTTCTTGCAAAAGCCGGTATCATGGAAGAAAAATTTCCAAGTAAATTTATCTTTAAATCATGTCGATCCATCGCCTGCAGCATTCTTGCATAACGTAAAGAAAATAAATCATCAAGATATAAAAATTCTTTTCCCGTTTTATTCATATCCTCTAAAAATTGGCCTAACCTCAGTGTGTCAATAAAAATAATATCAGGACTAATTTTTTCCATAATATCTATTATTTTTTTCTTTATAGAATTACTATAAAGAACAGATTCCTGAATAGATTTTTTTCTCATAAAAAAAGACTGAAATAAAACATTTTTTATCTGCTGATAACTTTTTGGTTTCTCTATAAAAATAAAATTTTCAATCTTACCTTGATTATCTGGCTTATGATGACCTAGATAAAGATAATCTACTTTGAAACCTTTTTGGTTAAATAAATCAATAACTCCTGATAAAACAACACGTTTACCATTATTAATGGGGTAAGGGTATGCTGCACTTAAGATAAGAATTTTTTTCATTAAATTTTACTTCCTACCAGCATATTAAATTTATCTAACAAAATATGACCAACATTATCCCAGTCACACTTAGAAATAAGCCTTGTTCGATCTTTCAAAGTTGAAGGCTCTTCTAACAGTTGTCTAATATTATTAGCAACAATCTCTGGACCATTGTTAATAGATGTATAGCTTACATAGTCTTCATAAATTTCTTTATAGTTATCAATATCGCTAATTAATATGTTTAGACAGTTATAGTACACGGCCTCTAAAACTGGAAGCCCAAAACCCTCTTCAGAAGAAAGAGAAAGATACAAGCAACAATTCTTAAAAAGTGATTTTTTTTGATCATCTGTAATATAGTCTGTAATAATAATTCCAGGGCCTAAGTTTTGATACTGCATTTTTGTACACCCAGATAGTACAAGCTTTATATCTTGCATACCTGGCAATCGATTTAATTGTCTATAGGACTGTAAATACATGTCAAAATTTTTATTCGGTGATAGGCCAGCAACACTATAAATATAACGCACACCCCTCAGAGAAAGTTGGTCTAAAATTGCGTGATCAGCCTTTTCAATAAAGTTAATACCTTCATAAGTATAAAAACAGTTATTTTTATCTACTCCCAAAACTTCTGAAATTTCTGAAATATTATTCCTAGTCGGTGTATGAATTAAGTTTGCTCTTTTTGCAGCAATTGTTGAAAAAATCTTTCGATAAATACTACCAAAATACTGCTTACTCAAAAACTTATATGAATACTTAAAGAACATTAGATCATGAATACTAGAAACTATAGTTATTTTTTTAGAAATAAAGGGAAAACAGTTATTACTCGGACACCATAACACATCTGGTTTTAAAACTTTATTAACCATGTAAGGTAATATAACAATGTCTGTGACACCTATCATACCAGGAACCACATAAGAAGAAAAATTATTTGATAACTTCAATTTAGATAATGTTTTTACATCTCTCATCAGTAGAACATATGAGTTATCCCGATCAAACGTTGAAATAGCTTCTAATATTCCTTTAATAAAAACTCCAACCCCACGAAATCTTCCATCCAACTCTCTTGCATCAATAACAATTTTCATTAATAATACCTAGACATTAAAGGTTTTTTCTTTATAAAGATTCTGAATAAAAAAATTGCCATATATAAAATACAAATTTCTGCAACAATATACATTAAAGCCAACCATAAGGTTCCTCTTATAATTTGCAAGCCATAGGCGACATATATTGCATATATCAAAAATTTATCGTTAATAGCTGTTTTTTTAATATTATTCCTAATATTCTTTTCAAGAACATAAGAAAAATAATAGAGAATAAATGGGTACAAGATAAAACCAAGAAAAGAGAAATGAACAAATATATTTTCTAAGCCACCACCAACAACACTACCGTGATACCAATACATAGAGGCTATATAATCTGGCAAAGGGTCCATAAGGCTACGCAATGGCCCTGGGATTAAATGAAAAAAACCAGTAAAAAGTGACATTCCAAAATCCAACTGCACTGTTCCCATGCGTAGAGTTTGTGATAGTACACCAGATACACCAGACATCCCTTCTATACCAACATGGTATAGTCGCTGAAATGACAATATACTTAACTCTGGTTTCGATACTAATAAGTTGATAGCAGCAGTAAATGTCCTAGAGCCTTCTGGTAACTGAGGTAAAACATCTCTGTAAGCTCCGTAAACAAAAAAAATGATTATAAAAACTAAAAATGATAGTATAAAGTGCTTTTTATACTTTTTAAGGTTCACAGATTTTTTATTATAAACAAGACAAATTACCAGTATAACAAAATGAAATAAAAATAAAATCCTAGAGAAACTAGCTATAATTAAAACTGAAAATGCATATAATAGAATATCATTTTTTTTGATGCTGAATGGATAGGCAGACGATAGTTTTAATAATAATGGATATGTAAATAAACCAAATAAAACTAGAAATACTGTCCCACCTTCTGCGCCTGGTCGACTACTAGCTAACCAACTATGCAGACCACCAACAAGATAAATCATACTGACTGACAAAACAAATAAAGCAAACCACTGAAATATATAATAGCCTATCGGAAAATACAAACTATCTTTAATATGTATATTATTATTTTCGGTACAAACCCTATTAGCTCTAGATACTGCAGAAGTACTACTGCGCATAATAAAGACAACAACAATAATTGCTAACACAATAAAACTAGCCAATAAATGGCCTTCAGGTGTAATGTTATTACCCAAATACTGAATGTTCAATACATCAAGTAAATCACTAGAAATAAAAATCCCCTGAATCAAAACTAGAAAAGTTAAAACCACCCAATAAAGTACTGCAATAAAATTATTTTTTTTATAATCTGAAAATGCTAGAAAAAAGACTATAATTAAGCTAACTATATTAATAGTTAAGCTTGCACCTGCAACAGACATTATTTTACACTCTTATATTTAAAGAAGCCTAACCATCTAGAAAAAAATAATTTAGAATAAAATTTCGTCATTTTTATATTCAATCTTAATACATTTATAAAAATAGCAATAAGTGGTTTTAAAATAAGACTTAATATTACATTTTTAATTAATTTATAGCGCTTATAATAATAGATTTGTTTCTTCAGCATGGCTCCAAGCCCTTGACCATAAATATGTGCTCTATCAAGCTCGGGCTTTTTATCTGGATGATATATATGACCATTAACATGATATCTACCAATGTACCCTAAATACATCAAATTAATTAACATATCTGTTTCTTCAGAAGAACCAAATTCTCCCCCAACTCCAAACCTCTCATCAAAATTCACATCTTTTTTCTTGTTTAGTTTAATAAATAATGTCGCACTAAGTGCACACCTAAAAACATTAGTCAAGCTAAAATCACTATCGGTAGTAAGCCATCGATTACAAGAAGAGTCATTACTATCAGGATCTAAAAGACGACAACTATAAATATTATAGTTTTTATTTTTTTGAAAAAAATCTTTTACTCTACTCAAAGTATCAGAGTGATAAAAACAGTCATCATCAGGAAATGCGATTATATCCCCACTTGCTTGTGCCAAACCAACGTTTCTTGCTCTTGATAAACCAGGCTTTTCAACCTTAACATGGTGAATATTCATCTGTAGCTGGTGCTTTGCTAAAATTAAATCTAGCCTATTATCTAAATTTTGATCGACAACAATCACCTCAAAATTTTGATACGATTGCTTTTGCAATGAAGTTAGCATATGATCAACTTCATTAACCCGTGAAATTGTTGCTAATATTAAAGAAAACTGCATTTTATAGAGTACTCCAAACCTTTAAATCAACTCAATGCCTCATATACAGCATTTTGTAAACAAACTGATAAACTCTCTCTGAACTAAGGTCATCGTTATAAGCATTAAAAAGCTCTCTTACATATTTCCTGTTCTCTGCATATCTCTTTGGATCACAAAGGCACTCTGATAAGAAAACGAGCACTTCACTCCATGTATGAGCAATAGGGCCTGCGGCAATTTTTTCATAGTCATGATACATTTCACGGCTGGAAGCAAGGTATTCATCTAAATCAGGAGCAAATTGAATAATCGGACGATCAGTCAATAAATAATCATATATCAAACTAGAGTAGTCTGAAATCAATATTTCTGCTTGTTTTAAGTCTAACTGTATATCTGCTTCAGTAGACAATGATATACGGCTATACATGAATAAGTCTGCTACTTTTCCAGATATTGCGGGGTGTAACCTAATACGCAGTTCTTTATCTATCGATACTAAAAAGTCATTTACTTCTGCTAACTCTTGTGCTGAGGGTATTGTAATCACAGAACCAGTTAGCTCATGCTCTCTAAATGTTGGAGCATAGAGAATAACTTGTTTTCTGCTATTGTTAATAACAGTCCTCTTATTAGAAAGGATATCATTTCGAGGGTAACCAAGCACTGGACACTTATCCAGTCTCATCCTAAAAGCTCCGGAAAATATCCTTGAAATATATTGCGATGGCGAAACTACTAAAGAAAATTTAATCTTTAAAAAAGGAAATATCATGGTTTTTATTTTATGTAAAATACTATCACGATCATAGACCATCCTATCATCATATACTATTTTTTTTAGCGGGGTTCCATGCCATAGCTGTACAACATAATGACGGGGAGTCAGAACAGCTGCAAATATATCACCTTTTGAACACGTAATAAATGCTGCTTGCGACCTCATTACTAACCAAATACCCTGCATAGACAAATAATAATATACTCTTTTGCCTTGCCCTTGTAAAAATTCAACAACGTGCTTATTTTTACTAATCCAAATGCAATCAATTTCTTTTTTATTGGCACAAACATATTCAAATAAATATTTAGAGTTATCTGCATAAGAATTACCAAACCATGCACCAAAAACCCACAAATTATCTTTTTTTGGAACACAAAGTGATATAAGATATAGTATATTCATCAATGGAAATATAAATAATTTTACGATACATCTCATATTAAACTCAGCCTTCTGCTAATAAATAAAATATCTTTTTTCCGAATTGCAGCCACCCAGCCTAAAAATAAACTAAGAGCAACTAACCAGCTTCCTAAGCCAAAATAAAAAGCAAGTACAGAAGCCATTAAAGCAGTTAATACAAGCAACGTATCTGCTTTTAAGTAAATCGATTTAACTCTATATAAAGAGAACATAAAGTAGCCAAAATTCAAAAAAATCAAAGTCATTAATGCTGCAAGTAACCCACCATATAAAAAATACCTTGGAATCAAAATAATACTTAAAAGTACATTAACAAGCAAAGCACCACCAACAAGCAAACACCTAAGCCGTTGTGCATCAAACACTGTAACTAACAAGCCATAACTGGAACCAATATAACGCAAAGTAATTAATAATGAAAAAAGTGGTAAATAATTAGCTAACTCTATATATGCCTTACCATATAATAGCATTGTTATAAAACTTGGAAATAACACACAAATAGAAACAGCAGCTAAACTAATCAATGAAAAATAGTGAGTCGTTTTAGATTGGTATTCAATTAATTTATTTATATTATTTTTTAAACTAATTGTTTTAGGTAAATATACACTATTAAACACATCAACAATAAAGGCAGATGCAACCAAAATCCTCACCCCTGCCTGATATAAACCAACTTGTCTAGCACCAAGAAAGTGATTTATAAATAAAGTATCCATCTGAAAATATGCCATACCAAAAAAAACTAAAATCCCATATGACAGGCTTTTTTTAAAGTACTGCCAAGAACCCTTGGTTCTTAACGTCAAAAGCTGAACAGCAGGATAATATTTTTTTATTAAAAAAACACAAATTAAAAATGGGACTAATCTAGCTAAGGCAAATACAGCAGCAATATCGGTTAATGTGCGATATCCAAATAATAAAGCCAAACCAATAATTACAACAAAACTGATGTTATAAGCTAACATCACCAATGAAACGATTTTAAACTTTTCTTCTGCTTGTGAAGGATACAAAAAATAATTAGCATATGAGTTTAACGTTACACTAACCAATAGCAAAAGATAAAGCACATTAAAACTACTATTTTTATTATAAAAAACCAACATTAGCCAAGAAAAAATATACACTGTAAAAGTAATTATATGTTTCACAGTTAAACTTTTTTGTATAATATCTATTGCTTTTTTCTTGTCTTCACTAATATCTTTAACAACTTGTAGATTAAAGCCATAATCCAAAATAACTTGAACAATCGCTATCATTGCAAAGCAATAAGTAAACTGACCAAATGCTTCAACACCCCAAACTCGTGCTAATATAAAAAATATAACCGCTGTAGAAGCTAACTTTACAAAATTAGAAATAAGCATATATAAAAGATTTTTAATCATTTTTAAAAAATTCTACTTACTAAGTTATTAAGAAAGTGCAAACTCTAATGCTTTTATTTTCGCTTTTAAATCAGTAGTAGAAATATCTTTTGTTCGAGGAAGGTATACCACTTCACATAAATTTTTACAAAAATCAAAACATCCTTTCCAATCATCTCCCATTACCAAAGTATTTGCTTTGTATCTAATAAGATATTCTCGTTTAAGTTCTAGACTTTCTTCATAAAACACATCATCTACAAACTTATTGGCTAAAACTATGGATAGCCTTTGCTCTTGTGGAGTAATAGGGTAGCATTGCTTTTTATTATAATTTAAAGCATCTGATGATACTCCAACAATTAATTTATCCCCCAATGCACGTGCACGCTCAAGAATTCTTAAATGTCCATAATGAAATAAATCAAATGTGCCAAATGTAACAACAACTTTCACTCTCACCACCTATTATATTTTAAATATCTTGAATTTTCTCATTAATTAGTAATTCCAAAGCGCCCTGTAAACTATATACCGGCTGCCAATTAAGCTCATTTTTAATTTTCCTATTATCAATCGCATAACGCCAATCATGCCCAGCACGGTCGATTACAAAAGTAATTAACTCTTGATAAGAGTTACCATTTTTACGTGGCTGTTTCTTATCTAAGATTTGGCAAATCTGCTTAACAAGCGTGAGATTATCAGCTTCATTATTCGCACCGATATTATACACTTCACCCAATCGCCCATTGTGAAGAATTTTATCAATCGCAGAGCAATGATCTTCTACATAGAGCCAATCACGAATATTAGAGCCATTGCCATAAATTGGAATTTTTTTCTCAGCTAAACATAAGTGAATCACCGTTGGGATTAACTTCTCACGGTGCTGGTAAGGACCATAATTATTTGAGCAATTTGATATCGTCATTGGCAAGCCGTATGTATGAAAATATGCCCGCACTAGGTGATCAGACCCAGCCTTAGATGCTGAATAGGGTGAATTAGGTGCATAAGCGGTTGCTTCAGTAAAAGCAGGTTCACCCTTAGATAAGGTTCCATATACTTCATCTGTTGAGACATGATGAAAGCGGCAATCACTCTTCAACCATTGTTTTTCTTCGAGCCAAAATTGACGTGCAGCTTCTAATAAAGTAAAAGTCCCATTAATATTTGTTTCTATAAATGGTTTTGGATTTTTAATTGAATTATCAACATGAGATTCAGCTGCAAAATTCACAACCGTATCTATATCATATTCACGCAATAATTGATCAATAAAAGGGCGGTCACAAATATCACCCTGTACAAAAATATGACGAGACTCATCTGGTAAATTTTTTAAATTATTTAAACTACCAGCATAAGTCAATTTATCTACATTTATAATATTTACATGATTATATGTTTTCAGCATATAACGTACAAAATTACAGCCAATAAAACCCGCACCACCTGTCACTAAAAGCTGTTTCATATTTCAGCCTCGACAAGAGATTTTAAATAAGCACCATAGGTTGTATTAGTTAACTCTTTTGCTAATTTCAATAATTTCTTACTATTTATATAGCCCATACGCCACGCCATCTCTTCAGGACACGCAATTTTTAAGCCCTGCCGACGTTCTAAAATCGCGATATAATCTGAAGCTTCTAATAAAGAATCATGAGTGCCAGTGTCTAGCCAAGCAAAACCTCGGCATAATTGAATCACTTGTAATTTGCCTTGCGCTAAATAAGCTTTTAGAACATCTGTTATTTCTAACTCACCGCGTTTAGAGGGCTTAAGCGCTTTAGCAATATGAATTACTTCATTATCAAAAAAATAAATCCCTGGAATCGCAGAATTAGATTTAGGTCTCTTAGGTTTTTCTTCGATGCTTTCTATTTTACCCGACTGATCCAGCGTAACCACACCATAACGCTCAGGGTCATTTACAGTATAACCAAATACCACACTACCATTTAGTTGATTCATTGCCTGTGTAAAAAAACGTTGTAAACCCTGACCATAAAAAATATTATCACCCAAGATTAAACACACTTTATCACTATCAATAAACTCTTCGCCGAGAATAAAGGCATGTGCTAAGCCTTCAGGCTTCAGCTGCTCTGTATATGATAGGGAAATACCCCATTGTGAGCCATCTCCTAGTAATTTTTTAAACTGAGGTAAGTCATGAGGCGTACTAATAATTAAAATTTCAGTAATACCCGCTAACATTAAAGTGGTTAATGGGTAGTAAATCATCGGCTTATCATAAATGGGCAACAACTGCTTGCTTACTGCCTGAGTAACCGGGTGTAAGCGTGTTCCTGAGCCTCCTGCTAAGATAATGCCTTTCATAATTTCTTATCCTTTTAAACTTAATTTGGCTTGCTCTGCAAGCTCTGGATGCTTCAATGCATAAGCAATCGTCGCTTCTAAAAAACCGGCTTTAGAACCGCAATCATAACGCTTACCAGTAAATTCATAAGCTAAAATTGATTGCTCAGCCAATAATGCAGCAATTGCATCAGTAAGCTGAATTTCACCTCCTGCGCCCTTTTGCGTTCTCTCTAAATACGAAAAAATCCTATGATCTAAAATATAACGGCCCACGACTGCTAAATTCGATGGGGCTTTTTCTTGTGTTGGTTTTTCTATAATCGCCTGAATATGCTGCTGATGATCTGTTGCAACGACACCATACTGACCTACCTCTGCCATCGCGACAGGCTGCACGGCTAAAACATTAGCTGCCTGTTGATAAGCTTCTAGCATTTGCGCTAAACATGGCTGTATCCCACCATCGATAAGATCATCAGCAAGCAGCACTGCAAATGGTTCTTCTCCAACCAATGGCTTTGCACATAATACTGCATGCCCTAAACCTAAAGGCTCCGATTGACGAATATAAGAAACACTCACACCAGCTGGCAAAATATTTTTTACAGTATGAAGTAACTTATCTTTGCCTGCATGCTCTAAGCGGCTTTCTAACTCAAAGCTTTTATCAAAATGATCTTCTATTGCTCGTTTATTAGAACTCGTTACAAAAATAATTTCTGTAATTCCTGCGGCCACAGCCTCCTCAACTGCATATTGAATTAATGGCTTATCAACCACAGGAAGCATTTCTTTAGGCGTGGCTTTCGTTGCGGGCAAAAATCGTGTGCCTAAACCTGCAACAGGTAATACCGCTTTTCGAATTACTTTCATCTTAATTTTTCCTTGCTTCATAACGATAAGCATATTTATATTTATTGCTTAATGTTGTCGTCGCCATTTGCATATTATTAAAGATAAATCCTGCTAATTTCACTCCTGCTTTTTCAAAACGATTAATCGTTAATTCAATTTCTTTGTCATCGTGCATCGTATCTGCAAATACGACGATATTCGTTCCAGCATATTGTGCCACCAAACTAGCATCAGTAATTGCTAAAATAGGCGCTGTATCAATAATTACGGCATCATAATTTGAAGATAGTTGCTCAAGCACTTCACCTAATTTATTACCCATCAATAACTCCGCATGCTTCACAATTAAAGCACCGGTAGGCATCATATCTAAATTATCAATGTGTGTTCTATGAACAGCGTGTTCAAGCGTTAACTTACCTTCTAATACATCAATAAGACCGTGCTCACGTGATAAGCCAAAATAATCGTGCATCGAACCACGACGTAAATCCCCATCAATAACGAGTACACGTTGGCCTGTTTCACTTAGAACATGTGCCAAATTAACAGACACAAATGTTTTACCAACATTCGGACAAGGCCCTGAAATATTAATAATATTATTTTTTGCTGCAGCAAGCTCAAACGTTAAATTTGTCCGCAAACTTCGCAAAGCTTCTACTGTCATATCCATAGGGTCTAACTCAGATAGCAGCTTTAATTGCATCACCTTATTTTTCTGAAAATCTTTAACTTGCTGCTGTTGAGCTGGGCTCGTCAATAATGTACCCAATACCGATAAACCATGGCGGCTTTCAATGACATCTGGATCTTCAATGCCTTGGAACAAGGCCTTACGAATAAACACATAAATCATACTTAAAAAGAAGCCAATAAACGTGACTAAAATAATAATTAATAACGTCGGTTTATTCGATATTTTATAAGGTATATTCGCATAATCAATGACTGACAAATCACCAACAGTACCTGCTTTTAATAATTCAAACTGCTGAACTTTCTGCATTAAATTCGTATATATTGTATTTTGTACTTTTGCATTGCGAATTAAATTAACCGCAACTTGGTCTGCCTGTGGCAAATTTTTTAAACGAATATTCAATGATTTTAATTGTACTGTTAAAGCTACAATACTAGTATTAACCTCCTCAACCTGAACACTACGCTCAGTAAATTGCTGTAGTAACTGTGCTTTCTGTACTTTTAAGTCATAAATTTTTGACTCTAAGTCAGTCACACTTTGCATCATCAGCTTAGTCTCAGCATCTAACGATATATTACCAGACTGACTACGGTAATCATTGAGTGCTTTTTCCGCCTGATAAACTGATTGCTGCACTGAGGGAATACGCTGTTTTAAAAATGCTAGTGTTTTTGCCGCTTGTTCAGATTTTCGGTAAACATCCTGGCGGACCGCCTGATCAGCGATTGCATCTAAAATTTCTGCTGTTTTTTCAGGGCTATATCCAGTATAGCCAAGATTGATTAACGGCGTATTTTTATCAGTCAAACTAACAGACAATTTTGAAGATATCACTTGCAAAGCATCCATCATATGAAGCTCCTTCAATCTAAACTTCACACCTACAGGAGACTTTAAGCTATTTACAAGTAAATAAACACGCGTAAAACTATTGATTTCTTTTGCAAATGGCTTACCAACGGCGCCCACTCCTAATTTATCGCCCTGAGGCCCATACAATTGATAGCGCCCTTGCCCCAAATTCACTAACGTAAATTCTTTTGCTTTTAACGGCGTAGATACTTCAAACTGCCCTATCTCTATACTTTCACCACCCCAAGCAAAACTAGAAAGCCATGCGAATGGGCTTGCATACTCATTAGCATAATTTTCAGCATCATAACGATGAGCGAGACCTTTACCAATAATAGGAAAATAATCAGGCTCTGCAATAACATCTAAATGTAGTGATTTAACAACAGGCTCTAATACGCTACGTGATTGAATTAAGCTAATTTCCGTCTGTGCCTTAGCAGCTGCTTGATCACCTCCCAAAATAGAAGGCAATTCCCCGCCAATAACACTTGATAAGCTTGCACCAGAGCTATTTAAATCACTATTAAGCAATATATTCGCATCATAAGTAGGAACGCGAAATGAACAATACAGTGCAGCAATAATAAAAAATACAGCTGTTGTTATTAAAATTGTTTTTTTCTTATCTAAAAGCGTTGCAATTAATTGCTTAATATCAATCACATCAACATCAAGCACTTTATCAATTTGAGATTGTTGAGACTGTGTCGCCATAACTAAATGCTCCACCTTAATTTGTTAAGAATTTAATGCTAGTTGCAGTATTTAATGTTGGTAAAATCTGATTTAATACCGCATTAAAGTTAGCAATCTTAGAGTTAGAAATAAATACAACATCTTGCGGCTTTAATGCAAAGCGGCTAGCGAGAATTAAAGCATCAGCAGAGTGGGCATCTAACAAATAAATCTGAGGATTATTTTGATAATTACGAATCACATAAGTATAAGCAGGGTTTGACAACATATTAGGCCCTGCCGCATTACCCAAGGCCTGTTGTAACGTCATTTTACCATCGACCATATTAAATGGCCCTGGCTTATTCACCGCACCTAAGACAAAAATTCGTGATTGATTGTTATTAGGCACATTAATCACATCACCATTTTTTAAAATCCAATTTTCCGAAGAACCCGCCGGAGAACGTAATGTATTTAAATTTACATACACTGTTTTACCACCACGAGTAACAGCTACTTTTTGCACATCTGCACATAATGCCACACTGCCTTGCGCATCAGTATTATTACCACAGCTAATAGGCCCACCTGCCTTAGTCACCGCATTTAAAACCGTCAACGGCACATTTGTTACTGGGACGACACTGGGCGATTGCACCGCCCCAATAATATTAATATTTTGGCTATTAAATGCCATCACAACAACATTAACTTGCGGCTTTTTAACGTATGCAGCCAGTTTTTTAGTTAAAATAGCACGCACTTGGTCAGTCGTTTTCCCTGCAACCTTCACCGAACCAATATATGGATAATAAATATTGCCCTGCTGGTCAACAGTAAAACCGACATCATAGATACTTGCCGCACTTTGCGTGCTCGCAGGATTGTTTAATTCAGGATGATTCCAAACAATAATACGCAGCACATCCTGAGAGCCAATAATATACTGATAACCCACGCGCTTTGCAGTAAAACCTGCAGGCTTTTTATAGTTCACTCGAGCATCACTTAACTGTGCTTGTAGTGCCCGCATTTCTTGTTGAATTAACTGCACATCAATTATTTGCACATGTGGTTGCATAACCTTGCCCTGTCCATTAAGCTCCGAGCTCAAGCTACTTTCATCCATATGCATTCCTGGCGCAGAGCAAGCGGATAATAGCGCAGTCAACGACAATGCAAACAACAGTTTTTTCATTACAACTCTCTATAAATATCAATTTTCAATTTAACAAAATTCATTTTTTACCAAAATTTACCTATCCAATCTTGTAAACAAATCTCTACGTGATTAACCATTTTAACAAAAGCCTCTCGAGGCTCTTGATAGGGGTCACTAATATCTTCATTACGCCACCTACCCAAACAATGAATTTTTCCTCGACTAAAAGGAAATTCTTGCTCAATATGCTTTTTATGGCCATTTTCCATAACCAGGATTAAATCAAACTCTTTGATCAGCTCAGCGGTAAGCTGACGCGCCCTATGAGTCTGAATATCAACCCCTTTCTCACTCATAAGCTCTAACGAAAACGGATCTGCAGTGCTACCAACTAAGGCAGCAATACCTGCCGACTCTACAATTGTATTAACAATATTTTTTTCATTAAAAAAGACCTGCAGCATACCCTCTGCAACTGGACTACGGCAAATATTGCCTACGCACACCATCAATATCTTATCAAACATAGAAAACAATAACCAAAAAAATAAAGGAAAAATCCACATAATAATATGATTGAATATAAAAATCAAGCCAAAACACTTTTAACAAAAATATTTCGTTTGATTAAAAATCAATTGATTGGAAAATATAGCCATCATAACACCAAGCATTATTGACGCTAGCACATCACTTAAATAGTGCATATTTAAAGCAATTAATGATATTCCAACGCAACAAGACAAAACAATAACCAAACTTTTTAGTATGCTATTATGTCTTATCCAAATAACAGCTAAATAAGAAACTATTGCGGTTGTATGTCCTGAAGGAAAAGAGTAGTACTTCATCCCGTCATGAAAAAAATTAAAACCATACAAATGTTCAGAAAAATAAACCCCCGGCGTATAACGACCAAAAAAGTACTTCATCCCCACCTTTAAACCCATAGCGCAATATTGACTTACTGCGGCTACAATCAAGGTTTTTTCCCAAGCTTTCAATGGCCTGACCATAGACAAAAAAGCTAAAATAACCAGTGATACACCAGAAAACAAATAAAATACAATTGGAATTTTAATAGATAAATTAAAAAATAAGTTTGCTAAAACATGTTGATTTATCCATGTAGCCAAATTACGATCAATATAAAAATAGCTAACAATAATCAATAATATCATTATCAAACAAAATAATAATGATTTTAGTAATAGCTTAAAAGATGTCATATAAAACCATAAATTCTAGGAAAAAAAGCTGTATAGCCTCATATAATAACACCTTTGTCTTAGATTAAGATTAAATGAAAATCAAAAAAGATAATAAAAAACCCCGATCTTATTTTATTTAAATTTAAGATCGGGGTTTAAGAATAAGGAGTTTGGTGATGTCCTACTTTCACATGGCAAAAACCACACTATCATCGGCGCTAAGGTGTTTCACTACTGAGTTCGGGATGGGATCAGGTGGGACCACCTTGCTATGGTCACCAAACAAAACTGGTAAAATTCGTTTTGCTGTCGGCTTTTAATTATTTTTTAAAAGCCTTTAAACTATTAAATCACGTTGATTATATCAACATGTTCGTCA
>NZ_AMFF02000020.1:0-13211 GCF_000297215.2 Piscirickettsia salmonis LF-89 = ATCC VR-1361
ACTCAGCGAGCCTATCCTTGTGTTTTATTCTGGCTATTTACTTTTTATAGCGAGATTGGTAAAATCGGCCGATATTTGATGCAATTAATATCCGTATCAGTAAATTTTTAAAAAGCATATGCGGTGCCATAAGATACTTTAAGAGATTATGGCGGCGGTATATCGGTGATTGAGGTAGCGATTATGAAAAAGAGTATTCACCCAAAATATGAAAATTTGAGTGTTGAGTGTAGTTGTGGTAATACGTTTACAACACGTTCAACGTTGACAAAAAGTGACTTGCAAATTGAAGTTTGCTCTGCTTGCCACCCATTTTATACAGGAACACAAAAAGTATTGGACTCTGGTGGTCGTGTTGATCGTTTCAAGCAACGTTATGCGCGGTTTGGCAAGAAGGACTAATATTTTTAAGTGATACATGTTTTGTTAAAAAAGCGCCATCTTGGCGCTTTTTTTATGGCATGATAGTGGGCATGTGAAATTGTTCGACTAAGCGAGGATGTAATGAGCAATATTGAATCAAAGCAAGCGGCTTTAGATTATCACTCTAAACCTGTTCCAGGGAAGCTAAGCATTTCAGTTACAAAATCAATGGAAACTCAGCAGGATTTATCATTGGCGTATAGTCCGGGTGTTGCCGAGCCGGTGCGTGCGATTGCTGAGGACCCAAATGCAGCTTATCGTTATACCTCAAAAGGCAATACGGTGGCAGTGATTAGTAATGGCAGTGCCGTGCTCGGCCTTGGTAATGTGGGCGCATTAGCCAGCAAACCGGTGATGGAAGGTAAGGCTGCGTTATTTAAGCGTTTTGCCAATATCGATGCGATTGATATAGAAGTCGATGCGGATAACCCTTCGGATTTAATTAATACGATTGCCCGTATTTCGCCAAGTTTTGGCGGTATTAATTTAGAAGATATTAAAGCACCTGAGTGTTTTCAGGTTGAGCATGCTTTGCATGAGCGTTTGGATATCCCGGTATTTCATGATGATCAGCATGGCACAGCCATTACGATTGCCGCGGGTTTGTTAAATGCTCTTAAGTTACAAGGCAAGGAGTTAAAAAACTGCAATATCGTCTGTGTTGGCGCAGGTGCTGCAGGTTTAACTTCAATGCGCTTATTAACTACATTGGGTGCTTCGCGTGATAAGATTTTTGTGATTGATCGCGAGGGGGTGATACACTCTGAACGTCAGCGTTTGAATCCATATAAATACGCCTTTGCCATTGAAACAGATAAACGCAGTTTAGAAGATGCAGTGCGTGATGCGGATATCTTTATTGGCTTATCTGCACCGAATATTTTAACACCGGAAATGCTTGCGACGATGGCAGCAAAACCAATTATTTTTGCACTGTCTAATCCTGACCCTGAAATTCATCCAGCGGTTGCTCACAAAGTGCGTGATGATATTATTATGGCAACCGGTCGCAGTGATTTTCCTAACCAAGTGAATAATTTATTAGTCTTTCCTTTTATTTTCCGTGGTGCATTGGATGTCCGTGCTAAGCGTGTCAATATGGAGATGCAAATTGCTGCGGTCAATGCTATTCGTGATTTAGCGCATAAAGAGGCACCCAAAGAAGTGGTCAGTGCCTATGCCAAAGGTGAGGTATTAAGCTTTGGCGCTGAATATATCCTACCTAAACCGATGGATCCGCGCTTAATCGAATGTGTACCGGCGGCAGTTGCTAAAGCGGCAATTGAAACGGGCGTTGCCCAACTAGGCTACCCATCGCATTACCCTGAGTAATTATTATTTATTTAATTCTCCTGACTGTAAGTTAATTAACAGTCAGGGGAAAACTTTAAGGCGTAGGTGGTGGCGTTTCTCTTGTATATAAAGCCTCTGGGGAGGCGCAACGTAGTGCCTCTTTGACGACTGTGTCGTTTCTGCTGTAGCAATAGAAAAGTAGAGCATCTCTTGCGGTATTTCTGATTAGTGACTTATATTCTTTCTTAGTTAGCATTGTGATATCGATAATTTTAATGCGCGGGCTGATTGTTTCATAGCACTCTTTATCTTCAAGAAAAAATGATTGCTCTTTAAGTTTTTTATTGGTGATTGCATTCTCTCCTGATTTATTATCATGTGATCCGCTTAGAATATAAAGAGGCTTTTTCTTTTTACAGTAATCAGAGATTATTTTTTGTGCTGTAGAGCATCTGACTTGATACTTCGATGTCCATATTCTCGCTTTGTTGTCATTTTTTAAAAATCGAAAATGATGTATTTTTTCGTATTGATCATTTTTTAACTTTATAATTTTAGGGGTGCTTTTTGGCATATTCCTCTGCATCTATATTAAATTAACTCTTATAGAGTTATACATTAAGAAATATCTATTAAGTAATAGACGAAATTCAAATAGTTTTATGCTTGATATTTATTTTTTAAATATATGCAAATTTACAGTTTATATAGGTTTATAATTTTTATTAATTTATATATGTCTTTTTAAAGAAATCAATAGGAATAATGGAATTATAGTCAAGTTAAATGCTATTTTTTATTAAAAATAAGATGCAGTAATTATTGTTTGACCTGAGTAATTACCTGTTTTTGTCAATGGAGTCAGTTTTATCGCTCCGGTAATAACTGAATAAGCTTTACCTTTTCTATTTAATATTACTTTTTTATTTACAAGAGATAGCCATACTATTAATTTATTTTTTTTATTTTCAATAGTTACTTGTTTAGCAAGCGTGATTTTAACTGATTGTTTTGGAGCACCGTAGAGGTATAACTCCGTATCTGCTTGATACATTTTCTTTCCAGTAATAGGTTTAACGAGGGTATCAAAATTAAGATTGCCTACCTTGAGTTTTAACGGGGGAATGATAGTAACCATCACTTTCATATTGACCTTCGTATTCTCTAAAGGCATAGCTGAAGCAATGTAAGGTATAATTAAAATCATTAGAAAAATATAAATTTTCATAATGTGAATGAATTCATATGATTTATATATAATCCAGCTTATTGAATTATTATTCTTTTATCAATAAATAATAATGAGATAAAATCTTTATTGGTTTATTTGTTAATAATAATTGTTTATGATTGTTTAGAATTATTTATTAAAATTTAGTGTTGCTGCATATTGTTTATGTAAATAAAAAAATATCAACAGATATGCAGCTTGATTATCGGCTAGACAAATTATAAAGAATTCATATTATTTGTATTAATTTGATCATATATAAATTTAACCTGGCTCCTGTCCGCTACTGATTGTAGCTGTGGGTGTTTGTTCTTGTTGTTGAGCGTCGGCCTTCGCTTGGTCAAACATGGGTTGTTGAGGGTTTTTTGATTTTGGCAATAGTTGTGCTAGCAGTGGAGTACTGTTAACGCGGTCTCTTGTATTTGTCATCGGAGTGAAAAAGCCACGTCTATGATCGATTACTTGATTCACCTCGTGAACTGCAACGCCATCATCTAATTGACCTGATTGTTCAATGTGATCAATTAGCGCATATTTAAGTGCTTTTAATGAGTGTGATTTATCCTTATTATAAGGTGGTTGTGTCCCGTCTTTAATCGCATTAAATTTATCTACTAACTGTCTTTGGTTCATGGTTAGAATTTCAGGAGCATAAAGCGCAGCAAATACTTTTGGGCTTGTTAGGCTTTCTTTTATAGAACTTGTTTTTCTTCCATGGAGAAAATCAGAGTGGTGTGCTAAGACCTTGGTAGCTTGTTCGGTCAGACTTTGTTCAATACCATAAGTTTCTATTTGTCTTAGTATTTCTTTTTTAATTGCAGTTCTATGTTTGGAGTTGGTAAACTCAGAGTGGCCTTTTGTTTTTTGTTTGCGTCTTTCAAATAAAGTGAATAAACCATTTAAGTTTTTGCCTAGGTAACTTTCTTGTAACTCATATGCTTTGAGGGCAGGCAGGTATGGCCCATTAAGTCCTCGTTGAGCTATGTGACCTACAGAGGGCTCGGATGGATTGACATGAGTTGGACTAAGACCATAAAATTGACGTAGAGTTTCTCGAATTTTATAGCCAAGATCGGATGTTTGTAAGGAAAATTTTAAACTATTATTAATTCTTTCTAATAATGCTCTTAAGACTCGAGCGCTTTCTTCCTCGGAAAAATGACCTGCTCTTGCTTGTCTCTTAAGCTGTTGGGCAGCACCATATAGTTCTCCATATTCATTATCAGGATCTTGGTAGTCGCTATCATGTTGATAGGCTTGCATATAGAGAGTTGCAATCTCTTTCAGTGCTTGTGGATCGAATCTGCTTGATGGCATACTTTTTCCTTTGTCTTAATTTTAACGGTAATTTATTTAGGCTTAATCTGTAATTATTTAGTTAATAATGAAACAAAAGTAACATGTGAATGTTTTAGATATAACTAAAAAAATTCTTGGTTTTAACCGTATCAGCTTAAAATTTTTTAAATATTATTATTTGTGATTCTAGATAAGAAATTTGGTGAAACTAATTAAATTAACGTGAGTTCGATATAAGGTCCTATTGAAAAAGCAGCCCGTTTGCAATTAATATCAAGAAAATCAAAAACAAAATCAAAAGAGGCTCATGCCTATCATCAAAAAATTTTACTCAGAAAACGTGGAATTATTGAAAGTGTATTTGATCAACTTAAAAACATCTCACAAATCGAGCACTCTAGGCATCGTAGTGTCAACAACTTTATGGTCAATATTCTTGCTGGATTAGCAGCCTACTGTCTTCAGGAGAAGAAGCCATCGCTTAATATCCAGCGTAACCTATTGACCAGTTGAGTTATATCGAACTCACGTTAAATTAATCAGATTTTGATTTTATTAGGGTTACATAGAAAATTAAATAAGGGACTGACACCTTAAAAGTTGCTCAAAGAATGTTATTAGGTGTCCACCCCAATTTTTTTAGTGCGTTATTTACATTTCACAATCCACTGGGTAAGCCATCTGTTTGATTGTAGTTTGTTGTTCTTGGAGTGTTGCTTGAAAAACTAATTTTGGTGGTTCTGATGATTTTCTGAGGGTTCGTTTCAACTCATCACGATTTTCCAAGCTGTCTATATGCTTTCTGGCATTTGTAGAAAACGGGCTGAATGAGTTGCGTTTATCATCGATCACCGCGCTAATTTCTTTTGCTTTAACATCAGGGGCGATGCCGTTACTCTCAACTTTAGCCATTAAAACGTATTTCACTGCTTTTAATGAATGAGAGATATCATTAGCCCAGGGGGAGATGATACCTTTTTTAATACCAACATATAAATTGACTAACTGTCTTTGATCCATACCCTGAATTTCAGGTGCATAAAGTTGAGCAAATGTTTGTGGGTTTGTTAAGATAAGTTGCATGAAATTTAGATCAGACCTTAAAATACGTTCAGCATTTTTAAAAAAATTATGATTAATACCATTATTTTCTACTTGTCTTAGTATCTCTTGTCGAATGATAGTTCTATGGTTTTTGTGCTCAAATATAGGGTGCTCATCTGTGAAGTGATCATCAAAACTAGCAAATAGCGGGTCAAAGTCTTGGTTAAGGTAACTTTCATGTAATTTGTATCTTTCAATATCTGGGTAGTACTCCCCTCCTATTAAAGGAATGCACAGGATTGTAAGGCTTCTGCTTTTTCTGCCATAGAAATTATCGAGAGTTGTTCTAATTGCATTGCCTAAACTATTGCCACAGGCGCTATTAAGATCTTCTAGTCGTTCTCTTAAGATTGTAGCGCACTGTTTTTCAGTAAGGGTGTCGCTCTGTGCTTGTTGCCAAAGCTGCTCGGCGAGTTGATATGCGCTAGAATGTTCTTTACCATGATGAGTTTTTTTATAGTTCTTTGCAATCTTTCGTAGGATTTCGGCATTTAGCTTTTTTATTAAAGGCATATACTCTCCTTAAATTTCTCTTTAATCAAATATTAACCAGGAGTGATCTTAAAAAAATATCCATCGCTGAGTGATCTTAAAAAATATCAATGGCCTGTGTAAGGTATTGAAAATTGGCTTTTAGCTTAGGTGTAGAACTTTAGATCTAAGCTGCACACTGTGTTAAGCAATAAATATACAGCGTCGGTCTTATTGTGTTAGCTTAAAGTTACATTTCATAGTCAGTATCTGCTCGATCTTCCTCCATCCTTTCAGCCATGTCTTCGATTGCCTTCTCTTGTTTTTCGAGTGTTGCTTTAAAAATTAATTTTGGTGGCTCTGATGGTTTTACTAGGGCTTGTTTCAACTCATTACTGTCTTTCAAGCCATCTATATGTTTTCTAGCATTTGTAGAAGATGACTTAAACAAGTTGCGTTGATCATCGATCACTGTACTTATTTCTTCTTTTGTAACATTAGAAGCTATGCCTTTATTCTCAACTTTAGCCATTAAAGTATATTTAATTGCTTTTAATGAATGAGAGAGATCATTAGCCCAGGGGGAGATGATGCCTTCTTTAATAGCAACATACAGGTTGATTAACTGCCTTTGATCCATATCTCGAATTTCAGGTGCATAAAGCCGAGTAAATGTTTCTGGGTTTGTCAGAATTCTTTGTAGCGATTTTGTTGTGCCTGTGCCCAGTGAGTTCGAATGAGAGCCTAGGATAGCTGTAGCATCTTTAGCCCATAGTTTATGAATACGACCAATCTCTATTCGTCTAATTATTTCTGTTTTTATTGCCTTTCTGCGTTTAGAGTCGCTGTAAGTATTATAATTAAATCCATCGTTTGGTGTGTGAGTAGAAACAGTTTTTGGCTTAAGAAATAATTTAAAATTGAGTAGCCTCTTCAATTGGCAATCCAGGTACTCTTCTTGTAGTGCACACTGTTTTATATGCTTATCGTATGGATGGTTAGAGTCAATGCGCTTAGGGGGAGTGAAACCATAAAATTGTTGCAGAGTTTTTGCGATTTCATCACCTAATTGGTTGTCTTTTGTTGTGTTTTCACCTATGTGTTGTAATAATTCCCTTAAGGTGATAGCGCACTGCTCTTCAGAAGGATTGTCTTTTGTCTGTTGCGAAAGCCATGTACTATAATCTGGGTGGGCTTCCTGATA
Source organism: Piscirickettsia salmonis LF-89 = ATCC VR-1361 (assembly GCF_000297215.2). GTDB lineage: Bacteria > Pseudomonadota > Gammaproteobacteria > Piscirickettsiales > Piscirickettsiaceae > Piscirickettsia > Piscirickettsia salmonis. The sequence goes on from NZ_AMFF02000020.1 coordinate 7,026, forward strand.
AGCCTCCGCAATGTCTTTTAAAGTTTGTGCATTTAATCTTTTTAAAGGCATACTTTAGCTTCCTTTACTACTTTTTTAATTCAGTATCATTTTTATGCATTAAAGCTGTAAAATTTAGTTAATGTTAAATAACTTTAACATTATATTTTTTCGTGTTTTATAAACTAAATTTTTGTTTTTAACGATTTAAGTTAAAGTTTTCTTAAATGTTGTGCCTGCCTGTTTTCTTATAGGCACCAATAACTGTGATATTAGTGAAAAAGTATAGGCAAGCATTATGTACGATGAAATATAATTTTATTTATACAGATTATATATAGATTATAATAATTATTTGAAATTTTTATTTATGAATCAATGTTATTTATTATAATATTTTCAATTCATATTTTGCCCAATCATGAAACTCTGTTTTGAGTTGCTCATATGATTCGATGACAAATAATAGTGGTTGCATATGCCAAACATCATAGTCTTGATTAGCAAGATCTGTGGGTTTAAATGGTTTTTTTTCTACTTGATCGCTGAGGCAGTGTAAAGTTTCGTTATAGGATGATAGAATGCCCGCGCCATAAATACGTGTGCCTGCGGTTTCTTGTATCAAACCAAATTCGACGGTAAACCAATAGAAACGTTCTAATTTAAGTGCTGTTTTTTCATCTGCATTGAGTGAGGCTTTGCCAAAATCCTGGAAAAATTCTGAAAAATAAGGATTGGTAATCAGCGGCATATGACCAAATATTTCATGGAACATATCGGGTGCTGGGGTATAGTCGAGTTCATGGGGTTCGCGGATATAATTAGTGGATGGAATAACTCGCTTGGCTAGCGCTGCGATAAATTGTGCGCCGGCGAGTAATCCGGGCGAGTAACCGACTTGCCAATCATTGAATGTATGAAGTTTTTCATTGATTTTATGCACTGAGGGTAGATGATCCGCAGGTAAGCCAAGCGCTGTAATCCCTTTGATAAAATCTTCGCTGGCGCGATTCTCTAATATCTTAATTTGGCGCTTAAAAAGTGTTTGCCAAGTGTTATGCTGCTCTACAGAGTACTCAAGCTCTGGGAACTTCTTGCCAATTAGCATTCGGGTATCTAAGGTGATAGGAACACAGCGTGGATCATTGCCGGCAAGTGCACCTTTTTCGTAAGCGCTTAAAAAATCGCTATTATTTTCCTTGTCTTTTGCCATAATTCCTCCTGATAAGCCCGCTTTATTAATTATAGATTTTAATTAACAAGCAGTTTGATATTTTGCAATGCAGTAGTGTAAATTTGTTTAATCAGCTTGCCTATTATTAATAAAACTATGTATTTATTCAAGATAATCTGCTAGTTTGGATGTGATTTAGGAAAGATATTTGATTTAAAAAACATATAACAAGGAGAAGAGCATGACGGATTCATCTGCTGGCGCTAAACAGTCATCGACTACGATTAATCCCATGCAAACTCAAGGGTTTGCATTTCTTGAATTTACTGCAAGTAAAGATTCTGACCATTTTACTAAAACATTTACGATGCTAGGCTTTAGTAAAATTGCAACTCACTTAAGCAAAGACGTCGAACTTTGGCAGCAAGGAGATATTCATTTTTTCGTTAATCGTGATGTAAATAGTGTATCACAGCAATTTTCCAATCAGCATGGGCCTTGCACTTCAGCAATGGGTTTTCGTGTCAAGGATGCAGATTTTGCTTTTGAACGTGCTTTGACGCTGGGGGCTGAAGCGTTTAGCGGAGAGGGTGTGATCAATGTGCCAGCGATTTATGGCATTGGTGGCAGTATTTTATACTTCGTTAGCGAAGATTATAATCTTGAGAATGAATTTGAAATTATTGCCGGTGTTGATGCTGCAAGCGCGAGCCAGGGTCTTGTGAATTTGGATCATGTGACGCATAATGTGTTGCGCGGTAACATGGATAAATGGGCAGGCTTTTATGAAAAATTATTTAATTTTCGTGAAATTCGTTATTTTGATATTGAAGGTAAATTAACCGGCTTAAAAAGCCGTGCGATGACCAGCCCATGTGGACAAATTCGTATCCCGATTAACGAGTCTTCTGACGATAAGTCACAAATTGAAGAATTTATTCGAGCGTTTAACGGTGAAGGAATTCAGCATATTGCACTGACATCAAATGATATTTACAAAACAGTTGAAAATATTCGTACTAATGGCGTTCAATTTTTAGATACGCCTGATACTTACTATGAAGGAATTAGTAAACGAGTGCCTTGGCATAATGAATCTATTAAAGATTTACATGAAAATAAAATTTTAATTGACGGCGCACCAACAGCAGAGGGTGGATTATTATTACAAATTTTTACCGATACTGTCATCGGCCCAGCATTTTTTGAAATTATTCAGCGTAAGGGTGATGAAGGATTTGGTGAGGGTAATTTCCAGGCTTTATTTGATTCTATTGAGCTAGATCAGGTAAGGCGTGGTGTTTTAAAAGCTAGATAAAAAAGGGACCTTAGGTTAGGGTCCTTTTGTTTTTATAATATTTGGATGATTTTATTTTAAATTAAGAGGTTAAACCAGAATGAAGTTAGCAACCTTAAAAGATGGTAGTCGTGATGGTAAGTTAGTCGTTGTCAGTCGTGATTTAAAAAAATGTATTATTGCAAGTGGTATCGCCAAAACTATGCAAGTTGCCTTGGATAATTGGCAAGATATTGAGCCAAAATTGCAAGAAGTCTATATTGGCCTTAATCAAAATGAAGTTGCCGATAGTTTTGACTTTAATGCCAGTGCTTGCATGTCACCTTTGCCACGCGCTTATCAATGGGCCGATGGTAGTGCCTATGTTAACCATGTGGAGCTAGTACGTCAGGCACGAGGTGTGAAGATGCCTGAGAGTTTTTGGCATGATCCGCTAATGTACCAAGGTGGCAGTGATGCTTTTATTGGCCCTTGCGATGATATTTTGGTTGAACGTACTGATTTTGGTATTGATTTTGAAGCTGAACTCGCAGTGATTACCGGTGATGTTGCAATGGCAGCAGATGCTAAAACGGCGAAAGAAAACATACGTTTATTTATGTTGGTGAATGATGTTTCACTGCGTAATTTAATTCCCGCAGAGCTGGCAAAAGGCTTTGGCTTTTTTCAATCTAAGCCATCCAGCAGTTTTTCACCGGTTGCGATTACCGCTGATGAATTAGCTGATGCTTGGGATGGTGAAAAAGTTCACCTGCCGATGACTGTGCATTTAAATGATGAGTTATTTGGTCAGCCGAATGCTGGGGTTGATATGACTTTTAATTTTCCTGAATTAGTCTCACATGCGGCTAAAACCCGAGCGTTGGCAGCTGGCGCTATTGTTGGCTCTGGCACGGTATCGAATGTTGATCGTAGCGTGGGTTATTGCTGTCTAGCAGAAAAGCGTATGTTAGAAATTATTGATCAAGGTGAAGCTAAAACAGACTTTATGCAATTTGGTGATAGAGTCCGAATAGAAATGTTTAATTCACAAGGCCAAAGTTTATTTGGTGCAATTAATCAGCGGGTTATAAAATATGACAAATAAGAATAAAGGACTGTAACCATGAAGCTTTATGGCTATTTTCGCTCTTCGGCAAGCTTTCGGGTAAGAATTGCTCTGGCTTTAAAAGCGATTGAATATGATTATATGCCAGTGCATTTATTAAATAATGGCGGTGAGCAGTACCAGGCAGATTATACGCAGATTAATCCACAGCAGCTAGTACCTAGCTTGGTTGATGGTGATATAGTCATTACTCAATCATTAGCAATCATTGAGTACTTAGATGCTAAATATCCAGATAATTCACTACTTATTCCTAAAGATATTTGCCTTGCAGCAAAAGCTCGCCAAATTGCTTATGCAATTGCCTGTGATATTCATCCGCTGAATAATTTGCGCGTATTACAGTATTTACAAAATGAGCTAAATATTGATGACCAAGCCAAAAATATTTGGTACCAGCATTGGGTATTGGCTGGCTTTACTGCACTTGAGAAAATATTGGTTGAAACAGCGGGTGAATACTGTCTAGATAATCACTTAAGTTTGGCTGATATTTGCTTAATTCCACAGGTTTATAATGCAAAACGCTTTAATTGCGATTTAACAAGATTTCCGCAAATATTAGCAATTTATGAGCACTGTATGGAACATGCTGCATTTGTTCAAGCAGCCCCTGAAAATCAACCTGATAGTCCAATGTAGTAGGATGAAGTATGACGTTAAGATTAAATGAATTGGTACCTGATTTTATTCGTGAGGTTGTTCCGTATCAGCCAGGCAAAAGTATAGATGAGATAAAGCGAGAGTATGGCCTTAAGAATATTATTAAGTTAGCAAGTAATGAGTGCCCTTTAGCCCCCTCTAAGAAGGTAGTTACGGCGATAGAGTCAGCGATTGGAAATATTACCCGTTACTCTGAAGATACTGCACCATTATTACGTGTACGTTTGGCAGAAAAAGAGAAAGTAACCCCTGAACAAATTTTAGTTGGTGCAGGATCCTCTGAAAATTTAGGAATGTTAATTCGTTGTTTTATTCACGCAGATGATGAAGTTATTATCTCAGAGCATGCCTTTTCTCTTTACCATATTTTTAGTAAAATGTCAGGCGCTAGTATTATTCAAGCACCAGCTAAGAACTATGGTCATGATCTGACTGCTATGCTTGCAGCAATAACAGAGAAAACAAAAATTATTTTTATTGCCAACCCTAATAATCCAACAGGTACCTGGCTTGATTTTAGTGATATTCAAAAATTTTTAAAAGAAGTGCCAGAGAATGTTTTGGTTGTTTTGGATGAAGCTTACTATGAATATGTTGAAGGTGTAAATTATCAATCGGCAGTGAGTTTATTAGGTCAATACGATAATTTGATTATTACCCGAACTTTTTCTAAAGCGTATGGTTTAGGTGGTTTGCGTATTGGTTATAGTATCAGCTCTCAAGATATCGTTAATTATATGATGCGAGTACGCTATAGCTTTAATTGTAGTAGTATGTCAGTTGCAGCTGCTTTAGCTGCTTTGGATGATCAAGAGCACCTTCAGAAAAACCTTGCAAATAATAAACAAGGAATGATTTATTTAAAATCTTGTTTTGATAAGCTAGGACTAGAATATCTGCCTTCTGTAACTAATTTTATTTTGGTAAAAGTTGGTGAGCACGCAATGAACATTTTTAATGATTTACTCAAAGAAGGAGTGATTGTTCGGCCTACAGTCGCAGATGGCTTACCAGAGTTTTTGCGAATAAGTATCGGTTTGCCTGAGGAAAATCAAGTTTTTATTAATAAGCTTGAAAAAGTATTAAAAGAAATATTGTAATGAAATTTATATAAAGTTATAAAAGAGAGGATTCTCGTCTATTCTCTCTTTTATTTTTTGACAATATTTAATAGTGTAAACTTATAAAGTAATTTAGTATATCTTTTCTATAGTATGGTGCAGTCACTGCAACATTTTTTATTTTTATGACTGATTTCACTTCGTATATGATCTATCATAATTGTCGTACTGATATTATTTTTTATTATAGGAAATTTGCAGTTATTTTTAAAAAAATCTCCTGTAGTTAATTCTGTTGATTGAACTATACGCTCTATCTCTTTTCTGCTTCTATTTAGATACTCTATTAAGTCTACATTGGGATTCATAATTCCTAATTCGTTATTATCTTGCACAAATAATTTAATGTTTGAAAGTGAATTACTTTCTGTATTTGTTATTTTTAAAGATGAATGCTTATTTGAAGTTGATTGATTTTCTAGATTGATTATATTTGAAGATGAATGCCTTTTTGCATTATTACTTATATTAATTTGATATTTAGCATTATCACTAAAATAAGTCGTATAGAAATACCTTCTAATATCAAACTCAGTCGCTTGTGTTAAATTAACTCCATTGATTTTGCAATTATTATATTCGCTGATTTTATCACTAAAAACTAGCTTATTATTGACATAATCATTTACATCTTTTAAAAATGCTAAATTTTCAAAAAAAGACTGTTTTCCTGAATAATTAATATAAGCAGACTGGAACTCTTTATTTTTGTAAAAATCATAATTACGTACGCTGCGAGCCATGGAGTGCTAAGCACGGGGTGAGTAGGCCGAGGTAGGTTCGGGTTTTTAGCAGAGCGGAGTTGCGAAAGACCGTTAGGTCTGTAGCAAGCGTAACGAGTGTC
>NZ_AMFF02000020.1:13597-21940 GCF_000297215.2 Piscirickettsia salmonis LF-89 = ATCC VR-1361
ATAAATTTAGAGACAGCGCTTAGTCAAGTAATGAAGTCAATGTCAGAAACTATTCGTTGAGCGCTATAGAATATAAGCCTCAGCATAATAGTTGAGGCTTTTATATTTATTTGGCAATTAAATTAGCAGTTGATTATATTTTGTTATAAAGCCCTGAGTTTTTATATTCACTCGCTTTTTCTTGCATGCCTTGGCTGAGTGCATCGTTATTATTTAAGCTTTGCTGCTTTGCATAATCTCTAACGTCTTGGGTGATTTTCATTGAGCAAAAGTGTGGGCCACACATAGAGCAAAAATGTGCGACTTTATGCGCTTCTTTTGGCATGGTTTCATCATGCATAGAGCGAGCTTTTTCAGGATCTAAACTTAAATTAAATTGGTCATCCCAGCGAAATTCAAAACGCGCTTTTGATAAGGCATTGTCCCTGATTTGGGCACCTGGATAACCTTTGGCAATATCAGCAGCATGGGCAGCAATTTTATAAGCGATCACACCGTCACGTACATCATGTTTGTCTGGTAAGCCTAAATGCTCTTTTGGGGTGACATAACATAGCATAGCTGCACCGTACCAACCGATCATGGTGGCGCCAATACCTGAGGTAATATGATCATAGCCTGGAGCGATATCTGTTACTAATGGGCCAAGGACATAAAAAGGAGCCTCAAAGCAATCATGTAGTTCTTTATCGACATTGTCTTTGATCAATTGGGCTGGAATATGTCCAGGGCCTTCGATCATGGTTTGTACGTCATGTTCCCAGGCGACTTTCGTTAGCTCGCCGAGTGTTTCTAATTCAGCAAATTGGGCTTTATCATTGGCATCGGCGATAGAGCCTGGACGAAAACCATCACCGAGGGAAAATGATACATCGTAGGCTTTCATGATTTCACAAATGTCATGAAAATGTGTGTATAAAAAGCTTTCTTTATGGTGAGCTAGGCACCATTTTGCCATGATCGAGCCACCGCGGGAGACGATGCCCGTCATGCGTTTGGCTGTTAGTGGAATATGACGCAATAAGACACCGGCATGAATAGTAAAATAGTCTACACCCTGTTCAGCTTGTTCGATCAGGGTATCCCGATAAATTTCCCAGGTCAGCTCTTCTGCTTTTCCATCGACTTTTTCCAGTGCCTGATAAATTGGTACGGTGCCGATAGGAACCGGTGAGTTGCGTAAAATCCACTCACGGGTTTCATGAATGTGCTTTCCTGTGGATAAGTCCATAACATTATCCGCGCCCCAGCGAGTAGCCCAAATCATTTTTTCTACTTCTTCGCTGATGGATGAAGTCACAGCAGAGGTGCCGATATTCGCATTAATTTTGACGCGGAAATTACGGCCGATAATCATTGGCTCGATTTCTGGATGATTGATATTTGCCGGAATAATCGCACGGCCACGAGCAATTTCGGTACGGACAAATTCAGGGGTAATCTCTGCTGGAATATTCGCGCCAAAGTGTGCACCTAAGTGCTGTGAGGTTAAAGCCTGCTCTTGAATATCTTGGCGGCGGGCATTCTCACGAATAGCAACATATTCCATTTCAGGGGTGATCATGCCGCGTTTGGCGTAATGCATTTGTGTGACATTATGACCCGTTTTAGCACGTAATGGTTTGCGAATGCGCTTAAATTGCGGCACTTTCCATTGTTCTTGATTTAGATGCTGTTGAGTGAAGTTTGAGCTGTAACTGGTCAGTTCCTCAGTATCATTACGCTCTGCTATCCAAGCGCTGCGGGTACTAGTTAAGCCTTGACGCAAATCAATATGAATAGTGGGGTCAGTGTAGGGGCCGGAGGTATCGTAGAGTGGGATGTCTGGATTTTCTTCTATCCCATGCTCTAAGGGTGTATCGGTTTGCTCTACTGCACGCATGCTGACAATTAAGTCATCACGTGAACCTTGTTGGAATATTTTTTTTGAGCCGGTAAAAGGTTGGCGTAAGCGCTCAGCGACACTAAACTCTTGGGATGGATTAGTGGCAGCACGATGATTATTTTTTATAGACATGGATTTAAAATTCTCCCCAAAATTAATGAGATAGGGAGGGAATGGGAATGCAGGAGACCTAGTATTTAAATAACAGCGTAGGTATAGCGCTATATTTGTGCAAGGTGCCTAGCAAAGCTTCCCTCCGTCGGTGTTAACCGAATCAGGTTCTAAGAGACTCTCTCAATCCAGTATTTAGTTTTCTGGATACCCCTAGCTTTACCCTGGTTTATATCCTAAGGGTGGATGAATGTAAAGGTTTATCGCTAAAATAGCGAGAGAGCAGGCGCGGGTGCTCGAGGGAATTGAATATATTTGAGTCATTATTGAGAGGGAGCCGTGATGGAAAAGATAAATTTATACACAGCTGAACAAGTCAGGTCATTAGATCAGGTGGCAATGCATGAATTTAATATAAATAGTTTTGAGCTGATGCAAAAAGCAGGTGCTCAAGCTTTTGCATATTTACAAGAGCATTATCCAGCAAAGAATCAACTCCTTATTTTTTGTGGTCAAGGTAATAATGCAGGGGATGGCTATATTGTTGCTGCGCTTGCTAAGCAGGCAGGTTGGCAGGTTTTCGTTCAGGCCTTAAGCCATATAGATAAACTCTCTGGTGATGTACACAAGGCGGCAAAGCTGGTTGTCAAGGCTGGAGTGGTTATCTCTAGCTTAAACTGCTCTGAACAAATATGCACAGAGCAGACTGTGATTATTGATGCGTTGCTGGGTATAGGCTTTAAAGGTAAGTTACAGGGGGATTACTTAAGGGCCATTCGCTTTATTAATCAATTGACTCATCGGCTAGATGTTGCGTGTGTTAGTCTAGATGTTCCTTCCGGTTTGGATGCGACGTGTGGTGTGTGTAGGCAAGAGGCAGTGCGTGCACAGCAAACGATTACTTTTATTGGTAATAAGCAGGGCTTGTATACTGGTGATGGGCCTGAGTATGCTGGGCAAGTCATTTACCGCTCTTTAGGCTTAGATGCGGCTCTTTATAAAAAAGAGCCTGTTAATAGTATGTTATTGCAGCAAACGCCGGAGTTATTGACTCAGCGCCATAAAAATAGCCATAAAGGTGATTATGGTCATGTATTGGTGATCGCTGGTGGCTCAGGTATGCTCGGCGCTGGGCTGATGGCAGCGACGGCGGCTTTGCGCTCGGGGGCGGGTGTGGTCAAGCTGGCAACGCTAGAGTCACATGCACGGCTTGTATCCTTATATCAACCAGAGTTAATAAGCTATGGCTTGAATGAGCACACTCGCAGTGATGCATTATTGGAGCTGATCAGCCCGGCGGATACTTTATTGATCGGCTCTGGTTTGGTTGATAGTGCCTGTGGTTTATCGGTGATGGATAGAGTGATACGTCTGGCGATGTCGCTAAATAAAGTATTAATTTTAGATGCAGGTGCATTGACCTGGTTAGCTAAAAATCCATTAAGTTATGATAACTGGTTATTAACCCCACATCCTGGGGAGGCAGCTCAATTATTAATGCGTACTAGTGAGCAGATCCAAGAGGATCGTTTTCATGCTGTTTGGCAATTACAGCGAAAATATCAAGGCTGTGTGATCTTAAAAGGTTGCGGTAGTTTAATTGCAGATAATGAAAATAATCATACCTATGTTTGTCCTTATGGTAATCCAGGGATGGCGACGGCTGGGATGGGGGATGTGTTGGCAGGAATTACTGCTGGGTTGGTATTTCAATTAAAGTCGATTCGTCTTGCAGCTCAATATGCTGTTACTTTACATGCGGGGATAGCGGATCGCTTGGTATTGCAACAAGGTGAAGCAGGTTTACTTGCTACGGATATTATTCAGGAGTTAAGAGTCTAAGGTTTAATCTATTGATTTTAAAGTGAGAGCAAGCCTGAATTGACAGTTGAGATCTAGGCTGGCATGCTGCCGTTTTTTAGGAGGGTCATATGAGAGTTATTTCTGCCAATTTAAATGGGATTCGAGCAGCAGCACGTAAGGGCTTTTTTGACTGGTTAAATCAGGTAAATGCGGATGTTATTTGTATTCAAGAGACGAAGGCACAAGAACATCAATTGGAGGATAAACTCTTTAATCCGCCAGGCTACTATCGTTATTTCTTTGATGCAGAAAAAAAAGGCTATAGCGGTGTAGCAATTTATAGTAAAAAAAAGCCAGATCGAGTGCATACGGGCTTGGGCTTTGAGATTGCTGATACGGAAGGGCGTTATATTCAAGCAGATTTTGGCAAGCTTAGTATTGCGTCTTTATATTTACCTTCAGGTTCTTCTTCTGAAGAGCGTCATGAACGTAAATGGCAATTTATGCATTACTTTATGGAAATATTAAAAGGTTATCGGGGCGATGGGCGGGAATATATTATTTGTGGTGATTGGAATACGATTCACCAAGAAATTGATATTAAAAATTTTAAGTCAAACCAGAAAACCTCAGGGTGTACACCTGCTGAACGTGCATGGATGGATGATATTATCAATGATGTGGGATTTGTTGATGCATTTCGCTTGGTTAACTCACACTCGGACCAATATACGTGGTGGTCAAATCGGGGTCAGGCGTGGGCCAAAAATGTTGGTTGGCGTATTGATTATCAATTGATTACACCGGGTTTAAAAGATCAAGTAGCTGGTGAAAGTATTTATAAAGAAGAGCGTTTTTCGGATCATGCACCATTGATTATTGACTATAAAGATTTAATTGGCTTAATTTAAAAGGCGTGTAAATGTTATTTAAGTAAATTGAGCAGGGAGTTAACTTTTGATTTGATGAGGGTAATATAAAGCAAACTGAGTATAAACGCGGTATAGTGAACAATAAGTAAAACTTGGGAGGATATTATGATTTCAGGTGCGGGTATTGTCGTAATTGTCTTGGTTGTTTTGGCAATTACTGTGATATTAATGGGCGTTAAAATTGTCCCGCAAGGTAGTGAGTGGACGGTGGAGCGTTTTGGTCGTTATACACATACTTTAAAACCAGGACTTGCCTTTATTATACCAATGGTTGATAGCGTTGGTGCTAAGCTTAATATGATGGAACGAGTCTTAGATATTCCATCACAGGAAATTATCAGCCGTGATAATGCGATGGTACGTGTTGATGCTGTGGTGTTCTTCCAGGTGATTGATGCCGCTCAGGCAGCTTATGAGGTCAACCAGTTAGAGCATGCGATTCGTAATTTAACGATGACTAATATTCGGACCGTTTTAGGTGCGATGGATTTAGATAGTATGTTGTCGAAGCGTGATGGTATTAATAGAAAGTTACTCACGGTGATTGATGAGGCGACCGGCCCTTGGGGAGTGAAAGTTACACGCATTGAAATTAAAGAGATCGCACCACCTTCTGATTTAGTAGATTCGATGGCTAGGCAAATGAAGGCTGAGCGTGATAAGCGTGCGGCGATTTTAGAGTCTGAAGGTTTACGTCAATCTGAAATTTTGCGTGCAGAAGGTAGTAAGCAAGCAGTGATTCTGGCTGCAGAAGGAGAAAAAGAGCAGGCATTTCGTCAAGCAGAAGCACGTGAACGTTTAGCTTTAGCTGAGGCGAATGCGACTGAAACATTGTCTAATGCGCTAAGTACGGGCAATGTTCAGGCGATTAATTATTTTATTGCTCAAAAATATATAGAAGCTTTGTCTACTATTGGCTCAGCAGAAAATCAAAAAGTTATTATGATGCCATTGGAAACTAGTCAATTGATAGGTTCTGTCGGTGGTATTGGGGAAATTATTAAAAGTACCTTTAAAGAAAATTAATTTGTATTAATTTAGGAGTTACTTATGGAGCAGCTATTAAATCAATTGCAATATTGGCATTGGCTAAGTTTTGGTATTGTCTTAATAGTGCTCGAGGTGCTTGGTGCGGGTGGAATTTTGCTTTGGAGTGGTGTTGCAGCGTTAATTGTTGGCATTATTTTATGGGCAGTGCCAATTGCTTGGGAAATACAACTTTTATTATTCGCTGTACTTAGTATAGCAGCGGTTATTATCTGGCGTATGTACTGGAAAAAGCACCCTGAAAAAATTGAACGTCCTCATCTTAACCAACGTGCGCAACGTTTAATTGGTCATGAGTTTATCCTACCTGCGTTATTAAGCCCTGGTGAATCGATACAGGTAAAAATTGCAGGTACACAATGGAAAGTTGTTAGTGAAGTAAAAATTACAGTAGGAAGAAAAGTACGAGTGGCTCAGGTGCTTGCTAATGAAGTACATGTTCAAGCTGTTGATGAGTCTTAAATGCTTAATGATTATTTGCTTGAAAATATTAATCAGCTATTGATTTATTCTAAGGCTGCTGCTAAATCATGAGGGTGGAGTGCGAGCCTTTGGTTTCTTTCAAAAAGTAAGGCTGCTTCTGCTATCTTCTCAGGTTTAAAGCCTGAGAAATAGCGTTTATTCCTGCGATCTTGAAGGTTTAAAAAATATCTGCTATCACTTTTTGCTCCATACCTGGCGAAACTGCGGATATCTCGTTTACGAACTGCTTCACTATTCGGGGAGATTTCTTCTTTAAGTAAGTAATATTGAGGTTGGTTTAAAAGCTCGGCAAGCTGGCCTATTATTTCTGTTTTATTCGTTTGGCAAGCCGATACAATAAAACATAAACGTCTTACTGCATTACAATCGCTAAAATTCGTATCATTCTCTTGATTTAGGTGATCAGTAATATTTTTTAATAAATGTGCCTTTAGTATTGGTTTAATATTGGTTGATGGCTGCTTGGGGTTAACTAAGCCGTCGGCGAGTTGTGGAGCTTGTGCAGCGTGCTTTGCTAGAAATTGCCAGTTGGTTTGACTCGCTAATCCTGCTTGTTGCAAAGTATTTAGAGCCTCAGTTAGGTTTTGAGCATATTGGGAGTGATTGCTAAGAAGTTGCCAGTTGGTTTGACTCGCTAATCCTGCTTGTTGCAAAGTATTTAGAGCCTCAGTTAGGTTTTGAGCATATTGGGAGTGATTGCTAAGAAGTTGCCAGTTTGCTTGGTTAGCTAACCCAATGATTCGTAACGTATCCAGGCCATAAGTCAAATTCGAGGCATATTCAGCATGATTAGTAAGAAGCTGCCAATTCACCTGATTAGCTAACCCAGCTTGTTGTAATGCATGTAAGCCATAAGTTAAATTTTCGGTATATCGGATATGATTGATAAGAAGTTGCCAATTTTCTTGGTTAGCTAATCTAGTTTGCCCTAACGCACTTAGAGCATAAGTTAAATTTAAGGCGTGTTGAGTATGATTGATAAGGAATTGTTGATTCTCTTCGCTATTTAATCTTATTCTGGTTAGCATACTTAAAGCAGCCACTAAATCTTTGGCATATTTAGCATAAGTTAAAAAGTTGATTTCACTTTTACTGGGAAGCTTTTCTTTAAACTTTTTTTCAGAAACAACAGTGACTTCAACAATAGATGGGTTCTTTTGGTTATTGTCAGTAATTGTTAAATATTCATCAAAGGTTAAAGGAGTAAATGTTGTTGACCGTGTTATTGGGCAGAATTTTAGCTGGTTAAAGGCTGCCTTTTCGATACCACGGATGGAGTATAGGTTGCTATTTTTGCCGTCATCTTTTTGTGATTTTACTGCATATATCTGTACTTCTCTTGGGTTTAATTCATCTAGCGTAATTGGGCATTCAAATTTCATTATTGAATCTCTAATCTTTAACCTCTAACTTTAGACAGTAGGAAGGTTGGTTTCTATTGTTTGGATATATCACATAATTTTAGTATTAATCTGGTATATTTATTTATTAAATATAGTTTTTTTAATTAGATTTTTAATAATTTAAGTTTTAACTTAATATATAATATTGTTATTAACATATGATAGATTAATTTTTTTTATTATGTCTACTATTTTTAATGATATTAATTAATGTATTTTTTGTGGCTTTATTTTTTAAATTTAAGAGTGGTTAATGAAGGTGCTATGTGAGGCCTACTATTCACTGTGATAAATAATTTTTTTGCTAGTCTGTGGTAATAGTATGACTATTATATAGTGATTTTTTATAAATATAAATAAAAAACAAATATTTTATATTTTGATTTAATTGGTGTTTTATTTTTCTGGGTGAATTTTAAAAATTCTAGAATATAAAAATTTTTAATAAATGTATAATTTAATCGCTTAGGATTTCATTAGATATTGTGCGGAGTTCCAGAAGCTTTTCCTAGGATGAGGAGAAAGACTTAAAATATGAGAGAATCCGCACGAGAGCATTAACCTAAGCAAGATACAAAAGAATCAAAAGATTCTTTCGCTGCGAGCCATGGAGTGCTAAGCACGGGGTGAGTAGGCCGAGGTAGGTTCGGGTTTTTAGCAGAGCGGAGTTGCGAAAGAC
>NZ_AMFF02000020.1:22725-82194 GCF_000297215.2 Piscirickettsia salmonis LF-89 = ATCC VR-1361
TGGTTATGGCTAATTAAATAGTCGCTATAAATACCCAGTAGCTCTTTATTCATTCCTGATGAAATCCCTGTATCTATCAGATTTCATTATACATCGTTTATCATGTCAGTGCGTAAGGTGAGTTGGTATTTTAACTTTGCTTAAGGCTGTTGTTACATATTTAAGGCAATGGGCTTCTGGGTCTGTAAAAGATGAGGAAGCAATTGATAAACATGATATTGCTAATAATGTGGCTATTTTTTTCTTAGTGATCACGGCTATTTACCTAATTCTTTGTTGCTTTGTTGGTGCCAATATATGTAACCATGTTTGACTCACTGTATGATATGAGTAAATGTTTATATATTAAGCTAAAGGCAGTAAACTAATTATTTACATAATATATGAGCTTAATTGGGATTTATATCTATCTATGGCTTATATTGGTGCTGTTTGTCTATGGTGCTGTGTGGTTAAAACGATAGGATTAAATTTAGTAAAATACAGGTTATGATAAGGGTGATTTCTACTGTATTTGTATTATCATCGATTCGATTATTTGCTAGGTATAAAAGAAAAATATATTGAAATATAATTATTAAACAGATAGATATATTACTGATTTTAGCTGAGTTTGATCATAAATATTGAAAAGTATTTTTTTTGTAAGAGCCAAGTTTGATTTAGCGTTTAGTGTATACTTGGCTTGGTAATTTTTAAGTAAAGATGAATGTTGAATTAAGTGATAAAAAGTTGAATATTGAATTAAATGATCATAAGGGTTAAAAAAAAGTGAAATCTATTCAAGTTGCAGTTGGAGTGATTGAAAATAAGCAAGGGCAAGTGTTTACTGCATTGCGGCCCAAGCATGTTGATCAAGGTGGGTTGTGGGAGTTTCCCGGAGGTAAACTTGAAGAAGGTGAAGGTGCGCTATGTGCACTTAAGCGTGAATTGCAAGAAGAAGTTGGCATTTGTGTAGAGCATGCAGAGCCTTTAATTGAAGTTCGCCATGATTATCCTAATGTACGTGTCTGTTTGTCGACGTTTCGTGTGCTTAAATACTCTGGTGAGCCAATAGGCGCAGAAGGGCAAAATATTCAGTGGCAGGATAAACGTGCGCTTTTTTCTTTAGATATGCCCAAAGCGAGCTTACCGATTATTAAAGCACTGTGTTTGCCAGAGCGTTATTGCATTACTCCGCTTCATTTAAGTGATGAGGCGCTACTTTCTCATGTTAAAACGCAATTAGATAAAAAGGTAAAGTTAATTCAGCTTCGTGGTGATTATAGTGAGGCTGTGACTATAAAACTACATAATTTGTGCTTAGAGCATCATGCGCGGTTATTAGTCAAGGATCTGCTGTTGGCTAAGCGTTTAGAGGTAGGCGTGCACTTGCGTGCGAGTGAGTTGATGGACTGTGATTTATCTATGCTCGCTGATATTAATTTTGCTGCAGCGTCTTGTCATAACCTTGCCGAGTTAAAAAAAGCAGAGGCGCTGAATCTTAATTTTGCGGTATTATCACCCGTATTGCCGACCCCTTCTCATCGAGGTGCAGAACATTTAGGTTGGTCGCAGTTCGAGAACCTGGTAAAAAATGTTAATTTTCCGGTGTATGCCTTAGGAGGTATGGAATGGCATTATATGGATCAGGTTAAGCGACTTGGTGGCCAAGGGGTGGCTGGGATTCGGTTGTTTTGTTAAGAGTTGAACTTCCTTAACGAAGGTTGATAATTTATACTGATGTTGAAGTTGAAATGTGTAGTGCTTAATTTAAGTAGATGCAGGTAGCTATAAAATATTGATGTGAGGGTGAGCCTATGAATGGGGTAAAAACCGCTGTCTTACTTGCAGCCTTAACTGCGTTATTATTAGTGATCGGTAGTGTGTTGGCAGGCCAAGTTGGTTTGTTTATTGCCATCATCTTTGCCGTTATTATGAACTTTAGTGCGTATTGGTTTTCTGATCAATTGGTGTTAAAAATGTATCGTGCCCAAGAAGTGGGTCCTTATGATGCACCAGAGTTGTATCAAACCGTAGAAGAGTTAGCACATCGTGGCAATATGCCAATGCCCAAAGTGTATTTAGTCCCTGATCAAACACCGAATGCGTTTGCAACGGGGCGTAACCCTGAAAATGCTGCGGTTGCAGCAACTGAGGGCTTAATTCAAATGCTCAGCCGTGAGGAACTCGCGGGTGTAATGGCCCATGAGATGGCCCATGTTCGTCACCGTGATACTTTAATTGGTACTGTCAGTGCGACGTTAGCCGGAGCGATAGGGGCGATCGCGAATATTGCCTTATTATTTAGCTTTTTTAGGAGCTCTGATGAAGAAGGCCCTGGGCCGATTGCAACTTTGGTGATGGCTATTTTGGCGCCGGTTGCAGCATCATTGATACAGATGGCTGTTTCACGTTCGCGTGAATTTGCTGCTGATCGAGGGGGTGCTGAGTTGTGTGGTAATCCGTTATGGCTTGCCAGTGCTTTAGAGAAATTAGCGTCGGCGAATCAACGCCAGCCTATGCGTCAGGCAGATGAACATCCAGCCACGGCCCATATGTTTATTGTGAATCCTTTAAGTGGTCGCGAGATGATGAGATGGTTTTCTACTCATCCACCGTTAGAAGAGCGTATTCGCCGTTTACAACAGATGGCAAAAAAGCAGTAACTGGTCTGTTTAAGTCAAATGCGTTATCAAATATTTGAATTGATGGTTATAGGAAGGGAGTGGCTTGTGCGTGTTTGGCTGATTTTTTGCTGGTCGTTGTTATTTGTTGTAGTTAGTTATGCTGTGCCTGCAGAGGTGAATAAAGCCATTTTTTTTGGCGATAGTTTATCGGATGTAGGTAATTATCCAGTGGGGTCGTCTGAGCCTTATGTGCCGGTGACTAACCCATATCAAGGAGACCGTGCTTATTATGGCGGTAGTGTTGGTGTTATTTGGCCGCAAATTATCACGCGGGAATTGTATGATCAGGGTAATTTTTCTTCGCCTTTTGTTGTTGCCTCTGGTGTGATTAATCAGAAAAACCATCAAATAACACCTCAAGCATCACTGGATTATGCCTGGGCAAGTGCGGTGACGGGTGATGTGTATACGAATCGCCAAGGGCAAGTATTAAAAGAGTGCAGTGAGCCAAGTCAGCGGCCGTTGTGTATTCCAGGCTTAGCGAAGCAGGTAGGTTTATATTTGGATGCTCACCAAGGTCAAGCAGACCCGAAGGCTGTTTATTTTTTATGGGCGGGTGGCAATGATATGTTTAATAATATTGCGAATGTGATAAGTTTGCGTTGGACGAGGATAGCCTGGTCGCCGGCACAGAATATTGCTGATGCTGCAGCAAAATTGGCAAACGCAGGTGCGCGGCATATTATTATTATTAATTTACCTAATGTGGCGTATACCCCGGCATTAGTGCAGAAAAAATATTTAAAAGGGTTGGTCACTTTTATTACCCGTCATTTTAATCAACACTTAAAAGATGATAGTATCCAGGCGCTAATGCCTTATAAAGTGCAGCCAGTGATTGTTGGTGCAGCGAAGCTGTTTGAAGATATTTATATGAAAAAACCGCCCTTTGAGGCACTTAAAATTCATAATTTAGCCAAGGTATGTCAAGAGGATCAAAAAGCTGTAAAAGAGAACTGCCCTAATTATTTATTTTGGGATACAAGGCACCCGGCTTGGCTGGGTAGCCAGATTATTGCCAAGGCAATACTCAGCGATGTGCAAGCTATGAGTTAATCAATAATGCAAAGGTTAGCTTGATGATGGTTGTTGGCCAAAAAGTGATTGGTTGGGGTGCGCTGAGTATGTTGATCAGTGTTATTTTAGGTGCTGTTGGTACACATGTTTTAACTGGTGTTTTAACGGCACAGGCGCTGTATACCTATCAGATTGCGGTAAATTACCAGCTTTATCATAGCTTAGGTTTGATTTTAATTGGTATCTTGTTATTGGATTACCAGCCATGTAAACGGCTGATCAGTGTTGCCTTTTTGCTGGCAGCTGGTATCGTTTTGTTCTCAGGCAGTCTATATATCTTCGTCATTTTTCATGGTGCTTGGTCGTGGCTTGGACTACTGACACCTATAGGTGGTATGTGTTGGATCATTGCTTGGGGGCTCTTGGCCTGGACATTTATGCGTTATCAGCCTCACCATAAATAGCTGCTTTAAAGTGTTTTCTGCACATGGAAATATATTTGTCATTGCCACCAATTTCAATTTGTGCACCTGTTTTGACGGGGCTGCCGTGCTCATCGAGGCGGATGACCATAGTCGCCTTGCGGCCACAGTGACAGACGGTTTTAATTTCGTTGAGTACATCCGCCCAGGCCAATAAATATTGGCTACCGGTAAAAGGTTCGCCGAGAAAGTCAGTGCGCAGACCATAGCTAAGCACGGGAATATTTAATTGATCAGTAATTTCTGTCAGTTGGAAAACTTGATTTTTAGTGAGAAATTGAGCTTCATCAATTAAAATGCAATGTATTTTTTCTTGTTTTAATTGTTTTTTTGTCAGCTGGTAGAGGTTATCACTATCAGTAAAAGAGATGGCGTCAGCGCCAATGCCAATACGCGAATGAATACGGCCGCACGCCGCTCGATTATCAATATGTGGGGTAAATAACAGCGTATTCATGCCGGATTCTTGGTAATTATAGCTAGATTGCAATAAGGTTGTCGATTTCCCGGCATTCATTGCTGAATAATAAAAATAAAGTTTTGCCATATTGATATCTTGATTTTGAGTTTATTTAAAACGCATTGATAAATTAATAGATTGGATATGTTTAGTGAGGTTGCCAGAAGAAATATAGTCAACGCCGGTGCTGGCAACGGCTTCTAAACGTTCAGGGGTCATTTCTCCTGAAGCTTCTAATTTGGCGCGCCCGGCGGTGAGGCTAACTGCCTGTTGCATCATCTGCAGGTCAAAATTATCAAGCATAATGATATCGGCTTGTGCGTTTAATGCCTCTGCAAGTTCTATCAGGGATTCTACTTCAACTTCGACCGGTTTGCTGGGGGCGAGTTTTTTAGCGGAGGATACGGCTTGCTCAATACTGCCGCAGGAGAGGATATGATTTTCTTTAATTAAAAAGGCGTCATCAAGGCCGATGCGGTGATTGGTGCCGCCACCGTCGAGAACAGCTTGCTTTTGTGCGATGCGTAGTCCTGGCAGCGTTTTACGGGTATCAAGAATTTTCGTTGAGTAACTCTCAAGAGTTCTCGCGTAGTAGGCTGTGATAGTTGCTGTGGCTGAAAGGGTTTGCAGAAAGTTAAGTGCGGTGCGTTCTGCGGTAAGTAAACTACGGGCTGAGCCTGTTACCGTAAATAAGTGTTGGTTGGTAATCACTTGATCGCCATCGGCAACGTGCCATTCTATTTGAGTTGTTGGATCGACTTGTAAGAATGTTTCATTGACCCAACGTGTGCCGGAGATAATTGCATTTTCACGGGTGATGACGTCGGCTGTTGCGTTTTTTTTCTCATCGATGAGTAACGCCGTAATATCACCACTGGCAATGTCTTCACTTAATGCGGAGCGTACATTGTTGCTGATGACAGTATGGATTGGTTCGCGCATCGCCTCACTCTCTTTATTTTAGCCTTTAGTTTTTTGGCTGATTGGTCATTGTTCTTACGGTCCAAAGAGGCCATATTGTACACTAAATTTAAAGAAGAAGGGGGAGAAGTGTTTATGCAAATTGATTCACAGGGGTGTTTGGATCAGGCAAACTATATTGCCAGCCCTAATTGTAATGAGCGGCCGGAAGGTGCAGACGTTAGCTTAATTGTGGTGCATAATATCAGCTTGCCCGCAGGAGAGTTTGGCAGCATGGATGTTGAGCGTTTATTTACTAACTGTTTGGATTGCAGTCAGCATGCAAGTTACCATGATTTAATCGGCTTAAAAGTTTCGAGTCATTTCTTTATTCGTCGTGATGGGGCTATTATTCAATTTGTCCCAGTGGGTCAGCGGGCTTGGCATGCTGGAGTGTCTTGCTATCAGGGGCGGGATAACTGTAACGATTTCTCTGTTGGCATTGAAGTTGAAGGTACCGATGATATTGCTTATGAAAAGATTCAATATCGTATGCTTGCTGAGCTTTGCCAAACTTTGATTGATTATTTTCCAAAGTTATCTAAAGCACATATTGCTGGCCATGAACATATCGCCCCCGGGCGAAAAACTGACCCTGGGCCAAGCTTTGACTGGGATTATTTTAAACAGTTGCTTTAACAATGAGTGATAAAGGTAGGCCTGAGCTCAATTATGGTGTAGGCAGCTAAACGTCAATTTGCTGCCTGAAATTGAGTGGTTATATCTTTAGTTTTAGGTTGACATGATGGGTGAGTTTTGCATTTAATGCGTGAATGAGCTTGGCTTCTTGTTTGTGAGTAGCAAAAAAGAAAATTTGAAATAATGATAATGGCTTTTCTGGTTCAATAGCGAGCTTGAGTTCTTGTGGGTCTTGGAAAAACTGCGCTAGTGCTGTTTGGTAGGGTGTAAATGCTGGGTTTAATTGTGCGCTTTGAATGAGTGCTGCATATAAGGTAGCAACATCTTGAGTTGTCGCGGGTAATCCTGTTGCTGTTTTCATATGTGTTGCATTTTCTTGGTAGATTCGTGATAGCAACGAGTGGTCTTGATAGCTAAGTTCTAAATTATTTAAGAAAATATTGCGTCCTTCGATAGCCAGTAGATGGGTTGCCAGTGCTTGTTGCTGCTGCTTAGTTTTAGTGTTGGTATTTTGTGGGGATTGATCGAGTAATTTATTTATTTCTTTAGCAATTTTTTCACTGTGAGTGGTTAATGAGTAGCTAAAGTGTGTTGTGGCAGCTTTAGGTAATTTAGCAAAGCCATGAACCTGTGTTGTTGTTATTTTACTGGGTTGAGCATTACTGGTTGTGCCGGTAATCTCTAAGGTGAGTGGCTGAGTTTTGTGATAACCAAGTTGCTTTAGGTAATTTTGGACTGTGACGGGAAGGTTAAGCTTAGGAATGTCAAGGTGGAACTCGATGTTATAAAGCCCTGTGTTATTGACGATCTCTTGTTGTATTTGTTTGAATGTTTGCGTTAGGCTTGTATGATTGTGTTTGAAAGAGCGCGCCCAATTTTTGGGTAAAGTGTAGGCTATTGGGACTTGCTGCCCACGTTCGCTAAGAGTAAATATCGGCTGAGATTGAGGCCCAGCTTTAATGTCGATATTTAATGTTTCTGTTTGGCTGTTTTGATCATAGTTATAGCTGGCAAAACCGACAGGCTGACCGTTGAGTGAAGATTCGAGTTGTTTTAAATAGCCTGTTATTTTTGAATTTTTGCTGCTTAAAGTGATATTTGAAAATTTTATTTCTGCCAGTGCATGCTCGGTTGCAGTAAATGCGAGTGTGCCGATAGTTAACTCTGGAAACTGCAAAGACAGTGTTTGTGTTTTGGTAGTGAAATTTTTAAATTGAACGTGAATGTCGTGAATGCTAGCATGGTGAGTGAAGAAGAAGAAACCGTTAGTATCGATTTGGCCATAGTGAATGGCTGAAATTTGGCTATTATTATTTTCCTCGGTTTGTGATTGAATCCATTGATCTAGCTCTTTTTTTACCATTTTTTGGGCTTGATAATCTGCAATGGCGTAAACTGTGCTGGCGATAGCAATAATAGTTATGGTGCTGTAAATAAATTTTTTCACTATAAGTAGCCCTTTCGGTGTATTTCTTTTTAAGACGTTATATTTTAACGCCCTAATGTTGAGGGTTTTATTATATAACAGGTGATCGTTTATTCAATTCAAAAGCGAGTGCTTTGGCTGCTAGGCTGTGAGTATTGTTTGGTTGTTAAAATGAATGTTTAAAATATAAAGATTAGTTTTTTAGTGTTGCTTTGTGTTTTGCTGCCGTGTTGCAATATGTGCTATATTTCGTTACTCGCGCGCGGGCAGCTGCTTGAAGAACACGCTGCTTTATTAAAAAGATTTATTTAAGGAGGGTGAAGATGCGCCAGAAGCTAGTGATGGGAAACTGGAAGATGAATGGTTGTCGTCGTGAATTGACGGCATTATTATGTGGTGTTTCTGAAGGTGTTAAAAGCTTGTCTAAGGTGGATGTTGCAGTTTGTCCTGCTTTTGTTTATTTAGAGACAATGACGGCGTTATTAAAAGAGTCTGGGTCTAAAGTGAGTCTTGGAGCTCAAGATGTAAGCTTGCATGAAACAGGTGCGCATACGGGTGAAGTTGCGTCGGCGATGCTGCACGATTTAGATTGTCAGTATGTGCTGGTTGGGCACTCAGAGCGTCGTAGTTATCATGCAGAAAGCAATGACATTGTTGCAAAAAAATTTGTTGCTGTTCAGGCACAAGGTTTGATTCCGGTATTATGTGTTGGCGAGACATTAGAACAGCGCCAAGCGGGCAACATGCAAGAGATAGTGAGCACGCAGGTACAGACTGTGATTGACTACGCAGGTGTGAATGCTTTTGCAAGGAGTGTCATCGCGTATGAGCCGGTGTGGGCGATTGGTAGCGGTGTTGCAGCAGAGCCTGCCGATGTGCAAGGTGCGCATGGCTTTTTGCGCGGCGTACTGAGTAACTATGATGCAACGCTTGCTCAAAATATGCAGATTTTATATGGTGGCAGTGTGAGGGCAAGCAATGCTGTTGAAATTCTACAACAACCTGATGTTGATGGTGGATTAGTTGGTGGTGCTTCTTTGCAGGTCGATGAGTTTGTCACAATTTGTCAGGTGGCTAATGGTTAATTTGAGGTAAAATGTGGAACAAATACTATTGATTTTGTTAATTGTTGCAGCGGTTGTGATGATTGTATTGATTTTGATACAGCAAGGTAAAGGAGCGACTGCAGGGGCTTCTTTTGGTACTGGTGCTTCACAGACGGTATTTGGCAGTGCGGGGGCCGCTTCGTTTTTGGTAAAAGCAACAGCGATGTGTGCTTTGGTTTTCTTTGTAATTTGTTTGGTGTTGGGGCGGATGGCGGCGCAGCAGGGACAATTATCACCCGCATCTGCTACGGTAAAAACAACGGCGGCGCCAGCGGCGGCATTGCAAGAAGCGACAACACCGGTATCCGCTCGAACGACTGATGAAAGCGGAGTTAAAAAATAATTAGCACTTGCATCTTACTAAAATAACAGTAAAATGGCGCTACGCGCTTGTAGCGCAATGAAATTTTTGCCGAAGTGGTGAAATTGGTAGACACGCCATCTTGAGGGGGTGGTGACCTAACGGTCGTGCCGGTTCGAGTCCGGCCTTCGGCACCAAGTTTAAGAGGCGATTTGAGATCGCCTTTTTTATTGCCTGCAAATTTTAATAATTCACTGCATGGCAATGTTATTTATAATTTAAATTTTTATTACCTTTAAATTATCTATCTTTAAAAAGATTTAATTTAATTTATAAGGTTGGCTTCAGCTTTGGTGTTAAGATGTAGAGAATGATAAAAAATGTAAATATATTATAGAACGTTTAGTGATTTCGTATGGTTTCGTATTTTATATCTTAATTTTGAATGCGCTTGAGTTAAAACTTTTTGTTGGTTGAGAAATATTACATAAATAGTGTGAGAGTCTTGCTATTTAAAGGTGATAGTGTGCAAAAATGAGTGCTTTATAGCTGGCTATATCATTGTTCAAGAAGTGAAAAAGCCTTTTTTTATTTGTATAATGGTCTCTTTTTGTTTAATATCTTTCCAGACTTTTGTCAGTTTAATAAACTTGTTTATACTTATTAACATTGATAACAATTTAAATCGAAAGTATAAACATGTCCTTTTGGTATTTGGGGTAATACCATGTTAGATAATTATGGTCCGATATTATTGTTCCTGATTATAGGAGCATTGTTTGGCATGGCGCCGATGATCGCAAGCGCTGTTGCTGGAAAAATTCTTGGTCTAGAACAAAAAAGTAAGGCGAAAGAAGACGCGTTCGAGTGTGGTTTTGCACCGTTCGAAGATGCACGGATGAAGTTCGACGTGCGTTTTTATCTTGTTGCTATACTTTTTATTGTCTTTGATCTTGAGGTGGCGTTCATGCTGCCTTGGGCAGTAGCACTCAATAAAATAGGCTGGTATGGCTTTACAGCAATGTTCGTTTTTCTTGCTTTGCTTGTGGTTGGGTTTATTTATGAGTGGAAGAAAGGGGCGCTTGAATGGGAGTAGCCAATACTATTTTAAAGCGTGATGGCTTTGTTACGACTTCTGCAGATAAGTTAGTGAATTGGGTGCGTACAGGCTCCATGTGGCCGGTGACTTTTGGTTTAGCTTGCTGTGCTGTTGAGATGATGCAAGCGGGTGCGTCGCGCTATGACTTAGATCGCTTTGGTGTGATTTTTCGTCCAAGTCCACGTCAATCGGATGTGATGATCGTCGCTGGCACCTTGTGCAATAAAATGGCGCCAGCATTACGACGTGTCTATGATCAAATGGCAGGCCCCAAATGGGTGATTTCTATGGGTTCATGTGCCAATGGTGGTGGCTATTATCATTATTCTTATTCTGTTGTGCGTGGTTGTGATCGTATTGTGCCGGTGGATGTCTATGTGCCAGGTTGTCCGCCGACTGCAGAAGCTTTGTTGTATGGCATTATTCAGTTGCAAAATAAGATTCGTCGTACCAATACTATTGCACGGCAATAAACAAGGTTAATATAGGTATGGAATTACAAGAACTGGTTACGCTCCTTGAGTCGTGTGTTAATGAGTTTAATCTTGGCTCAAAAGTAGAGTTTAATGAATTAACCCTGGAAGTCCCTGCTCAGTATTTATTGAAGTTTGCGCAACGATTGCGTGATGATCAGACGCTGTGTTTTGAAGTTCTAATCGATGTGTGTGGCATAGATTATTTATATTACGGTAAAGATGAGTGGACCACGGATTCGGCGACGGCAACTGGTTTTGAGCGTGGTGTGCGTCAGTTAGAAACACCTGAAAAGGGTGATGGTAAACGTTTTGCTGCTGTTTATCATTTAATGTCGATTAAAAATAATATCCGTTTGCGTCTAAAGGTATTTCCTGATCAAGATACGCTGATTTTGCCATCGGTGAATGAGATTTGGAGTAGTGCGAATTGGTTTGAACGTGAAGCATTTGATATGTATGGGCTACTGTTTGATGGTCATCCTGATTTACGCCGTATCTTGACGGACTATGGTTTTATTGGTCACCCATTTCGAAAAGACTTTCCATTAAGTGGTTATGTTGAAATGCGTTATGACGCTAAAGATGAACGTGTGGTCTATGAACCTGTTGAAATTGAACCGCGTGTTTTGGTGCCGAAAGTGATTCGCCATGATAATCGCTATGACACACGTTTGACGGCAGGAGAAAAGTAACATGTCTGAGTTTCGAAATTATACGATTAACTTTGGGCCTCAGCATCCGGCGGCACATGGTGTCTTACGACTAATTTTAGAGCTTGATGGCGAGACGGTTGTGCGTGCAGACCCTCATATTGGCTTATTACATCGTGGTACAGAAAAACTTGCAGAGACCAAACCTTATAATCAAAGCATTGGTTATATGGATCGGCTCGATTATGTTTCTATGATGTGTAATGAACACGCCTATGTTATGGCCATTGAAAAATTACTGGGGATAGAGGCGCCGATTCGGGCACAATATATCCGAGTCTTATTTTCCGAAATTACCCGCATTTTAAATCATTTAATGGGCATTGGTTCAACGGCTCTAGACTTAGGGGCGATGACGGTCTTTTTGTATGCATTTCGTGAGCGTGAAGACCTTATGGATTGCTATGAAGCAGTATCTGGTGCGCGTATGCATGCGACCTATCTGCGTCCAGGCGGTGTTTATCGTGACTTGCCAGAGCGCATGCCGCAGTATGAGGCTTCACGCTGGCGTAATGAGAAAGAGGTTGCCAAGCTAAATCAAAATCGCCAAGGCTCTTTGCTGGACTTTCTCTGGGATTTTACTGAACGTTTTCCATCCTGTGTTGATGATTATGAAACGTTATTAACAGATAACCGGATCTGGAAACAGCGCACGGTCGGGATTACTGAAGTCTCTGCTGAGCGAGCACTGAACCTTGGTTTTTCAGGTCCGATGTTGCGTGCTTGTGGTGTAGAATGGGATCTGCGCAAAAAGCAACCTTATGAAGTATATGATCAGTTGGACTTTGATATTCCGGTGGGAAGCAAGGGAGATTGCTATGATCGTTATTTGGTCCGTGTTGAAGAAATGCGTCAATCTAATCATATTATGCGTCAGTGCATCGAATGGTTACAGAAAAATCCAGGCCCAGTAATGGTTGATGACCATAAAATTGCCCCACCAAAGCGTGCTGAGGTGAAAAGTGATATGGAGTCATTGATTCACCATTTTAAATTATTTACTGAAGGCTTTACTTGTCCTGCCGGTGAGGTGTACAGCGCCGTAGAACATCCGAAGGGTGAGTTTGGTATTTATCTTGTTTCTGATGGGTCAAATAAGCCGTATCGTGTCAAAATTCGTAGCAGTGGTTTTGCCCATCTGGCTGCTATGGATGAGTTATTACGTGGTCATATGTTGGCTGATGTGCCTGCGTTAATTGCAACACAAGATTTGGTATTTGGAGAGGTTGACCGCTAATGTCCATAGAAAACGGTTTACACAGTTTAGACGGTTTAACAATTACGATGCGTGAGCAAATTGATTATTGGCTCACTAAGTTTCCTCATGATCAAAAGCAGTCAGCATCTCTTGCTGCCTTGATGGTTGTTCAAAAAGAAAATAATGGTTATTTAACCAATGTGCTGATGGATGCGGTGGCTGATTATTTAGATATGCCAGCGATTGCGGTCTATGAAGTGGCAACGTTTTATTCGATGTATGAGCACAAGCCGGTAGGGCAGCACAAGATTTGTGTATGTACTAATATTTCATGCATGTTAAATGGCTCTGATAAAATTGTTGAGCATTTAGAGCGGCGTTTAGGCGTTAAAATGGGGGGGGATGTTACTCCAGATGGTAAATTTAGTATTAAAGAAGTCGAGTGCCTGGGTGCGTGCGTGAATGCACCGATGTTACAAATTGGTGATGATTATCACGAAAAGTTAACGCCTGAGCGTGTTGATCAAATTTTGGATAATCTGGAGTAGTCAATCATGAGTATCAGTATCCAACAAAATTTAGTCTGTTTTCGCTCATTAGGTTTAGATCAGCCGTGGACGTTGGCCAGTTATGAAAGTATCGGTGGTTATTCAGTATGGCGGCGTATTTTAAAAGAAAAAACCCCACCTGAGGAAATTATTGAAGAGCTCAAAACATCGGCATTACGCGGGCGTGGCGGTGCGGGATTTCCAACAGGGCTTAAATGGAGCTTTATGCCGCGCAATGCGCCGGGGCAAAAATATGTGGTTTGTAATTCCGATGAAGGTGAGCCTGGAACTTGCCATGATCGGGATATTATGCGTTACAACCCTCATCAGCTGATTGAAGGGATGGCGATAGCTGGCTATGTTGTTGGTGCGACAGTGGGCTATAACTATGTACGTGGTGAGTTTATTGAGCCAATTAGACGCTGTGATCTGGCTTTAGAAGAAGCACGTGCTGCGGGCCTACTGGGCAATGATATTTTAGGTTCAGGGATTGATTTTGATATGTTTACTGCCCATGGGGCAGGGGCATATATTTGTGGTGAAGAGACGGCACTTTTAAATTCGTTAGAAGGTAAAAAAGGTCAGCCGCGCTTTAAGCCGCCGTTTCCAGCTGGCTATGGCTTATATGGACGACCGACGAACATTAATAATACTGAGACGTATGCTTCTGTGCCGGTGATTTTACAACATGGCGGGCAATGGTTTTTAGAATTAGGTAAACCCAATAACGGGGGTTGTAAAATTTTTAGTGTTTCAGGTCATGTCAATAAGCCGGGTAATTATGAAGTTCCCTTAGGGACTTCGTTTAAAGATTTATTAGCACTGGCCGGTGGTGTACGCAATGGCAATCGTTTAAAGGCGGTGATTCCAGGTGGTAGCTCATCAAAAATTGTGCCTGGGGATATCATGCTTAACGATGTCACTATGGACTATGATTCAATTGGTAAAGCTGGCTCAATGTTAGGTTCTGGAGCGGTTGTTATCATTGATGAGACCCAAGATATGGCGGAGTTGCTTGCACGTATTGCACATTTTTACTATGAAGAGTCATGTGGGCAATGCACGCCATGTCGCGAAGGTACTGGTTGGATGTCACGTATTTTAAAGCGGATTGTCTCAGGTCAAGGGCGGCCAGAAGATCTAGAAAAAGTGGTTGCGGTGGCTGGAAAAATTGAAGGCCACACGATTTGTGGCCTGGGTGATGCAGCAGCATGGCCGGTGCAAAGTTATATTCAAAAATTTAGGCATGAATTTGAATATTGGATTGAGCATAAGCGTAGCATGGTTGCAGCCTAAACTAAGTTTGTTGTATTTAAAATTAATTTGAAATTGGAATGATCAATCAATGTCAACAGTTCAAATTGAAATCGATGGTGAAAAGCTAGAAGTTCAGCAAGGCTCAATGATTATTGAAGCGGCTGACGAAGCTGGCATTCGTATTCCACGCTTTTGCTACCATAAAAAACTATCGGTGGCTGCAAATTGCAGAATGTGTTTAATCGAAGTTGAAAATGGGCGCAAGCCGATGCCGGCTTGTGCAACCCCAGTCACTGACGGTATGAAAGTTTTTACTAAATCGCCGCTAGCGATTGCATCACAAAAATCAGTGATGGAGTTTTTATTAATTAATCACCCATTGGACTGTCCTATTTGTGATCAAGGGGGGCAGTGTGAGTTACAAGATCTTGCAATGGGCTATGGTAGTGATAGTTCACGCTATGTTGAAGGCAAGCGCTCTGTTAGCGATAAAAATATTGGCCCGTTAATTTCAACAGAATTAACACGCTGTATTCAATGTACGCGTTGCGTACGTTTTGGCACTGAAATTGCCGGAATTCGCGAGCTGGGTATGACTGGCCGTGGTGAGCACTCTGAAATTGGTACTTTTATTAAGCATAGTGTGAACTCTGAAATGTCGGGCAATGTGATTGATGTATGTCCTGTCGGCGCTTTAACGGCTAAGCCTTCACGGTTTACTGCCCGTGCTTGGGAGGTTAGTGCTTTAGAAAGTATTGCACCGCATGATTGCATCGGCTCGAATATTGCGATTCATACCCGTCGCAGTGATGTCATGAGCGTGGCCCCGCGTGAGAATGAAAGCTTAAATGAAGTTTGGATTTCTGATCGCGATCGCTTTTCTTATAAGGGACTGGAGAGTTCTGAGCGTGTTTATAAACCTCAGGTTAAGCGCAATGGAGTGTGGACGGAAGTTGAATGGCAAGATGCATTAAATATCGTCGCTGCACGTATGCATGAAACAGTCAAAGAGCATGGTCCTGAGCAGCTTGGCGCTTTAGCCTCACCCAGTTGCTCTGTTGAAGAGCTTTATTTACTGCAAAAGCTTATGCGCGGATTGGGCTCACATAATATTGATCACCGGTTGCGTGATATTGATTTTTCTGACCAATATGCTGCACCGTTGTATCCACGTTTTGATGGCTCAATTGCTGAGCTTGATGATCAAAATGCACTGTTGCTAATTGGTAGCAATATTCATAAAGAAGTGCCGATTGCTGCGCATCGAGTACGTAAAGCCGCGGTAGGCGGCGCTGCTGTTTCTGCTCTATCGCCTTTGACTTTTACTTATAGTTTTGATGTAAAGCAGTGGGTTGTGCCATTGACAACGTGGCTAAATGCCTTGGCTTTGATAGTTAAACATGCCGCACAAAAAGCAGCGGTGACAGCGGATGCCTCGCTGGTTGATATTGTAAACACTGCCGCCGGTGATCAGGCGAAAGCAGAGCGCATTGCGAGTGAATTACTAGAGGCTGAAAAAGCAACGATTACGTTAGGCTATTATGCACTGACCTCGCCTGAGGCGGCTTTATTTAGAGCGCTGGCTTTTGAATTAGCAAGAATAACTAAGGCTAAAGTATTATTATTAACCGAAGGATCAAATAGTGCAGGTGCTTGGTTAAGCGGCGCTGTACCTCACCGTCTGGTTGCAGGTCATGTGATTGGAGATGCTGCGGGTTACCATACTCAAGAGATGCTTGAGAAAAAATTAAAGCTCTATTTCTTATTGAATACAGAACCAAGTTTTGCTTGTGCAAATTCACATGCGGCGCTTGATGCAGTGAAAAATGCGGATTTTGTTGTTTCGCTCTTGCCATTTAAAAATCACATCATGAATGAATATGTCGATGTTATTTTTCCCATTGCGCCTTTTAGTGAAACTTCAGGCACATTAATTAATGCTGCAGGGGATTGGCAAAGCTTTGCGGCAGCGGTAATGCCTAAAGGTGATGTCCGCCCTGCTTGGAAAGTGTTGCGTGTGCTTGGTAATCTTTTACAGATCGACGGCTTTGATCAAGAGTCCAGCACTGATGTTATTGCTGAGGTTAAGCGTGAGCTAATGCACGCTCAGGCTGATTTGAGTGCAGCGCCTTGGCAAATGACTGAAAACTTAAAAGCGTTTAATTATGGTAATGATGGTGGTCTGACGTTTATTCCGCAACTTTCATTGTATTCAGTGGATGCTTTAGTGCGTCGTGCGAGTGATTTACAGCAAACTGCTGATGCAGCGAAAAAGCAGGTATATATGTCAGTAGCAACACTAGAACGTAAAGGCTTTATTGTCGGTGATAGTGTGAAAATAAAGCACGGTGGCATATCTGCTTTGCATACGGTTGTAGTTGATGATCATGTGCCTGATGGCAGTGTGCTGATTCCAGTGGGCACGGCAGCAGCTGTTGATCTGGCCATGCCTTACCGCTCTGTTGAATTAATACGGGACTAATCGAATGGCAGAAACATTTGCAATAAGTGTGTTGTGGACGCTCCTTAAAATTATCATTATTGTCGTGCCACTGATGTTGGTGGTGGCTTACTATACCTATGCTGAGCGTAAAGTGATTGGTTATATGCAAGACCGTTTAGGCCCGAATCGTGTGGGCGTGTGGGGGCTATTGCAACCGATTGCTGATGGAGCAAAGCTGTTTTTAAAAGAGCGTATTCGCCCCAGCCACTCTAACCGTTTTTTATTTGTTATCGCCCCTGTGTTAACCATTGCACCAGCGCTAGCGGCTTGGGCGGTAGTGCCGTTTGATGCCCATTTAGTACTGGCTAATATCAATGCGGGTGTTTTATATATTTTGGCGATGACTTCGTTGGGTGTGTACGGGGTGATTATCGCCGGTTGGGCATCAAATTCTAAATACGCCATGCTCGGTGCACTGCGTTCTGCGGCTCAAATCGTTTCTTATGAATTAGCGATGGGTTTTGCTCTCATTGGCGTGTTAATCGCTGCAGGTAGCTTAAACCTCAATACGATTATTCAAGCACAAGCGGGTGGTATTTGGCAGTGGTATTGGTTGCCATTGTTTCCCTTATTTATTGTCTACTGGATCTCGGGTGTGGCTGAGACTAACCGGGCGCCGTTTGATGTGGCCGAAGGGGAGTCGGAAATTGTTGCCGGTTTTCATGTTGAGTACTCAGGGATGACTTTTGCGATCTTTTTCTTGGCAGAATATGCCAATATGATTTTGATTTCATTGTTAACTGCAGTATTTTTTATGGGTGGTTGGTTGTCACCATTTCAGGGAATTCCTGGGCTAGATTATTTATTTTCTTGGGTACCTGGAATTGTCTGGCTATTTTTAAAAACCGCTTTTTTTATGTTTTCATACCTGTGGTTTCGAGCCACTTTCCCACGTTTTCGTTATGACCAAATTATGCGTTTAGGCTGGAAGATATTAATTCCTGTGGCTTTGGTGTGGGTCATTGTGGCTGCATTACTGGTTAAGTTTCATATTGGGCCATGGTTTTAAGGGGTAGCTTTAGGTGAAAATATTAAAACAATGGGCTAAAACATTTTTATTAATCGAGTTACTTAAAGGTTTAAAACTAACTTTAAAGCACTTGTTTAGTAAGTCAGTTACAGTTCAATACCCAGAAGAAAAAACACCGATTTCTCCACGTTTTCGTGGTTTGCATGCACTGCGCCGCTACCCAAATGGTGAAGAGCGTTGCATCGCCTGTAAATTATGTGAGGCGGTGTGTCCGGCGTTGGCCATTACCATTGAATCTGAGCAAAGAGAAGATGGCTCACGGCGGACGACACGTTATGATATTGATTTATTCAAGTGTATTTATTGCGGCTTTTGTGAGGAAGCTTGTCCTGTTGATTCTATCGTTGAGACTAAGGTCTTTGATTATCACTTTGAAGAGCGTGGTGAAAATATTATGACCAAAGCTAAACTCTTAGAAATTGGTGATCAATATGAAGAGCAAATTGCCGCTGCAAAAGCGCAAGATGCGCCGTACCGTTAAGGTTAAGGAATAATAAGCAATGTTGATTGAAATTGTCTTTTATTGTTTTGCAGCGCTTGCTATTTTCGGTGCTTGGATGGTGGTAACTGCACGCAATCCAGTCAAAGCAGTACTGGCACTTGTCTTTACCTTTGTGATGAGTGCTGGGGTGTGGATGACAACGCAAGCTGAGTTTTTAGCTCTGTCATTGATTGTTGTTTATGTCGGTGCGGTGATGGTGCTGTTTTTATTTGTTGTGATGATGCTGGATGTTGATGTCGCTGCATTAAAAGCAGGTGCTGCGCGCTATTTACCAATCGGCTTACTGGTTGTTTTACCGATTGTTGCGTTAATGATTTGGCAGGTGGGCCCTGAGCATTTTGGCACGAGTTTATTTGGTCATAAGCCAGTGGTTCATGGGGCAGATTACAGCAATACTAAAGCATTGGGTGAGCTGTTATATACCCGTTATGTTTATGAGTTTATCTTGGCAGCGGCCATTTTATTAGTCGCGATGATGGCGGCGATTTGTTTGGCATTTCGTGGCCCACGTTCAGCACGCACTCAGCACCCTGGTAAGCAAGTGAAAGTACAGCCAAGCGAACGTTTGCGTGTGGTAAAAATGAAAAGTGAGAAGAAAACCACGGGGAAAAGTGATGAATAAAATAGAATCCTGGGGAAGTGCATATGATTAGTCTGTCACAGTATTTAATTTTTGCTGCTATTTTATTTGGTTTGAGTGTCGCAGGGATTTTATTTAATCGTAAAAGTGCAATCACTTTACTGATGAGCATTGAGTTGATGTTGCTGGCTGTTAATACAAACTTTGTCGCATTTTCGCACTATTTAAATGATTTATCTGGCCAGGTGTTTGTATTTTTTATTTTAACTGTAGCGGCAGCTGAAGCGGCAATTGGTCTTGCGATCTTAGCCCTGCTTTTCCGTAATCGTCGCACAATCGATATTGAAGACTTAAATTCATTGAAGGGCTAGGTTGTGGAAAATATAAGACTATTACTCATTGTTCTGACCTTAAGTCCTCTGGTCGGAGCGATTATCGCCGGCTTTGTCGGTAAACGGATTGGACGTACTACCGTGCATACTTTGTGTAGTGCAGCGGTTGCAATCGCTCTTATTCTTTCTATTTATTTATTTGTACAATTAGCCAATGGCAACATAGCACCATTTAACCAGAGTATATATACTTGGGCCAACATTGGTGGCTTGAATTTTAGCGTTGGCTTTTTGCTCGATCGTTTATCGGCTTTTATGTTAATCGTGGTTAATTTTGTTTCGCTGGCCGTGCATATTTATACCATCGGCTATATGAAAGAAGATGATGGTTATATTCGCTTTTTTAGTTATATTTCAGCGTTTACCTTTGCGATGATCACGCTAGTGCTGGCAAATAACTTTTTCTTGCTGTTCTTTGGCTGGGAAGCTGTTGGCTTAGTTTCGTATTTATTAATTGGCTTTTGGTATAAAAAAGACAGTGCAGTGTATGCCAACTTAAAGGCTTTTTTGATTAATCGTGTTGGTGATTTAGGCTTTTTATTGGGCATCGCTGGTGTATTGTATTTATTCGGTTCGCTAGATTATGCAACGGTCTTTAAAATGACTCCAGTATTGGCGGCTGAAGCACCCGTGATTCATATTTGGGGTGATACTTCAGTCAGTGCCTTTAACTTGATTGGTATTTTGTTATTTGTTGGCGCGATGGGTAAATCTGCGCAAGTACCGTTACATAACTGGTTACCAGACTCGATGGAAGGTCCAACGCCTATTTCTGCCTTAATTCACGCGGCAACGATGGTCACCGCTGGGGTGTATATGGTAGCACGCTTGTCGCCACTATATGAGCATGCACCAATAGCCTTGTCAGTGATTATGATCTTAGGTGCGATTACCTGCTTATTTATGGGTCTCTTGGCGATTATTCAAAACGATATTAAACGCATTGTGGCTTATTGTACGTTGTCACAGTTAGGTTACATGGTGGTTGCTTTAGGCGTTTCAGCATATTCATTGGCGATTTTCCACCTCATGAGTCATGCCTTCTTTAAAGCATTGATGTTCTTAGCTGCAGGGTCGGCGATTATTGCTATGCATCATGAGCAAGATATTCGTAAAATGGGTGGTTTGCGCAAATATATGCCAATTACCTACTGGACGATGTTAATTTCTTGTGTGTCACTGATTGCTGTACCTGGCTTTTCAGGCTTTTTCTCGAAAGACTTGATTATTGATGCAGTGGGTGAGTCGCATCGTTGGGGAGCGAGCTTTGCCTATGTTGCCGTACTTGGTACAGCGTTTGTAACGGCTTTATATACGTTTAGAATGTTTTTCTTATGCTTTCACACTAAAGAACGCATGGATGAGCAGACGCGCTCGCATTTAAAAGAATCGCCCAACGTTGTCACTTGGCCATTAATCGTCTTAGCGATTCCGGCAACAATTGCAGGTTACTTCTTTGTCCAACCAGCCTTAAATGGCTTCTTTGGCCAGGCAATTTTTACCTTACCACAGCATGATATTGTGCAAAAACTGGCGGAGCACTTCCCAACGCCAATGTCGATGGTGTTGTATGCACCAAGTACACCGGCGTTTTGGTTGGCATTATCTGGTGTCGCTGTTGCTTGGCTGTTTTATGTGTGGAGACCCGAGCTTGCTGCTATGACGAGAAAGCGTTTAGGGTTTGTTCACTATATTATGGATCGTAAGTACTTTGTTGATGATATTTATCAAGCTGTATTTGGTTGGGGTGGCTACTTGATTGGCTATCTATGCTGGCGTGTTGGTGATGTATTTGTCATTGACGATGGTGTTGTTAATGGCACGGCTGGGCGGATTCGTCGTATTGCTGATGTTATGCGCAAAATACAGTCGAAGTTCTTATTGTACCATTATGCGTTTGCCATGATTGTTGGCTTATTGGTACTGTTATTATGGTTTTTCTTGCCTCATTAAGTGAAGGGTAAATGATGTCACATATGCCACTTTTAAGTATTTTAATCTGGCTGCCGATTGTTGGCGGATTGCTTGTTGCGTTTAGCGAGCGTGGCGAGTACTCTCGTGCGGCAAAATGGGTTGCTGTTATTATTTCATTAGTTTTGCTCGGCTTTTGTATTCCTCTTTACCAAGGCTTTGATCCGCTGACTTATAAAATGCAGTTTGTGGAAAGTCATCGATGGTTTGACTTTGCTAGTTTTAAAGTGCGTTATGGTTTGGGTGTGGATGGAATATCCCTGATTTTAATTTTGTTAACTTGCTTTACTAATTTAATTGTAATTTTGGCTGCTTGGAACTCGGTACGCTATAAAGTCACCCACTATATGGCGATTTTCTTAATCCTCACAGGTATTACCAACGGTGTGTTTGCTGCAACTGATTCGATTTTATTCTATGTGTTTTTTGAGGCAATGCTCATTCCGATGTTCCTTGGTATTGGTGTTTGGGGCGCGAGTCGACGCTCATATGCTGCGATTAAGTTTTTCTTGTATACTTTTTTAGGCTCGATCTTTATGCTGGTTGCCTTTATTTATTTAGGTTATCAAGCAGGGGGAGATTTCTCTATTGCCGGTTTTACCTTATTAAAGATTCCGGCTAATGTGCAAGATTTGCTGTTTTTAGCCTTTTTGGCTGGCTTTGCGGTGAAAGTACCGATGTGGCCAGTGCATACATGGTTGCCGGATGCGCATACTGAAGCACCTGCAGGTGGTTCGGTTATACTTGCCGCTTTAATGTTAAAAGTCGGTGTGTATGGCTTTATTCGTTTTAGTTTACCGATCGTGCCAGGAGTTCATGAGGCGTTTGACTGGTTATTAATTGGCTTGTCTTTAATGGCAATTGTCTATGTCGGTTTTGCATCGCTGGCACAAAAAGATATGAAGCGCTTGATTGCCTATTCATCGGTTTCACATATGGGGTTCTCGACACTGGGAATTTTCATGGCCTTTATGATTATTGGCGTCACAGGGGATCGTGCTGATGCGGTATTGGGTGTGCAGGGTGCAGTGTTTTTAATGTTTTCACATGCGTTTGTATCTGGTGCGCTCTTTATTGGTGTCGGCTATATGTATGACCGTATGCATACACGTATGATTAAAGATTTTGGTGGTGTGACTGCGGTGATGCCGGTATTCGCCGCTTTTTACTTGCTGTTTGCCATGGCCAATGCAGGATTGCCGGGAACCTCTGGTTTTGTTGGTGAATTTCTAGTGATTTTGGCCGCGTTTAAGGCGCATGTGTGGATTGCAGCCTTATCCGCAATAACCTTGGTGGTTGGTGCAGCGTATACCTTGTGGATGTATAAGCGCGTGTTCTTTGGGGCGATTGTGAATGCTAAACTTAAAGATTTAAAAGACATTAATGGTTTAGAACTGCTGATTTTTGTTTTGCTTGCAGTGCCTGTTGTCCTGTTTGGTGTCTATCCGCAAGCGGTTTTACACCTGACTGAAGTAACGGTTCAACACTTTGTTGATGTAGTGATGATCTCATTACATAAGGGGTCCTACCAGTGATGAGCGAATTTCCTGTATTTACACCGGCCATTCCTGAAATTGTGATCTTGGTCATGGCTTGTGTAGTAATGATTGTTGATGTGTATAGCAAAAATGCGAAGAAAAGCATGAGCTATTTTTTAACTTTACTCACCTTAGTGGTGATTGCTTATTTATCTTGGCGTTTGATTGGCCAGCCTGCAACGGTGACTTTCCATGGCGGTTTTATTGCTGATCGTTTAGCGGCGACCTTGAAATTCTTTATGTGCATAGTGCTTGTGATCGTCTTTATTTATAGCCGACGTTATATGCTTGAACGTGATGTCCCTATTGGTGAGTTTTACGGTTTGGGCTTGCTTGCTATGCTTGGCATGATGGTCATGGTCTCTGCGAATAATATGATCGCGATTTATTTAGGTTTGGAGCTATTGTCTTTGCCGATGTATGCGATGGTGGCGATGCGTCGCGGCTCAGGCCGCTCAGCAGAAGCGGCCTTAAAGTATTTTGTTATGGGGGCGATTGCCTCTGCGATGTTGCTCTATGGTATGTCGATGATTTATGGTGTGGCTGCAAGTCTTGACTTGCCTATGATTGCTAAAGCGGTTGCGGCGACAGGATTGTCAGGCAACCCAGTGCTTGTTTTTGGTTTGGTCTTTTTGGTGGTTGGCCTTGGTTTTAAATTTGGTGCAGTACCTTTTCATATGTGGGTGCCTGATGTCTATGAAGGCGCCCCTACGGCGGTAACAGCTTTTGTGAGTACCGCGCCTAAAATTGCCGCCTTTGGTTTAATGTTGCGCCTATTGCTTGAAGGCTTGCCTTCTTTGCAAGGGCAGTGGCAGCAAATGTTAATTATTTTGGCTGTAGTCTCGTTGTTTGTCGGTAATTTCTTGGCAATTGCCCAGAGTAATATTAAACGCATGCTGGCGTATTCGACGATTTCTCATATTGGCTTTGTGCTATTGGCCTTTGCTGCTGGAACGACAGATGGTTATGCGGCATCAATGTTTTATGTCATTGTTTATGCGATTATGTCCGCTGGTGGTTTTGGCTTTATTATGCTGCTTTCGCGTAAAGGCTTTGAGGCTGAGAATATTTCAGACTTAAAAGGCTTGAATCATAAAAATGCTTGGCTGGCTTTTATTATGCTGTTATTTATGGCATCTATGGCGGGGGTTCCACCGTTATTGGGCTTTGATGCTAAATTATTAGTACTCACTGCGCTGATTCAGGGGGGGCATGTTGGTTTGGCGATTTATGCGTTAATCATGTCTGTGGTTGGGGCGTTTTATTATATTCGTATTATTAAAGTCATGTATTTTGAGGAACCTGAAGGCAAAGAAGGCCGTTTAGCTTTGCATTCAAGTAGCCAGGTGATTGTCAGCTTAAATGGCTTGGCACTGTTATTGCTCGGAATTTTTCCAGCAGGATTAATTCACTTAGCCACATTATCTTTTAGTTAAGGCTTGCATTTGTGAGTTCTTTTCTGTAGAATTCCTCCTTGCTGATGCGGGGTGGAGCAGTCTGGTAGCTCGTCGGGCTCATAACCCGAAGGTCGTTGGTTCAAATCCAGCCCCCGCTACCAAGAATTTTGAAAGCCCCTTTTTAGGGGCTTTTTACTAGCTAAAAAAATAAAAAGTGGGCATCGTGCCCACTTTTTATTTGAGGTGGAATGTGAGTGATGAAACACAATGAATCTTTAACTGAGATGCTATCACTAGTGGTAACAGGGTTGGGTTTTGAGCTTTGGGGGATAGAGCAAGTACCTCAAGGTGCTCAGTCAGTTTTGCGTGTTTATATAGAAGGTCCAGAGGGTGTGACGGTAGAGGACTGTGCGACAGTCAGTCGTCAGATTGGAGCGGTACTTGATGTTGAAGACCCTATTGCTGGGAATTATTCATTGGAGGTTTCGTCCCCTGGCCTAGATCGGTTATTGTTTACATCAGAGCAATATCAGCGTTACCTTGAGCAAGAATTGCAAATTCGCTTAAAAATTCTGAATAATGGCAAACGTAGAATTCGTGGTCGCTTAACTGCAGTGACAGAACAGGGGGTTTGTATTGATGTAAAGGATGAGCAGTTTGATATTCGCTGGGCAGATATTGATCGTGCGAATGTGTTTACGAAGTTTTAGACGTTTGATTTTAGAAATATAACTAGTTTTAGTCATTAAACAACCAACATCTTGAGATAGGAAAGCGAGGCGAACGATGGGCAATAAAGAAATCCTGTTTATTGTCGAGGCCATTTCAAATGAGAAAGGTGTCGATAAAGACATTATTTTTGAGGCTGTGGAGACTGCACTGGCTGCAGCAACACGCAAGCGTAGTGGCATTGATATGGATGTGCGCGTTGATATTGATCAAAAAACCGGAGACTACGATACCTATCGTCGTTGGACAGTCATTGATGATGATGAGGTTGAAGATACATTAGAGTCACCAGATCGGGAGGTTTGGCTGAGTGTGCATCGTCAAGAAAATGCCGCAGCAAAGCCGGGTGATATTATTGAAGAACCGATGGCGTCGATTGAGTTCGGTCGGATTGCAGCTCAAACGGCGCGTCAGGTGATTATGCAAAAAGTCCGTGAGGCTGAGCGTAATAAAATTGCTGAAGCTTATTTGTCTCGTGTCGGTGAACTGGTTTCCGGTGTGGTCAAACGAGCAACCCGTGAGAGCATTATCATTGACTTAGGTGCAGCGGGTGCTGAGGCGATGCTGCCACGGGAGCAGATGATCGACCGAGAAATTTTCCGTCCAGGCGATCGTGTGCGAGCATACCTGATGGAAGTCCGTAAAGAAGCACGTGGCCCACAGTTGATTTTAACGCGCGCCAGTAATGAATTTTTATTAGAATTATTTAAAATTGAAGTCCCTGAAGTATCAGAAGAGCTTATTGAGATTAAAGCGGTCGCACGTGACCCAGGGTTGCGGGCAAAAGTTGCAGTGAAAACCAATGACCAGCGCTTAGATCCGATTGGCGCTTGTGTGGGCATGCGTGGTGCGCGTGTGCAAGCGATTTCAGGTGAGTTAAATAATGAGCGAATTGATATTGTCCTTTGGGATGATAATCCGATGCAATTGGTGATTAATGCGATGAGTCCAGCTGAAGTGGATTCTATTGTGGTTGATGAAGATAGTCATAGTATGGATATTGCTGTGGCCGAAGAGTCGCTCTCTCAAGCGATTGGTCGCAATGGTCAGAATGTGCGTTTAGCTTCTGGTCTGACCGGTTGGACATTAAATGTTATGAGCGTAAATGATGCGAATGAAAAGAACCAGGCGGAAGTTGAAAAATTATTAAAAACCTTTATTGATAAGCTCGGCATTGATGATGAAACTGCTGAGGTGTTGATTGAAGAAGGTTTTGCGTCGATCGAAGAGATCGCCTATGTACCACAGCAGGAAATGATGGAGCTTGAGGGCTTTGATGAAGAGATAGTAACGGAATTGCGTCAGCGTGCTAAAGATGCACTGTTAACTCAAGAGTTAGCTGATGAGGCGCAGCTTGAGGAATTTGGCTTGACTGATGAGTTACTCAATATGGAAGGGATGACACGAGACTTAGCGCTGAAGTTGGCTAAGCATGAAATTTTAACGATGGATGATTTAGCCGAGCAAGCAGTGGCCGATTTACTTGAGATCACAACAGAGCTCAATGAGAAAGAAGCAGGTCAGCTTATTATGACGGCTAGAGCACCATGGTTTGCTGAGGACAATAAAGACTAAGTTGGGGAGGCAGAGTATGTCAGAAGTCAATGTAAAAAGTTTAGCAAGTTCAATTGGTGTTGATGTTGAACGCTTATTAAGGCACTTAGAAGAAGCGGGTTTACCAGCAACAGGCCCAGAGCAGGTGTTAACAGATAAAGATAAGACGATGTTGCTGAGCTTTTTGAAAAAATCGCATGGTAGTAGTGATGTGAGCGAAGTGCCACGTAAAATTACTTTGCGTCGCAAAGAGCATAGTGAATTAAAAGTTAAGTCTGCTGATGGTGGGCGTAAAACGGTTAATATTCAGGTCAAGAAAAAGCGTACCTATGTAAAAAAAGATCCTGAGCTTGAAGCGAAAGAAGCGGAATTAAAAGCCGGTGAAGAAGCTGAGCATCTAGCAGCGCTAGAGGTCGAGCGTTTGGCTGAACAGCAAGCCAAGCAAGAGCAGCTTGCAGCTGAGCAAAAGCGTAAAGAAGAGGCTAAACGCCAGGCTGAATTGAAAAAAGCAGCAGAGCAAGAGCAAAAGAAAGCTCAAGCAGAACAAGATCCT
Source organism: Piscirickettsia salmonis LF-89 = ATCC VR-1361 (assembly GCF_000297215.2). GTDB lineage: Bacteria > Pseudomonadota > Gammaproteobacteria > Piscirickettsiales > Piscirickettsiaceae > Piscirickettsia > Piscirickettsia salmonis. The sequence continues at coordinate 49,823 of NZ_AMFF02000020.1, forward strand.
GAAAAAGCAGAAAAAGAGCGCTTAGAGAAGGAATTGGCTGAGCGTCGTCAAGCTGAGCTTGAAGCCAAACGTGTTGCCGCAGAAGAAGAAGCACGTCGCCAAACGGCACTAGAGGCTGAGCGTATTGCTAAGCTTGCGCCTGTTCAGCAAAAAAGCGCTCTAGATGAGCCAGATAATAAATTAGAAGAAGAGCATCACACCCACACGAAAAAAGTCACGGCGACTGATTGGGTTGAGCAAGGTATTACAGCGACGGATATGGAGCGCCAAGCCAAGCGTAGCAAGTCCAAGCGTGCAGCGGCAAAGCAAGAAGCGCGCGGTGGTGCTAGACGCGGCAGAAAAGGCCGGGGTGGGCAGAAAGCTGGCGAGCAATTGCAGCATGCGTTTTCTAAGCCGACGGCGCCTGTTAAGCGTGAGGTTGCTATTTCTGAGGCCATTACGGTGGCAGAGCTGGCACAGAAAATGTCAGTCAAAGGTGCTGAAGTTGTTAAAATTTTGATGAAAATGGGCGTGATGGCGACGATCAATCAGGTTCTTGATCAAGATACTGCTGTTTTAATTGTTGAAGAATTAGGCCATATACCGAAAATTTTACAAGAAAATGCTATGGAAGTTGCAGTGCTTGCTGCGGCAAACGTTGAGGGTGAGCAAGAGCAACGGGCGCCTGTGGTCACGATTATGGGTCATGTCGATCATGGTAAAACTTCTCTACTTGATTATATTCGTCGTGCCAAAGTGGCTGCTGGTGAAGCCGGTGGAATTACTCAGCACATTGGTGCGTATCAGGTTAAACATGAGCGCGGTACGATTACTTTTCTAGATACTCCTGGACACGCAGCCTTTACGGCGATGCGAGCACGGGGAGCTAATTGTACGGATGTTGTGGTATTAGTTGTTGCTGCCGATGATGGTGTGATGCCGCAGACCATCGAAGCGATTCAACATGCACGCGCCGCTGAAGTACCGCTGGTTGTTGCAGTCAATAAGATAGATAAAGATTCCGCTGATTTAGATCGTGTGCGTACTGAACTTAGTCAACATGAGGTGATTTCTGAGGACTGGGGAGGAGACACTATGTTTATCAATGTCTCTGCTAAAACGGGTCAGGGGATTGATGATTTATTAGATAGTATTTTATTGCAAGCTGAGGTTCTCGAGTTACAAGCACCGGTTAGTGCGCCAGCACAAGGGGTTGTGCTTGAGGCACGCTTGGATAAAGGGCGGGGCTCAGTGGCTTCTTTATTAGTGCAAAAAGGCACTTTAAAACAGGGTGATATTGTGCTTGCGGGGCTAGAGTATGGCCGTGTGCGCGCGATGCATGATGATTTAGGCCATACGACTAAATCGGTAGGACCCTCTTGTCCGGTTGAGATTTTAGGCTTATCTGGCACACCGAATGGTGGTGATGAGTTTAGTGTAGTTGCTGATGAGAAGAAAGCGCGCGAAGTGGCCTTGTTCCGTCAAGGTAAATACCGTGAGGTAAAGCTCGCGCGTCAGCAAGCAAATAAGCTTTCGGCGATGTTTGAAGGCATGACAGAAGGTGATGTTGGTACGTTAAATATTTTGGTGAAGACGGATGTGCAAGGCTCACTAGAAGCATTGACGGAGTCATTAACAAAATTATCAACGGATGAAGTTAAAGTTAAAGTCATCGCAAGCGGTGTTGGCGGTATCACTGAATCTGATGTTAACTTAGCCATGGCATCGAATGCGGTCATGGTCGGTTTTAATGTGCGTGCTGATTTAAGTGCGCGTCGCCTAGCTGCTGCTGAAGAGTTAGAAATTCGTTATTATAGTGTGATTTACGACATCATTAATGATGTTAAAGCAGCAATGTCTGGTTTACTCTCTCCTGAAGTGAAGGAACAGATTACCGGTGTGGCGGAAGTTCGTGAAGTTTACCGCTCTTCTAAATTAGGCGCTGTTGCTGGCTGTATGGTCGTTGATGGAACGGTCAAGCGCAATAACCCGATTCGGATATTACGTGATAATGTGGTGATTTATGAAGGTGAACTTGAATCATTAAGACGTTTTAAAGACGATGTACCGGATGTTCGCAATGGTATGGAGTGTGGTATAGGCGTGAAGAATTATAATGATATTAAGGTCGGTGATCAGATCGAAGTATTCGAGAAAATCGAGGTAGCTAGGCAGCTATAGTGCGAGTAAAGCGAGCTGCCTACTGGCAACCTTATTTAAAGGTAGAAGATGAAAGAGTATAGTCGTACCCAGCGTATTGCAGACCAGATGCAAAAAGAGCTGGCTGAGTTGTTACAGCAAGAGATGAAAGATCCCCGCATCGGTATGATTACGGTGTCAGGTGTGGACGTGTCTAAAGACCTTGCGCATGCCAAAGTGTATGTGACCATGATGGAAGAGGCCGAAGCGCGTGAAGAAACTCTTGTTGTATTGCAAAAAGCTGCAGGCTTTTTACGCTCTATGTTGGCTAAACGCATGAATTTGCGTGCAACGCCTAAGTTGCGCTTTGAATATGATGGTTCGACTGAACAGGGTAATGCCCTATCCGCTTTGATTAATAAAGCACTGTATGACAAATCATAATGGCCAGACGTAACAAGGGCCGAGCGCTAAACGGCATTATATTGCTGGATAAGCCGACTGGGCTAAGCTCAAATCATGCCTTGCAGCGGGTGAAGCGTTGTTATCAAGCACAAAAAGCGGGCCATACTGGAACGCTAGATCCCTTAGCTACGGGGATGTTACCGATTTGTTTTGGTGAGGCGACTAAGTTTTCACGTTTTCTGCTTGATACTGATAAGTGCTATCAAACTGTTGCAACCTTGGGTGAGCGCACAGACACGCTTGATAGTGAAGGTGAGGTGATCGAATCTTTGCCGGCTAAGATGACTGAGACTGATATTATTGGCATATTGCCAAATTTCCGCGGTGAAATCACACAAATTCCGCCCATGTATTCGGCCTTAAAGCAAGATGGTCGGCCGTTATATAAACTCGCACGCCAAGGGGTTGAGGTTGAGCGCGTTGCTCGTGATGTAACGGTTTATGAGCTAGAGCTGATGGCATTAAAGCAAGATCAGGCCAAATTGCAAGCGCAATTTCAGGTGCACTGTAGCAAAGGGACCTATATTCGTAGTCTCGTTGATGATATCGGTCAGGTATTAGGCTGTGGTGCTCATGTTAGTGAGTTGCGCCGGACTAAAGTGGCTCATTTTAGTGAAGAGCAGCTCGTGCCTTGGCCTGTGATAGAAGGCCTTGCTAAACAAGGTGATTTAGCTGGCTTAGATGCTTATTTATTGCCGATAGAGTCAATGTTGCAAGGCATGCCAGAATTGCGCTTAACAGCAGAAATGGCGTACTATATGCGCACGGGACGGCCCGTTTCTTTAAATACACAACAAGCGATTGGCGCTTATGTTTGTGTGTTTGATGAAAAAGCACACCAATTCATAGGTGTCGCTGAAGTTGTGGCAGAGAATCAGCTCAAAGCAGTTCGATTGTTGGCTACAGAAGTAAGTAATTGCTAGTGATTAGATTATATTAATTTTTATCCTAGCGTTAATTAATAATTAAGTTGGAGTATATCTCTTATGTTAAGCAGCACTGATAAAGAACAAATTGTTCGCGACTTCCAACGTGCCGAAGGGGACACGGGTTCTCCAGAAGTACAAGTTGCATTATTGTCTTCGCGTATCAAGTATCTAACCGACCACTTTAAAACGCATCACCATGACTTTCATTCACGCCGCGGCCTCGTTCGTCTCGTTAGCCAGCGTCGTAAGTTATTGGATTACTTAAAGCGTAAAGACGTTGAACGTTACCGTTCACTGATCGCGCGTTTAGGTCTGCGTCGATAAAGTCGTTTCTCCAAAGCTGCAGCTGCTTGCGGCTTTGGAGCTTTCTTACAATTAAGGAAACATCAACGTGAACGCAATAAAAAAAGTTTTTCAATATGGCAAACACACAGTCACGCTAGAGACAGGTGAAATTGCACGTCAAGCCTCTGGGGCTGTGGTTGTTCATATGGGCGGCACTTCGGTATTAGTTACCGCGGTTGCTCAAAAAGAAAGCGTTGAAGGGCGTGATTTTTTCCCTTTAACTGTTAATTATCAAGAAAAAACATACGCTGCTGGGAAAATTCCAGGTGGTTTTTTCAAACGTGAAGGTAAGCCTACAGAAAAAGAAACCTTAGCCTGTCGCTTAATAGACCGGCCATTGCGTCCGCTTTTTCCAAAAGCATTTATTAATGAAGTCCAGGTTGTTGTAACTGTATTATCTTGGGATCCTGAGGTTGATCCTGAAATCCCAGCCATGATTGGTGCTTCTGCGGCTTTATCCATTTCGGGGGTACCATTTTTGGGTCCGATGGGAGCGGCACGTGTTGGCTATATCAATGGTGAATATGTTCTTAATCCAACCAATGAAGAATTAGAAAAGTCAGCACTTGAGCTTGTTGTTGCAGGAACGCGCAGTGCCGTATTGATGGTGGAGTCTGAAGCGAAAGAGTTATCAGAAGAAGTGATGTTAAATGCCGTATTATTTGGGCATGAGCAGTCACAAGCAGTTATTAGCGCCATCGATGAGTTTGTCCAAGAAGCGGGTAAACCGGCCTGGGATTGGTTACCTCCTGCCGAAGATACTGAAGCGAATACAAAAGTTAGTGAACATGCACGTGTTGCTTTAGAAGCGGCATATAAAATTCAAGAAAAGCAAACACGTTATGCCGCAGTTGCACAAGCAAAAGAAGCGGTCTTAGCGACTCTTGTCAGTGATGATGAAAATGCTTTGGATCAAGTGCGCGCAACTAAAGCATTTAGTCGATTAGAACGTGATATCGTTCGTGGTAATATTTTGGCCGGTGAACGTCGTATAGACGGTCGTGATACACGGACAGTGCGCCCTATTTTTGTTAAAAATAAACTATTAGCGCGTACGCATGGTTCTGCGTTGTTTACCCGTGGTGAGACGCAAGCGATTGTTGTTGCAACCTTGGGATCAGAGCGCGATGCGCAGTTAATCGATTCGCCCTTGGGTGAGCGCAAAGACTCGTTTATGTTGCACTATAACTTTCCACCGTACTCTGTTGGTGAGACAGGGATGGTTGGCGCACCAAAACGGCGTGAAATTGGTCATGGCCGTCTAGCACGTCGTGCTATTGCTGCAGTGTTGCCAACACTGGATGAATTCCCATATGTTATGCGTGTAGTGTCTGAAATTACTGAGTCGAATGGCTCAAGCTCCATGGCCACGGTGTGTGGAACCTCTCTTGCTTTACTGGATGCAGGTGTGCCGATTAAAGCGCCTGTTGCAGGTATTGCCATGGGCTTGATTAAAGATGATGAGCGTTTTGCTGTATTATCTGATATTTTGGGTGATGAAGATCATTTAGGTGATATGGACTTTAAAGTCGCTGGAACTGAGCGTGGTGTGACGGCTTTACAAATGGATATTAAGATCGAGGGTATTACCAAAGAAATCATGGGTGCGGCACTGGCACAAGCTTATGATGGACGTATGCATATTCTTGATAAAATGAACAGTGTTGTGGCTGCGCCGAGTGCTTTATCTGAATTTGCACCGCGTATTACGACGATTAAGATTCCTGCGGATAAAATTCGTGACTTAATCGGTCCGGGTGGGGCGACGATTCGTAATTTAACCGAAGAGACAAATACTAGCATTGATATAGACGATGATGGTTTAGTGAAAATCTCAGCGGTGGATGCGGAAAAAGCAGCCGAGGCGAAAGCGCGCATTGAAGATATCACTATGGTCATTGAGATTGGTAAAGTTTATCCAGGAACGGTGACCAATATTCGTGATTTTGGTGGCTTTGTAGCATTGGCTTCAGGTAAACAAGGCTTAGTGCATATTTCACAGATTTGTGAAGAACGTGTGAACCAGGTTAGTGATCGTTTGAGTGAAGGCCAAAGTGTTAAGGTGAAGGTGCTGGATATTGATCGCCAGGGCCGTATTCGCTTAACGATGAAAGGCATTGATCAACAAACCGGTGAGGTCATTGTAAAGCCAGTAGAGTCAGTTACAGCAGCTGAACCTGAATCAGAACAACAACAAGATACGTCTGCACCTGAATAAGTGAAGTGTGGATGTCATCATAGTAAGAGTTATAGAGCGAGCGTGCATATGCGCACGCTCTTTTTTTATGTAGGTGACAGATGCAAGGTGAGCATAGCCTGTTTATGTTTAATACCGATCTCACTCATGCACAGGTACATGCTCATGTACATCGAGAGGGTGAGCGTTTTCTGCGCTTTGCTAATTTATTGTTACTTGTGTTTAAAGTTCCGAATATAGATCACGATCCGTCTTTGCTTAAACAGACCTTATTATCTGTACGCTCTTTTTTATTACAAGACATTTTCCCAGGCTATACGCTTTCTATTGGCGTTGATGAATTACTGCGATGGTTTAGTGATTTTTTAAAACAAATGCAGATTGAACACATTGAGTGTTCTCGTCTTTTAATGCAGCTCAGTGCGTGGCGTCAAGAGCTCAATCAATTATTAGAATCCTGCTTTGACCAGTTTATTTCTCTGCTCTGGGATAAATTACAATCGAGTGTCGCCTTGAGTTTATATGAGTGTTATAGTCAATGGCTACAGTTATGTGATGATACTGTACAAACTCTGGGAAATATTGTGTTAGATGTTGTTAATAGGCGAGGTTTTCCAGGTCAAGAGCAGATAACAGCATGCTAGATTTGACGCAGTTAGAGCAAGAAGTATTCGATTATCAGACGCGTTTACAAGAGCTTGCTGCTTTAACCAAAGAAGAAAGCCGGTCAGACATTATGCCAGAACAGGCATTAGTGGGCGAGCTGATTGCTGAAAATAGCTTATGGCAGCTGCAAAGCTACAGTAATAATAAAACTGGGCGGCCTTTATTAGTGGTTTATGCCTTATTAAATAGTCCGCGTATTTTAGACTTATCAAAAGATTGCTCTTTTTTGGCCGGATTAATTAGGGCAGGTTTTGATGTTTATTTATTATCTTGGAAAAATGACCAACATGTCGCCGGTGTGCGTTCTTATCATGAATATATTATTAACCAGGGCCTGAGCCAGGCTGTAGATACGGTGTTATTGCATTGTAAACAGTCGCAGTTAGAGTTATTAGGTGTCTGCCAAGGTGGGGTGTTTAGCCTCTGTTTAAGCCTATTACAGCCAGACAAGTTAAAGCGCTTAATTCTAATGGGGGCACCGGTTAATTTTCATACTGCTGATAATACTTTGATGCAGCGCGCTAAGCAGTCTATCGCACTGAAAGGTCAGCTTAATTATGTAAGGACAAAGGCTGGAAAGCTGATTAATTCTCGTAGTATTAATCATTGGTTGGCATGCCAGCAGCCTACCCGTTTATTGATGCTCAAATATGCAAACTTTATTCATTTAGAATCGCAGCAGCGTCATGAATTTCATCAGTTAGAACAGTGGTTATGGGATTCAGGTTGGTTATCTGCTGATGCATTGAATGAGTTTATAGACGACTTTTATGTGAATAATCTTTTATTTTCTGGTCGATTATTGATTGAAGAACAGCCGCTTTATCTTGCTAACTTAGCTGTGCCAACGTTAAATTTATATGCTAATCATGATTCATTGGTGCCTGCCAGTGCAAGTCAAGCACTAGGCCAAGTTGTTCAGCATGAGCGATTGGATTATCAAGAATATGGCTTTAATACGGGCCATATTGGTTTGTACATTAGTAATAAAGTACAAAAGCAGGTGATTGAAAGAATTGTGATGACTATAGAAAAATAATAGCCCTCAGTGTGAGGGCTTGGTAAAGTCAGTAGAAAATTAATATTAAAGTATAAATATATAATATTAATTTTTTTGATTGGTATTGATATCGGTTAAACCATCTTGAAACCAGTTGTTACAATCTTTAGAGGATTGAATGCAAGTATCCATGGTTTGCTGTGCGTAGCTCGCCAACTTATTGCTTGTTTCAGTCGCAAATTTTGCTTGGACATTAAAAAGATCTTCTACTTTTTTGGCATTTTGAAATTCAGAAAAGTGATTTTGCCAAGATTGTACACAGTCGTTGACGATCTCAAGGTTTTGACGAACAGTACGTTCAACGATGCGGTTAGTTAGCTGCTGAAAACCAACGGCAGGTTTAATAAAACTTTGTTGAGCTTTATTGAATTGCTGGAAGAAATCGTTTTGCATGATATTTGTCCTTTTGTGCAATGCACTATTAGTTAGTGCAAGGTTATCCGATAATTGTTGCACTGTCAATAAGTTGGGAATATTTTCAAATTAATTAGGCAATTAGGCCCCAAAAAAGCAGGGCTTTATTTTTTAGTGATTAGGCAGCGGTTTTTTTTCCACTGGCTTTCGGTGTTGGCTTTGTTTCGACAGACTGTAATGTTTGTGAGCTGTTAAAGTTAAAGGGGGTAAAGCCATATTTTTCTAACCACGCATGATACTCTTTGATCGTTGTGCTAAAAAGATCGAGGGTCTGCTGAGTATTCGCTTGAACTTTTTCATTCACTTTATTTATGGCTTGGCTTTGTAAATTCATAAAGCTTTCAGCAGATTTTACATCTTTAAAGGCAGAAAATTGTTCGACGCTATTGCTAAAGAATTCATTGGTTGCTTCAATATGCTGATGTGTTAAGCGCTCAGTGGTGCGGGTGAACAGTTGGTTAAGTTCAATCAGGGGAGTGAAGCTATTTTTGGTTTTTTCATTCCACTGTGAAAAAAAATCCTGATACATGGACAAAGCTCCTTATGTTATATGCATATATCCTAAGACTTAAGAGCTTGGGATATTATCCTGGTTTATTAGTATGAGTGTTTTTCTTTTGCTGTCAATAGCTTGGTTATTTTAGCGGTATTTAGTTACTTTAATTTTCTTCTTCTTTTTCAGTGGAATTGGCTGTAGTTTGAGTTTGCGCGACGTTTTGAAAATTCTTCTGCATCTCTGACCACATATTTAAATTAGATTGCGCCATTTCACTGAATGTTGAGAAAAGTTGTTGGTTCATATTCATGGGGTTGGGTGTTGAATTAACGAGGTTTTCAACTTTATCTTTAATTGAGCTTTGTTGCTCAACAAAAAGCGCCATACTGCGATCTAGATAACCACGGGCAAAATCTTGCATGGAATTACCATAAAATCGAATGATATTTTCTAGTATTTGAGTCGAAAACATCGGTGCGCCCTTGTCTTCTTGCTCATTAATAATTTGTAGTAAGGTTGTATGGGTTAAATCGTCTTTCGAACGGGCATCAATGACTTGGAATTTTACGCAATCAACCACCAGTTGTCGCACATCATTTAAAGTAATATAACTGCTGATCGATGTGTCATATAAACGACGGTTTGGGTATTTTTTGATAATGCGAATATTCTCAGTCATAATCACCTACTCTTTAAAAACAATAAAACAATAAAACAATAAAACAATAAAACAATAAAACAAATAGCAAAATGGCGGTATGTCGCCGCCGAGTTATCACTAGCACATGTGCTGGCCACCGTTGATGGCTAAATTACTACCGGTGATAAAACCCGCCTCTTCACAGGCCAAATAAGCAACAGCTTTGGCAATTTCTTCAGGTTTGCCTAAACGACCGACAGGAATGCCTGCAATGATTTGTTCACGAATATCTTCGCGAATCGCCATGACCATATCTGTACCAATGTAGCCTGGAGAAATAGTATTAACGGTAATGCCTTTACGTGCAACTTCTTGAGCGAGGGCTTTGGTAAAACCGTGCATACCCGCTTTAGCTGCAGAGTAGTTGGCTTGGCCAAATTGGCCTTTTTGACCATTAATAGAAGAAATATTAATAATGCGGCCATAACCATGATCTATCATTGTATTAATGACATTACGAGTCATATTGAAAACACTGTCAAGATTGGTTTGCATTACTGCTTGCCACGCATCTTGGCTCATTTTTTTCAATTGGGCATCACGAGTAATTCCCGCATTATTGACTAAAATATCGATTTGACCATAACGACTGGTAATATCATCAATCATTTCTTTGCAAGAATCAAAGTCACTGACATTGCAAAATAACGCATCAAAGCGATAGCCTTGAGCTTCTTGCTCCGCTAGCCAATGTTGTGCACGTTCGCTGTTTGCTCCACCGCTGTTATATGTCACGATGACTTGATTACCTTCATCGGCGAGCTTACGTGCGATGTAAACACCGATACCGCCCATGCCGCCGGTAATCAGTGCTACTTTTTGATCTGACATAATGATTAATCCTTAATGTATTATCTTTCTTGATATAAATTATTAATTATTGCGATAAACTTAAGCTGTTAGGAGCGCTGTATTTAGCGCTCAATAGCTAGAGCTGTGCCTTGGCCACCACCGATACACAGGGTAGCAAGGCCACGTTTGGCATCACGTTTGATCATTTCATGAATTAAAGTGACGAGAATGCGAGTACCTGATGCACCAATGGGGTGACCTAAGGCAATGGCACCACCGTTAACATTGACTTTGTCTAAGTCAAATTCCAGCTCTTTACCAACAGCCAGCGCTTGTGCAGCGAAGGCTTCATTGGCCTCAATAAGGTCTAAATCATCAATATTCCAACCGGCTTTTTCAAGGCAAATTTGTGTTGCAGGAACTGGACCGATCCCCATAATTTTCGGGTCAACGCCAGCACTTGCATAGGCCTTAATGGTGGCAAGAATCGGTAGGCCAAGCTCTGTGGCTTTCTCTTTGCTCATTAAAATAACTGCTGCTGCACCATCGTTAATGCCTGAGGCGTTACCTGCGGTGACTGTACCGTCTTTTTTAAATGCTGCGCGTAGCTTGCCTAAGCCCTCGGCAGTACACCCTGCACGTGGGAACTCATCTTCAGCAAAAATAATTGGATCTTTTTTGCGTTGTGGAATTTCTATTGGAATAATTTCATCTTTAAAGCGTCCTGCTTTTATTGCTTTTTCTGCTTTTTGTTGGGAGAGCGCAGCAAACTGATCCTGTTCTGCACGGGTTAAGCTATATTTTTCAGCCAGGTTTTCTGCGGTCACGCCCATATGAAAGTCATTCATTGCGCACCATAAACCATCTTTAATCATGGTATCTGTGAGCTCGGCATTGCCCATACGAAAGCCATTGCGCGATTTAGCGAGTACATGAGGAGAGGCGCTCATATTTTCCTGGCCACCGGCAATAATCACATCTGCATCATGGCAGCGAATAGCTTGAATGGCGAGTTGAATTGATTTTAATCCAGAGCCACAGACTTTATTGATGGTAAGCGCGGGTGTGTTTTCACTGAGCCCTGCTGCAAGTGCAGTTTGGCGTGCTGGATTTTGTCCACTGCCTGCGGTTAGGACCTGACCGAGAATCACTTCATCGACTTGGCTTGCAGAAAGTTTTATTTTTTCTAGTAAGCCTTTAATCACAGTAGAGCCTAATGTAGTTGCTGATATAGTTTCTAGACTTTGACCAAAGGCACCAATTGCAGTACGCCCAGCGGCTACGATAACGACATCACGCATTCTCATCCCTCCTAAAAAATGTCTGAAATTTATGGAATCCTTTAAGTTTGAAGCAAGAGTAACAGAAAAATAAACAGGGTGCTAGGACTAAATAGTCGATGAATAAAAAAGGAAAATTTGCAGCATAGCTAGTTAATTAACTCATTTTTTTATATGTGAATATTTTTATTAATTTACTGATTAATAAAAATTATTTTAATATTGTTGCAGCTTTTCAATATTTGTATTCAGTGATGAGTCGATAAACTTTTCAAGGGCTGTTCCGCCTGGCAAAACCAATTTGGGGGCAATCTCATATAAGGGCAGCAAGACAAAATTACGCCTTAACATTTGTGGATGGGGTAGTATCAGCCGCTCGCACTGCTCAATCTGCCGTCCGTAAAGTAATAGATCCAGGTCCAGCGTTCGTGGCCCCCAGTGTTGTTTGCGTGCACGCCCATGTGCATGCTCTAGCGTTTGTAGTGTATCTAATAGAGCCAGTGGGGTAAGCTCTGTAGTCATGCTTATGACACCGTTGATAAAATCAGGTTGGTCTTGTGGACCGAGCGGCTTTGATAAATACCAGCTTGAGCGCTGTATTAAAGTGATACCATCATGTTGAGCCAGTTCTTTAACAGCAGATTGCACCTGTTGAAGCGGTGAGTTTAGATTACTGCCTAAGGCAATAAAGCAAAGTGATGCGGTGTTCATAAGGACGAATCCTTTTTCACGGTCACCTGTTGCTTATCTTTATCTGTAGGTTTTCTGCGGCGACGACGTTTGCGCTGTAAATGGCGCCCGGTGCCTTCACCTTTCGTTGAAATCAGCTGTTGTTGTTGGTTGTCATCTGCTTGCTGAAAATGGTTCCACCATTCAGCGAGCTCTTGAACGGGTTCGCCTGAGCGTGCGCGCAAGTACAAAAAGTCATAGGCAGCGCGGAATTTAGGCTGCTCTAGTAGGCGCAATGGCCGTTTACCCTGGCGATGTTCAAAACGAGGCTGCATTAGCCAAATGTCTTTGGTTGTTGCAAGTAGGCGCTTAGGTATCGCAATAGAGCGTAGTTGTGCAGAAATAATTTCATGACAGGCCTGGTGAAAGGCCTTATAGGGAGGAGTATTATTATTAATCAGCTCATATTCGCGTACTTTAAGCGGGTACCATAAAAAGACGGCAAGCAAATAAGCCGGGGTGACTGGTTTATTTTGAGCAACTCGTTTATCCGTATCTTGCATTGCTGAGTTTAGTAAGCGCTCAGCATGAGGTTCATGACCTGCAGCTAAAATAGCGTGGATGCTTGGATAAAGCTTTGCAAATAAGTGATAATGACGCAGCTGGCGCAGGGTTTGTTCTGCATAGCCGGATAAAAAGAGTTTATTGGTCTCTTCAAATAAACGGGCTGCGGGAACTGCCTCTATCAGCTTAGCAAGTTCTGTAATCGGTGCTGCCGTGTGTTGCTCGATATTGAAAGCTAACTTACAAGCAAAGCGGACGGCGCGCAGCATGCGTACCGGATCTTCTTGATAGCGTTGTTCAGGGTCACCGATCATGCGAATGTTGCTGCTTTGAATATCATTTAGACCATCAACATAATCGAGGATGACATTGCCAATGGGGTCATAGTAAAGTGCATTGATGGTAAAATCACGGCGCCAGACATCATCGGCTAAGGTCCCGTAAATATTATCTCGGACGATTTGCCCATTTTCTGTTTTGCGATGTGAGTGCTCATTATTTGCCTCTGTCTCTTGAGTGGCTGTACCGGCCCTAAAAGTAGCGACTTCGATAATTTCACCACTAAAGTAAATATGCGCTAAGCGAAAACGCCGGCCAATCAGTCGACAATTACGGAATATTTTGTTGATTTGGTCCGGGTGTGCACTGGTGACGACATCAAAGTCTTTGGGGGTTTGGCCAATGAGTAGATCGCGAATACAACCACCGACGAGGTAAGCTTCATAGCCATGCTCTTGAAGGCGGCGGACTACTTTGATTGCATTTGCTGAAATGGCTTGATGGTTAAAATTGAGGCCAGATGCCTTGATACGTCTTGGCAGCGTGCCTGTGTTTTTTTTAAAGGGGCGTAGTAAACGGCGAATACCACGTGTTAATTTACTCATTCTGTTTAAAATTGCTCTAATTTGTGATCGTTGACACAATAATGTATTTGGCGCATTTTACTAGATTGTTGGTGATCTGCAAACGGGGAAGCGGTAGAATCTCGCTAGCGTAGGCCAAAACGATGTTGAATTTATAGATAGAAGTAGAGAAAGGCAGGGTGTCTTAACATGTTTTTTTTAAAGCCTCGTTTTTGGTTATCCTTAATTTTAAGGTTGTCACTTGTTTTTATTATTTTTGTTGTTGCCTTTGTTTTTTATTGTAATTATATCGTCACGCACCAATTTGATATTAAAACTGCACAAATTCCAGCACAGGTGTATGCTGCTCCCTTAGAACTTTTCAAAGGTGCGACGCTAAAAAAAGAGCAGCTGATTTATACACTATCACGGTTAGGCTATCACCGCACCACCAAGCCGAGTGTGCCTGGTAACTATATTGAGGACGCAGGCCGGTTTACTATTTATGTGCGTACGTTTGATTTTTGGGATGGTCTGCGTCAGGCCACTAAAATTGAGCTTGCCATTGAGAATGGTCAGGTGAGTGAGCTCAACGATGCTCAAACACAAAAGCCATTAGCACTATTTCGTCTTGACCCTCAGCTCATTGGTGGTATTTATCCGACTAAAAAAGGCGCGCGTGTTTTTGTTCCTATCAATAAGATGCCGGTATTCTTAAAACAGGCACTCTTAGCCTCTGAAGATCGTAGTTTTTATCAAAATTGGGGTATTTCATTTCGTGGCATTGTACGCGCGTTGGTCACTGATGTTTTAGCTGGAGGCTATGTTCAAGGTGGTAGTACTATTACCCAACAACTGGTTAAAAATTTATTTTTAACGCAGAAAAAAACGTTATCACGCAAGTTACAAGGCTTGGCAATGGCCATGCTGCTAACTTTTCATTACAGTAAAGATGAAATTTTGCAAGCGTATATGAATGAGGTTTATTTGGGACAAAATGGCAACCATGGTGTGCATGGCTTTGGCTTAGCCAGTTTGTTTTACTTTGGCCGCCCGGTGTCTAGCCTCACTTTACCAGAAGCTGCAACCTTAGTTGGAATTATTCCTGCCCCTTCTTATTTTAACCCGCAGCGCCATCCGCAGCGCGCACTTAAGCGGCGTAATTTAGTTTTGCAGTTAATGTATCAGCAGGGAGTGATTAGCAAAGTGCAGCTACAACGCGCTCAAGCTGCGCCGTTAGGGGTGACGATGCAATCACAGTGGGGCAGTGAGGCCTATCCGGCTTTTATGGATTTGGTTGAGCGCCAATTGCAACAGGACTATAGCCATAAAGAACTTGTTCAAGACGGTTTGCGTGTGTTTACGACGTTGAATCCCTGGGTGCAAACTATTGCCAATCAAGTGATAGAAAAGCGTTTAAATGATCTTGAAGCGCAATATAATTTGGAACAAGATAAACTTGAGGCCGCTTCAGTCATTGTTGATCCGGTCAGTGCGCAGGTGCTTGCCATTGTCGGTGGGCGCGATGCTCACTATGATGGCTATAATCGTGCTTTGGATGCTAAGCGACCAATTGGCTCTATCACTAAACCCGCGATTTACTTAACTGCGCTGGAACAGCCTGAGCAATATAATCTTGCAACACCGGTTGAAGATGCGCCAATTTACATTCAAGGCCCAGATGGTAAAGTCTGGTCACCTAAGAATTCTTCTTTGATTAGCCATGGTAAAGTGCCATTAATGACTGCCTTAGCTCATTCGTATAACGAGGCGAGTGTGAGACTGGGCATGCAAGTGGGGTTGGCTAATGTGTTGAACACCATTCGTCATATGGGCATTAAAGCACCGATCCAGGCTTATCCGGCGAACTTGCTTGGGGCCTATTCGCTGTCGCCCTTTCAGGTGGCAACCATGTATGAAACGATTGCCAGCGGAGGCTTTAGTATGCCACTAAGAGCGATTACGGCGGTTACTGATATGGATGGTAAAGTGCTTGGTAGTTATGCAATTAATGTAAAAGAGCAGTTTAACCCAGCAGGCATTTATTTACTGACACGGGCGATGCAGCAAGTAGGGGATACAGGTACGGGTCGCCTGCTGTATCAAATTTTACCTAAGGAATTGAACTTTGCGGGTAAAACGGGCAGTAGTCAGAACTTACGTGATGGCTGGTTTGCTGGCTTTACCGGTAATTTATTAACGGTTGTTTGGGTAGGGCGTGATGATTATGCTTCATCAGGTTTGTATGGCCAGCAAGGCGCAGGACATTTGTGGGCTTGGTTAATGAAAGACTTGCATGCAACGCCATTAAATCCGGTCATGCCTGAGGATATTGAGTTTGCTTGGGTGAATAAGCACACTGGATTGTTAAGTGAACAGGGCTGTGAGGATGCGGTTTATGTGCCCTTTATGAAGAATTATGGACCTAAATTTGTTTCTCGGTGTGGAATCGGTGATAATGATGACGGATCCTCAACGGTAACAGCAGCTGACGCTCTTGAGAACAAGGGCTTGTGGCATTGGCTCAAAGGGTTATTTGGTTCACAATGAAATATTTTCACTACAGTATACTGATCATATCGAGTGTGTTGCTCAGCGCGTGTGGCGGGGGTATTAATACCCAGACTAATTCGATGCCGGCTTCTGTCGGTGCTGTGGGTGGTGTTTCACCCACGGTACTTGCTGAAGGCCCTGCAGCAATTTTAAAGCAGCAGGGGCAAAGGCAGCTGGCCGCAGGTGAGCTCAATGATGCTAATTCTTCTTTAGAGCGAGCTTTGCGCTTTGCTCCACAAGATGCTGGAGTGTGGTATGAGTTTGCTCTAGTTCGTAAAGCACAGAAGCGGCCGGCGGAAGCTGTGCAAATGCTGAAAAAAGCAACGGTTTATGCTGGTGGTAATAAAAAATTACAAGAGCAAATTGCCAGGTTAGAATCTGAGCTGCAACCAAGGCAGATTATTCGTGCTCAGCCCGCCTCTTAACGATCGTTAGTACAGTATTTAGTACCGTAATAGGACAGTGTAAAGAAGCGGGTTTGACCTGTTTTTGACTGGTTCAGTTAAAACTTAAAAAGATAAAGATGGATTAAATTCAGGAGATTCTGTTGTTTTTATAGGGCAAAGTGCTGGATTGGTGGTATTACACATATATCGGGTGCTGTTTTCCATTACCGCAGTTGCTTTCCAAGCGTTATCGCTGGCGCTGTTATCGATGACAGCGGTCTGGTCTTTTGGGTATAGTGCGAGTACATAAGTCTTTACACTTACACCTTTAATAATTTCATAATTACAAAAGGGTCGTTCACCGAGGTCTGAGTAGCCTGCGTCTGCTGATTGAAATGTTGCTGTAAATGATGAGTCATATGATTCATCTCCGAGGGGGGCGACACCACCGTTCATCATAAAACCTTGTTTCCATGCACATTGGTATTGACCTTGATTATAGGTGCAGGCAACTTGGCTGGGGCAATACAGATCACTAGCAAAGCTCAGAGAGCTAGACAGAAGCAGCATCGAACCTAGAATAAATGCTTTTTTCATTGTAAAAATCCTCGTAAATTATTTAAAATAAGTGATTGTTGAGGATTATATTGATAGAGAAATCATAAGAAAACATAGATAAAATTAAAAAATATGAATTCTGAGTTTATGTTTGGTGTTTATGATAAAATTTAGCTGAACTGCTGTTCAATTATTAATTTTTGTCCTTGCGTTTCTGCAATCCCTAGTGATATTTTAGAAAAGTTAGTATTTATTGTGCGTGATATATTATTTTTTATATTTGTTAATAAATACTCTGCTAGGCATTCCATGGTTGTATTTTTAATCGGTAAAATGATCACTTCATCCCGTGGAAATTTGTAAAGCATCTTGTTATTGAAATAAATGGTAATATATTCGCTATTTTGCTCATTGGTCAGATAAGGGCTGCTCCCTTGGATAAGGATCTTTTCATCGAGGTTATCGCAAGTGGATTGAATAATCTCTTTTAAGTCTGCGACTGGGTATAAAAAGCCATTTTCAATTTTTTCACCTGAAAATTCAACGTCAATATAATAATTATGACCATGTAAATTTTCTTTATCACGATTGCTGAAGATGCAAAAATGTGCTGAACAGAAGTGAAAGCGTTCTTTAAATATTTTCAGTGTATACATAATTATTTTAAGGTGTGGTTGCTGCGAGCGGGATGGTTTTCCCTTTGCAAATATGATGGTGATGTAATGTGAAATTGCTAATAAATTCACTGATTTGGTTGGGGCTAACCGTTGTCTTGAGGTTAGGAAAAGCCTGTTGCAACATCGGGGTATCGACAGCACCTAAATTGATGCAATTGACGGTAATTTTTTCACCGAACTCAGCTTGCAGAGACTCTGTGAGTATGCTTAAGCCTCCTTTTGCGGTGCTATAGGCAGAGAGACCGGGGAACTTTACGCTACCTTGAAAGCCTCCCATGCTGCTGATATTAACGACATGGGCGAGCTGAGAGTGGCAGAGCTCTTGATAAAACATACGGATTAACTTCACTGGGGCGAGTAAATTCGTCTCGAGGGTCGTGCGCCAATCGTTATCTGTTAGTTCAGTAAAGGGTTTATTGATTAATAATCCGGCATTATTAATGATTGCATCGAGTTTGCCAAACGCTTCAGTAATAAAGTTTTGTAGTTTGTTTAAATCGTTTTCTATGAGCAGATCGATAGTGACTGGGTAGATCGTGCCGGGGGTATTTTGGCAATCGGTTTTGAGGGCTTCCAGGGCTGCAGCAGATCGTGCGATGGCGATGATATGGCAGTTTGTTGAGGCAGAAAGGCTTTTTGCCGTATGATAGCCAATGCCAGAACTGGCCCCTGTTACTAAGATAACTGGGTTTTTAGTATTCATATTTGAATGTGATTCCAACGGTATCTGTCATTGCAACAGCGCTAGGTTTGCGCACGGTGATTTTGCTTGCTTTAATCTCTGGATATTTTTTATAGATCGCGGAGGAAATCTGGTATGCGAGGGTCTCGATCAGATTAAAGTGTTGCTGATTAATTAAGTTATTGACGAGCTGGGTAATCACAGTGTAATCAACGGTATCTTTGCAATCATCTGTTTCAATAGCGCGCGCGATATTAAAGTCAATTGTAATATCGAACTCTAAGCGCTGCTTGATTTCTTTCTCCCAGCTATGAACACCGATACTGGCTTGTTGTACTAGGTTTTTGATGAATATTTGTCCGAGCATGTTTTAATCCTCACCTGCAGATATCCAATGCTACCTAAGTTTGATTGAAAAAGGAACCGCTTGAAGATAGATGGCGTAGTGGGGTGATCTTTAAAAGTTTAATTTTGAAATTTTAAATATATTAGGTCAGGTTTAAGACTTAAACCTAAATAATAGAGATTAAGCTGAAAGTGTAGTGCTTTCAGCTGTTTGTTGTTTGCTTATTTGGCTTTATAGGCGCAAACCGCCATCACAGTCGATAATACGGCCGGTAAAATAGTCGTTTTCTAAAATAAATTGAGCGGCTTTAGCAATATCTTCAGGCTGCCCCATTTTTTGTAATGGAATGCTTTTTTCAATACGTTCGAGTACTTCTGGTTTTATGGTTTGGGTCATTTCAGTTGCGATAAAACCAGGGGCAATGCCGCCAACACGGATATTATAGCGAGCGAGTTCTTTGGCCCAGGTGACTGTCATTGCTGCAACACCCGCCTTGGCTGCTGTATAATTGGTCTGACCAATATTGCCTTCTTTGGAGATGCTACTGATATTAATAATCACTCCGGCAGTACTGTTTTCAATCATCTGGCGCGCAGCCTCGCGTGTGCATAAAAACACAGCGGTTAAATTAACGTCAATCACCGCTTGCCAAGCTTCAAGTGACATGGTGCTGATAATGTTATTACCTTTTGCTTTAACTAATAATGCATCACGGGTAATGCCTGCATTATTGATCAAACCATGTAAAGGGCCGCATTGGGATTGAGCCTCTTTGAAAAGAGTGATAACGTCGTTTTCTGAGGAAACATCTGCAGCTAGGCAAATCGCCTGCCCGCCGGCTTGCTCACAAAGCGCGGCTGTTTTATCGAGTTTACTTTTATTTAGGTCAACAAGTACGAGGGTGGCACCTGATTTTGCAAGCTGAATAGCCATTGCCTGGCCCAGGCCTTGAGCTGCTCCTGTGATTACGATAGTCTTGCCCAGGATGTTCATACGTTATACTCCCCTTGTGGGTATGAGGTTTAAGCTGTATAAAATGACATGTTGCACAATTGAAGTATAGTCATTGTTTTTAGATTTAGATATTTTTATAAGTAAAGTGAGTAAGTTATGAGGTATTTAGGTGCTGTGGTTGGAATGTGGGTACATCGGCGCTGGTTGAAGACGTGCTTAGTCCAGCACCATGTATCACGTGTGACTCAATTAAGTGCAGGTCAGCTACATGCAAAGAATGTCAAAGTATTAGCCTTAGATTATGATGGTGTTTTGGTCTCGCATGGCCGCACTGAATTAACAGCAGAGTACCAACACTGGTTGGCAAGCTTAATCAATGAGTTTAAAGGTGAAGTTTGTATTTTATCGAATAAGCCAGAAATGGTTCGTGAACTGTATTTACAAAAAAAATTTCCAAGCGTTGGCTTTATTGCTGATGTAGAGAAAAAGCCATCACCACAAGGTTTATTGCATATTGCGGCACATTATGGCGTGCAACCAGAAGAAATCTTGTTGGTGGATGATCGGCTGCTTTGTGGTATGCTGGCCGTGGCACGGGCTAAAGCACAGGGTGTGTATATTGATAAGCCGCTGACTGAATTCTCTAGTGCATTTTTATGTGAAAGTTTTTTTGCCTCATTAAGAGTATGGGAGCGTTGGAGCGTTAGATTACTGACTTTATTTTATGGGTCGTAGTTTTGAGTGATCATGGATGATGGAAATAAGTGAATTTAGTTGAAATTTTAATTGCACTCACTCTTGTTAGTGTGATGCTCATGAGTGTGCAGGTCATCAGTCAGCTGAGCTTGCAAACCGGGCAGGTTCTTGTACGCCAACACGCACGTTTTTTATTGTCAGAGATGATTGCTGAGCGGCAGGCTGCTAGGCGTTATGCATTAAAGCAAACGACTTTACAGGCACTGTGGCAACAGCGGATTAGTGCGCGGTTGCCTTTGGGGCAATTGCATCAGAGCCAAGGCCATTTGATGCTCACCTGGGGGCAGCGAATTATTGGAGAGCGCACAAGTTGTCAGCACGCTTTTAGTCCTTGTTTAGGTGTGGCGATAGAAAATACCTGAGAAAATACCTAAAGATATGCATATACATAAGCAGCGTGGCCTAAGTCTTATTGAAATGATGATTGTGCTGTTACTTGGTAGCCTTATCATTGGGATCGCAGGGATGCTTTATACACATGCAAGTCATGCTGCAAAGTCAGCATATCAGCAACTTAATGCAGCACGTAAGGTCGCCGTAGGGGTACAGTTATTTATTAATGAACTACATAAGTTAGAGGACCTTTCTCCTTTAAATTGCCCAAGGCCTGAACTTCAATTTCATTTTGCTCGTGTAATGCCCCCTTCATGGTTCGGTTTAGCTGATTCGCAGGTGCAATTAGTTAAAATTTACCATGCAGAGGATCACAGATTAGTACAACTGGGGATTAATGCGCTGGCTGGCACGGAGGTTTTGGCTGCTTATATCCCTATCGCTAGGCTGAATTATCTGGAATTTGCTGTGAAAGCTGGTGAGACTCGCTTGCGCTTGAATCATGCTGAGACCTCAGGTGTTCAAGGGGCTTTGTGGCTGTTGGCAAACTGCCAAGTTAATTTGCTGCTTGCAGGGCATAGCTATCGTAGTAACCTCATTTTGGATCAAACTTTAGATCATGATGTGGTGGCAGGAGCCATGGTATGGCCGTTAGAGCTGCATATGTTTTATGTTGCTAAGATAGCAACCGGCCAGCCTGCGCTGTTTATGCGTGATGATAGTGGCCGACATGAACTTGTTGTTGGGATTGATCAGTTGCAGTTTGAATATGGTTGGGCAGACTCGGGAAAGTTGCTGTGGACGGACATGGTAATAGGCAGAGGGCAACTGGCTTTGGTCAAGATTAAATTGACAGCCGATAGCGTCAGTGAGGAAGGTGAGGTAGCGATTTGATGCCCGATGTGTTTGACCAAAAAGATTCTGTGCTTGTGGTGGTGGTTGCCATGAGTGCCCTTTTGAGCTTATTAATTTTACAGTTTGCAAAACATATTGAGCTTACGGTTAAAGCGAATCAGGCAGGCGTGCTTGGCTTGCAAAAACAGTTTGTGCAGCCAGTGAATATTTCTAAGGTGCAAGCGTGTATTGATTTAAAGCAAGTATCTTGTGAGGGTGTTATGATTTACTTTATTGCTGCAGACTCGCGTTTTGTCTATTATCGGTTAGAGTCTCAGACAGAGAATATTGATGCGATTTTTGCAGTTGCTTTGACAGCGCAGAGCGCATTAAATAAAGAGCAGAAAGATTTTTAGATTAAATTGTTATGATAGATATAGATGATAAAATAAAGACAGTGACTATGAGAATGATGAAAAAACAGTTATTTACTTGTAATTGCCAAGCTATTCAAGGTGTTGGAAAAAGTCTTGGTGTTGTCGTACTCGCGGGTATATTGGCAGCGTGTGCGACTGCAACACCACAAAACCCAGACCCATATGAAAAATACAACCGATCGATGTATCGTTTTAATGCAAAAATGGACCATGCAGTTTTAAAGCCTGTTGCTAAGGGTTATACAGCGGTGACACCTCAGGTTGTTCGCACTGGAGTGACTAATTTCTTTGAGAATGTCCACCAAGTACCAACGATTATGAATGACCTGCTACAGGGTGAGTTTAAGATTGCCGGTTGGGATACTTTACGCTTGGTTATGAATTCTACTTTAGGGTTGTTTGGTTTAATTGATGTGGCCGGAGCGACGGGGATTCACCATCATGATCAGAACTTTGGTTTGACTTTGGCAAAGTGGACGGGTAATAAACCTGATTCTCCTTATTTTATTTTGCCTTTATTGGGACCATCAACGGTGAAAGGGGCGCTTGGTACGCCGGTAGATTTTGTTTCTAACCCCGTTTCTTATGTCGAGCCTACAGGGCTTTCTTATGGTTTGACTGGCTTATGGGCTATTAATAAGCGCGCAGGGTTTTTAGGGAATGAAAAAGTGCTCAATGCGCTAACGTTAGATCCTTATCTTGCACAGCGTAATGCCTATTTGCAATTGCGTGAGCAACAGTTGCAAAACAGTGGTAAAAGTCCGTTTATGCCCTATACGATCTGGAGTTATCAATATGAGTTATCTGATGAGCCGAGTGAGTAAAGTGTTTTTTATGCCTTAACGGCTAAGAGTAGGCATCTATAGTGAGGGTAGCTAGCGAGCGACTGCTTAAGCAATCGCTTGAATTTCTCCGGCAATGATAAAAAGGGCTTCGCTTTCTTGGAAGCTACGGTTGACTTTAACTTGTGCCTCCAATGGAGGAATATAGTTACCATTGGGTTCTAAGGCAACGTCAATTAGGCTGCCAACAGGAATATCAATGTTTGTTTCAAATAAGATGCCACCACCACTTAAATTTTGGCAGATGCCTTGATAAAGCTCTTCACGGTTTGGAAGCGTAAAGCGGAGCTTTGCTTGAGCATCAAGGCGAATGTACTCGCGCTTCTCTTCATACTCAACCATGTGTGTTGCCTTCCTTATTTTGTCGGTTGTATCCATCCTTCCTTGTCCTAAGCTTTGTTGATCTTTATCGCGCTGTCAATTTTTACACCAGTCAAAAAGGCCAGTGTGTGGGTGTAATAAAGCCACAGCTTTGTTCTTGCAGAGTTTTATCAAGTTCGCACACCAAGATAGGCGCAGACTGTGTGTCAAAATAATCCAAACAATATTGGTAGAGCTCTGTGAGAGTGAAAGGCGGATTGAGTTTAAGTTGAGCCGATGAGGGTGCGGCAAGCCAGTGCGGTTTATTTAAAACAGACCAGTAACTTTGACTGTTGAGCAAGGTGGGCACATGGTTAATATGAGCCCACCAGCCTTTCAGTGCATCTGGATTAATTATTTTAGGTGAGCTCTGGGTATGATGCGTATTTTGAGCGTGTAAGGGTATAAATAAATACCCTTTCATGAGTATGGTTGGTCTGAGTTGATGAAGTTGATACTGCTGTAGATAAGCTTGGCTGCTTGGATGTGTGCTAAGTTGGCTTTGTTGGTAAAGCAGTTGGTTAAATTTTAAGTCCAGGCGGTCTTTGCAATTGGGGCCAAGCCAATGCGCTGTTTGATTTAAGTGATCTGTTCCTAAGTAAAATTTAATTGCGACTTCAAGATGGTAGGTAGGGTGGGAGGGTGATTCTTGCAAAATAAAGTCAAACTCGCCAATGGTTTTTTTATTATTAATCACTTGTTGGCTAAAAAGTATTTTTTCATAGTGATGTTCTTTATAAATAAATAAAAGTAATTGTTCAAAATATTTGCCGATACGAGTGCTGCAATTGTCTAAATGTTGGCTGAGTGACTTGGGGTTTTGATCGAGTGTCTTAAAGTAATCGATGGGGGTGGGTAGATTAAAATATTCAACGTGATTGGGTAGGACATGATGCCGGTTTAATAGAATAGAGGAGTGAGTGACCCAATATAGATCACTGACGCATTGGTGCTGGAATTGAATGGCCATAGTAATAATTCAGTATTGCTTACATTTCAATTAAAAAGGTCACAGGTCCATCATTAATTAATGAGACTTGCATATTCGCACCAAATTGACCGGTGTGAATTTTTGGGTAATTTTTTTGGGCTGTTTGAATGAGAGTATCAAAATATTGTTGCGCTTGATCAGGGGCTAGATTGCTTGAAAAGCCGGCTCTTAGTCCCTTTTTGGTCTCTGCGGCGAGGGTGAATTGCGGGACAAATAAAATCTGGCCATGGATATCAGCGACATTTTTATTCATACGGCCTTGTTCATCTGGAAAAATACGGTATTTAATTAATTTATCAGCAAAGCGTGGAATTTGATTAAGTAGATCATCTGCCTCAAAGCCAATTAAAATTAAGCTGCCTTGGTCGATACTTGCAATACACTCTCCTGCAACATGAATGCTGGCGCAAGAGACACGTTGAATAAGCCCTTTCATTGTTCAAGATAACCTTAATGCCATGGTATTGGTTGCGCGAATCAATGCATCAATAATTGCCGGTTCATTGGCGCTATGGCCGGCGTCGCGAATAATATTGAGCTGTGATTCAGGCCAGGTCTGGTGCAATTGCCAGGCATTTTTAAGTGGACAAATCATATCATAACGGCCATGGATAATAATGCAAGGCAGGCTGCTCAGGCGGCCAATATGATTGAGAATACGGTTCTCTTCTATAAAACAATAATGCTTAAAGTAGTGGCACTCGATGCGCGCGATGGCCAGTGCATGATGCGGGTCTTTTGCTGATTTAACATATTTGGGATTCGGATCGAGCGTTGCGCAGCGTGCTTCAAAGCTTGCCCACTTTTTTGCTGCATGCAGGCGCTCAATTTCATTATCACCAAATAGACGCTGATGATAATCATTAATCAATGTTTGTGTTGAGTTGGTATTCATATGATGGGTAAATTCTTGCCAGTAATCAGGGAAGACCTGGCCAATACCGGATTGATCGAGTAACCAGTTAAGATTGCTTTGAGTCGCAAGGAAAATACCACGTAGAATTAATCCACTGATGCGTTCTGGGTGTTCTTGGGCATACAATAATGATAGGGTCGAACCCCAGGAGCCTCCGAATAGTAGCCATTGTTTAATCTTAAAGTGTTCACGAATTTTTTCTATGTCTGCAATGAGCTCAGCTGTTGTGTTATTTGTCACTGAGGCGTGGGGAGTGGATTGGCCACAGCCGCGTTGGTCAAATGAAATAATCCGATAGGCTTCTGGGTCAAAATAGCGACGACTGGGCTCAGAGCAACAGCTGCCTGGCCCACCGTGAACATAAAGAACAGGAATGCCTTGGGGGTTGCCGCTTTCTTCAAGATAGAGGCTATGCTTAGAATCGACTTGAAGTTGGTGGGTGTCGTTGGGCTTGATTCGTGGATAGAGTGTTAGCATATAACCTGCCTCTTCACCTATAATAACCAGTATTTGACTTAACGTTAGCACTTTTTAGTTCATAAGTGAAAAGTGAATATGTGCAATATTTAAGAATATAAGGGGTGAAAATTTTAATGAGGGGGTCGGTGTGAGCGAATTACTGCGTGATGAAAAACGTATTCAAGAGGTATTAGACGAGGCTGTGATTGTTGCAAGGCGATGTCAAGAAGGTAAGGTGGCTGATTATATTCCAGAGCTTGCACAGGTGAATCCTGATTTTACTGGAGTTGCGGTTAGGTTAATGGATGGCCGTTATTTTTGTGCTGGTGATTCTGATCATGAGCGTTTTAGCTTACAAAGTGTAGCTAAACTAGTATTGCTGATTGGTCTGTTAGAAGAGTTTGGGGAAGAGGATGTCTTTTCATGGGTGAAAGTTGAACCCTCTGGAGATGATTTTTCATCCGTCGCACGTTTGGATCAATTTGGTCCTTTACCATCTAATCCGATGTTAAATGCGGGGGCGATTGCGCTAAGTAATCATATTCCAGGTCATAGTGAAGAAGAGCGTTTTGCTTGGCTTAATCATTGGGTAAAGCGCTTATTTGGCAGTCAATTGATGGTTAATATGCAGGTCTTTGCTTCAGAGCGTAGAACCGGTGATCGTAATCGCGCTTTAGCCTACTTACTGCGAAGTAATCATATTATTACGGGGAGTGTTGAAGAGACTTTAGAGTATTATTTTTATTTGTGTTCTTTTGAGGCGTCATTGCAACAAAGCTCTTATTTGCCTTATTTACTCGCCTGTTCGGGTTGTAATCCGGCAGGTGAGCAAGTGATTTCTAAAAAAACTGCGCAACATGTCAATGCCATTATGGCAACCTGTGGCCTGTATAATGAGTCAGGTACACATCTGGTACGTACCGGGATGCCCGCAAAAAGTGGTGTTGCCGGTTATATTGTTGCTGTTGTGCCTGATAGTGCGGGTATTGCGGTAGTTAGCCCGCGGATTAATAGAAAGGGTACTAGTGTCCGTGGTGAAATAATATTAGCGCATATTGCCAGTGAACTGGATTGGCATCTTTATCGCTAGGTGATAGGTAAAGCGAGCTCATATACACTATAACTATATATAGATTAATTGTAGATATAAATTGATTTGACTCAAATTTTAAATTTTAGTTTAGGAAAAATGTAATGAACTTTTCATTTGATTTGACTAATGATTGCGTTCAAGTCATTGCCCATCGTGGTGCGAGTGCCGAGTATCCGGAAAATACTTGGATGGCGTTTGAGCATGCGCATGAGCAAGGTGCCAAGTGGTTGGAATTTGATGTTTGGGTTAATGCAGATGGTGTGCCAGTTATTTTTCATGATGAGTCGCTGGAGCGTATGACTAATGGAGTAGGTCATATCACTGAGGCGAGCAGTGCTTATCTATCGTCATTGCAGATCAAACACCAAGGGCAATTGCTTGAAAATGAAAAAATTCCGCACTTAGAGGCTGTATTGGCTTGGTTGGATGAATGCCAATTAAGCGCCAATATCGAATTAAAAGGTATAGAAAAAAAAATCGCTTCATGCTCAGCTTCACCTGTAGACTTAAAGGCAACTGCAAAAATTATTTGTGCCGTCATTAAGAAATTTCCAAGCTTACGCGCATCTTTGGTTATTTCTAGCTTTTCTTTGTCACTATTAGCTGCTGCTAGGAACGAGTTGCCTCATTATGCTTTAGGTCTTTTGGTTGATCATTGTTTATCTACACATACACAGGGGTTAGCTGTAGAAGAAAGTCAGCGTTATCTTGCAGTATTTAAGCAGCTCGATTGCTATTCGTTGCATGTGAATCAACAGGGCTTAGACCAGCAGACTGTGCACGATTTAAAGCAGTTATTTAACTGTCCATTGTTAAGCTATACCGTCAATGATAGTGTAAGAGCAAAAATGTTATTGGCTTGGGGGGTGGATGCTGTATTTAGTGATTACCCCAAATTACTTGATAATATTTCTTATTGATTATTTTGATTAAAGTTTGTTGGTTCTAAATTTTGACAGCGTATGAATGACTTTAATCGCATCAGCGGTTTCTTTGACATCATGCACCCGCAGTATTTTAGCGCCATTTTGCGCAGCAATAAGTGCACTGCTGACACTGATTTGTAGACTATCATCACCTTCACTGAGCAAGCGCGATAGGAAGCCTTTACGCGATAGGCCAACTAAAATGGGGTGTTTAACCGCTAAGAACTGTGGCAAGTGATAGAGCATATAGAGGTTTTCATCGTCACTCTTGCCATAGTGGCCACCACCAAAACCTGGGTCGATGATAAGTTTGTTAGAGCGCATGCCCGCGGCAATAAGTTTGGCAGAGATTGACGTTAAGTCCGTAATAATCGCAGCAACCCTTTGCTGGTAATATGCGCTATTGCTATCCGCATTCTTGCTTTGATCTGGGTTGGTTCCGTTATTTAAAAACGCTGGGTCAGGCCAGTGCATAATGCAGGTATATACGTCACTTATAACTAATTGATCAGCAATATCAAGTGATATTGTACCTTGTTGTATATTAATCATATCAATATTAGTCTTTAATACTTCAAGAATGGTTGAGGTGTTAAAACTATCGATACTTAAGAAAATATCATGGCCTAGATGAGCGCGAATTGCTGTTATGGCTTCCATGACCAGAGCAAGTTCTTCATTAGGGTTGATTAACTGATTGATATTAATGCTGGGGTTGGTTGCTATGGCACCAATATCGAGAATTTCAGCGCCAGCGTCGACCATGTGTTCTGCTTGTTCAAGAACGGAGTTGATGCCAAGTGCAGGTTTATAGAATGACTCTGGTGTCAGATTAATAATTCCCATGATATATGGGATATCTCTTGCTAAATTTAAATGATTTCTTTGGATAGTCATAATGTGTTGCTAAAATTAATGAGTATTTAAAAATTTACACTGTGCTTATATTAAAATAATTTTCACTTTTTGTATTCATTTTAGATATAAAGTTTCAGTATGATGCCAGTCTAAATATAAATTATATGTGCGGCTGTAATAGTGAAAGTGGCGAAAAAGTTATGTTTTATCTGGTTTTTAGCATCTTGCTTAGCCCGATTTCATCAGGCGTGCTTTTTGGCGCTGCCAATCGCGATTTTTTTCAGTTGAACGCTTGTCATGGTCCTTTTTACCTTTGGCAAAGGCAATTTTTAATTTAGCTCGACCTTTAATCCAATACATGGACAATGGAATGATGGTATAGCCATCACGCTCAACGGCACCAATGAGTTTGCTAATTTCATAATCATGTAATAATAATTTGCGTGTGCGTGTTGGATCGGCTTTAACATGTGTGCTGGCCGTATTCAGCGGCGTGATATGCGAGCCAATTAGAAAGACTTCACCTCGCTTAATTAGCACATAGCTTTCGGCAAGCTGCAATTTACCTGCACGTAGGCTTTTTACTTCCCAGCCTTGCAAAACCATGCCGGCTTCATAAGTTTCTTCAATACTATACTCATGGCGTGCTTTGCGATTAACTGCGATGGTATTGTCTGGTGTTTTAACTTTCTTCTTTGCCATAATGATAATGATCTATAAATGTAATCTTAAATATATTAATGAGAGAATTAAGGGTATTCCTATAATTTCTGTGATGAGACTGGGCTTTCATGTAACAGGTCCCTATAATAAGGGACTTTATCAGTCAAGACCAGTAAAATTTAGTGAGTATCTCCTGTGAAAGTGAATCGAAAAGCACTGGTGCCTTATTGTGTTGAAGAAATGTACCCGTTAATCCAAGGTATTGAACACTATGCTGAATTTCTGCCTTGGTGCAGTGAATCAGTGATTCTTAGTGAGTCTGATGATGCCGTTGTGGCCAGATTAACAATTAGTCGGGGAAGTTTGAAAAAATCGTTTACGACACGTAATCGAGGTACTGAAAACCAAGCGGTGTATATGGAGCTTGTGGAGGGGCCTTTTCGATCATTGACAGGGTGCTGGCGTTTAGAGCCACTGGCAGACAATGCCTGTAGGGTATTGCTTGATGTTGAGTTTGAGTTTTCGAATAAGTTGGTTGCTATTGCGTTTGGACCTATTTTTAATACGGTGGTCAGCTCAATGGTTGATGCTTTTTTAAAGCGTGCTCGTGTTATTTATGGAGAGCGTGAATTATGAATGTTGAAGTTGTCTATGGTGCGAGTATAGATGAGCAGGAATTGATCAAATTAGACTTAGAAAATTCACAAGCAACGGTTTTAATGGCATTAGAGCAGTCAGGGGTGCTGGTAAAACATCAGCTTGTTGTCGACGCTCTCGAGTGTGGCGTATGGAATCGTCAGGTTAGGCTTGATCATCTTTTACAAGAGGGAGATCGTATTGAAATTTATCGCGCGCTTTTGATTGATCCAAAAGAGGCGAGGCGGTTACGCGCTGCCAAACGGCAGTGTTGAACTGATGGGTAAATCCTGCAAAAAAGCAGTTGAGCTATTGATAGTACAGTGTTTATTAATATTACAGTGCAATGGAATCTTAGTTGGCAAGCTGGTGCCGCAAGAGTTAAAAGCAGATATTTCTTGATTGAGAATCTGTTTGCCTAGGGTGTGATCTGCTGGGTTCGTTGATGAAAACAGATAGCAGACGCCGTGAATACTTGTTAATAAGCCTTGGTCATAGTTTTCTTCAGAGCTGTTAATCGAATTTTTAAACCAACGGCTAAAATGGCTTAATTGCTTGATTTCGGTTTCCGAATCTTGCACTTGACTTGAAGTTAATTTTTCAAACCAAGTATGCTTAATTGGTGCTAAGATACTTTTTCTTACCCAAGTATTACAAGCAGCTTGACTATTAAAATCGGGTGAAAAAGGTAATTTTAAAGCAAAACTTGTTAGCAAGCTGAAGCTTAATATTAAGCTGGTAAGCCAGCGTACTTTCATTTGATGTCCGTATTTCTTTAATAACTAATCGCCATCCTAGCTTAGCAATGCTTTCTTAACTAAGAATGAAGTGCAAAGCCGATCATTATTATATCGGCTGATTTTCGATAATGATATAAATTTTTAAGTTATTTTATATATTATTTTAAGGGTTTTGGCGTCAGTCCTGCATAGGTGCCGTAAATTTGAGTTAAGCGACTGCCAGTAAACAGCAAGGTGAGGCGTTTGGCTGGTGCTGTAGGGTAGCTACTGGTGTAAACATAGTCCCAACGTCCCTTATGGAACGGATCTTTAATGTCCGGTGCGCCTAGAAGGTAATTGACTTGTGTTTGTGTCATGCCTACTTTAAGTTGTTTGAGTTGTTCGCCAGAGATCAGGTGACCTTGCTTAACTTGTGCTTGCCAGGGAAAGTTACTGCATGCACAGAGCAATGTGATTGCTGCTGCAAGAGCGGCGTATTTGCTGATATTTTTAATTTGCATCATTAAACATTCTATTTAAACTATGTAGGTGCTATCATACCGAAGAACGCCGAATTTGGTAAGTCCTTAACGCAATGTAGAGGTAACCTTTGTCTCAACAAGACTTAAAAAAAGTTGGTTTACGTGTTACGTTGCCACGCTTGAAAATATTACAAATCTTAGAGAATTCCCAGCAACGTCATGTGAGCGCAGAAGATGTTTACCGCATGTTGCTAAGCGCAGGCGATGATGTAGGGCTTGCTACCGTTTACCGTGTATTGACTCAATTTGAAGAAGTGGGTTTGATCAACCGCCATAATTTTGAGGGTGATCATTCTGTATTTGAGCTAAACCGAGGTGAACATCATGACCATATGGTCTGTACACGTTGTGGTGTTGTAAAAGAATTTCATGATGAAGTGATAGAGCAAAAGCAGCAAGAGGCAGCAGAGAAGCTCGGCTTTAATATGACCGACCATGTCATGATTATCTATGGCACTTGTCAGGACAAGAAACAGTGCAAGAAAAACCAGTCTAAAAAAGTAAAGCTTTAATTGCGATGATGTAAACTGAAGTGGCTAACAGCCATTTTTAGAGTTCGTTGTTATGTGATGCGAGTATGCGTTGTGATTGGCATGGCTGGTGTGGCTTTAAAGAAAGTGTGTAAATTGCTTGGGGTCCGGCGTTGCCACCGTAATATCGTTTTTTGGTGTCTTCAAAGCCGCAACCTAGATATATTTTTTTGGCTGCTGAATTTTTGCAATTGACAGTGAGTCCGATTGATTCTAAGACTGGGAAATAGCAGCGTGTGAGTGGCTGGATTTTGGCTAATGCGGCTTGGGCTAAGCCTTTGCCTTGGTGGCGTTTATCGATAATCATGGCACGTAATGTACAACAACTTGAATTTTTCTTTATTTCTTGTTGGTAAGGCTGTTTAGTAAAATCAAGATAAAATCCGCCGATAATATGCTTGTTGCAGGTTAAATAAAAAGCTGGTTGTTTTTATTGAGTGCTTGGGCGGTTAAATTTTCACCGCTACCTGCATATTTTTCTTGATGTGAGTGAAGTGTTAGTGCTTTGATTTGGCAAATATCTGCGAATGTTGCTAGGTGTAATTGGCTATGGTTCATTGTTTCTTCCTGATCATTTATCATTTCCTTACATGAGCATGCTGTACAGTTTGATGCATTGTTGCCATTTGTAAATTAATGTCTTTTATATGCCTTGAGTGATGTTGTTTTTTACTTAATTAACGTGAGTTCGATATAACTCACTCACCTTACGCACTGACATGATAAACAATGTATAATGAAATCTGATAGATACAGGGATTTCATCAGGAATGAATAAAGAGCT
>NZ_AMFF02000020.1:83060-133050 GCF_000297215.2 Piscirickettsia salmonis LF-89 = ATCC VR-1361
CTTGCAATGGATTTAGACTTTGAGAACCTAAATATTAATTGCAAACGGGCTGCTTTTTCAATAGGACCTTATATCGAACTCACGTTAATTAAGCACAGATCAACTCTTTTGCATGAGCAAGAGTGGTTGCGGTAATGTGCACACCGCCTAAAATACGTGCTAGTTCTTGAATGCGCTGTTCTTGATTTAGAGTGTCGAATGCAGTGTTCGTTGACTGGTTGGACGTTTGCTTACTGACTCTAATATGGTGGTGGCCAAGGGCGGCGACTTGTGGCAAGTGAGTAATGCAGAGAATTTGACAGTGTTCGCCTAAAGTGCGCAATAATTGGCCGACGACTTCGGCGGTTGAGCCACTGATTCCGGTGTCAGCCTCGTCAAAAATTAATGTTGCTGGCTGCATTTTTTCTGCGCAGATCACTTGCAGAGCTAAGGCAATACGTGATAGCTCGCCTCCAGAGGCAATGCTGTGCAAGGGGCCTTGATCAAGCCCAGGATTTGTTTGAATAAGCATGGTGACTTTGTCTTGGCCATGCCCACTGATCATGTTGCTATCGCTAGATAAGTCAATGCTAAAAACAGCATGAGTTAGGCCAAGCGTACGAATCAATTGCGTAATTTTTTGGCTTAAGGCCAAGGCAGATTGCTGTCGGGATGTAGACAGCTGCTTGGCAGCTGCTTGGTAATCTTGTTCTTGTAGAGCGCGCTTTTTTTTAAGTTGATCAAGCTCGTTTTGGCGATCATGATTGTGTTGGAACTTTTCTTGTAAATGCAGCCAGGTATTATATAGCTCATGTGCTTCAACCTTGTGCTTTCTGGCGGTGCTATGAATTTTATCCAGACGCTTTTCGATATGTTGTAGGCGTTCTTCATCTGGTTCAAAATAACCGCTTAACTGTTGCAGTTCAGTATTAGCCTCACTTAATTGGATATGTGCTTGTTTGATATATTCGCAGATATCATTGCCTTTTGGATGATGCTCAGCGAGGTAATTTAAACGTGATTCTAAAGACTCTAGTTGGCTAATTACGTTACGATCGCCGCTTAAACATTCTAGTGCTTGATAGCACTCTGTTTTTAAACTGTCATGCTGATGTAAGGTTTTATATTCGCTGTTAAGTAGCTCTACTTCATCTGCTTCAAGGTTAAGTTCCTCGAGCTCTGCAATTTGATATTCAAGTAGCGTGAACTCTGCTTGCTCGGCATCATGTAGCTTTTGAATATGTTGCAGTTGTTCATGTGTTTGTTTATAAATATGGTAGTGAGTTTTTACCTGAGTTAACTGGGTGAGGTGGTTACCATAGGCATCAAGTAATTCACGTTGTTTATCTTCTGATTTTAAACTGTAGGCTTCATGTTGGCCTTGAATTTGAAAGCAGTGCTGGGCAAAGTGTTGTAGATTGTGCAAGCTTGTACGCCGGCCATTAATATATACTTGTGAGCGGCCATCGCTAGAGAGGGTGCGGCGAATAATGCACTCCTGGTACTCTACGTTTTCTGTTGCTTTATGGTTACTTGTTCCTAGATCTACACCTATGCTTACACCTACATCCGAATCTAACTCTAGTTCTTGTTGCTTGAGCCAAGTGTATGCGTTAGATTGGGTGGCTAATCGTAAGGTTGCTTGAATTTCTGCGCGTTTAGCACCTGTACGAATAAACTGAGTATTGGCGCGGCCGCCAAGCAACAGGTGGGTTGCATTCATTAAGATGGACTTACCTGCTCCAGTTTCACCGGTTAATACTGTTAAGCCTTGACTTAAATTAATTTCAGCACGTTCAATCGTTGCAAAATGACGTAAAAAAAGTTGTGTTAACATTGAGGTTTCTTTCTGTTTACTTTATTTAAATTATTTTTATATTTTATTGATTTTAAATATCTTTAATTTCTATGGTTCTAGATTCTAGTGAAGTGGTATTCGATTTTAATATTTATAATCTATTGATTAATTTATATTTTGTTTCTTAAGTTTAATAGAGCTGTTGCCCCCAGTTAAGCTTGCTGCGCAACACCGCATAATAATCATAATGCTTGGGGTGGAGTAGGCGCAAGCGGCCAGTTTGTTGTTGAATATGAATTTCATCGCCAGGTTGGATTTCAAAGTGTAATTGACTATCAAAGCTGACGGTTGGATAGGTTTTTAAATGAGGAGCGAGCTTGATAACGATATGGCTGCTATCAGGGACGACTAAAGGGCGACTGGTGAGGTTATGAGGAAACATAGGAACAAGCGCAATGGATTGCATGTTTGGGTGTATAATGGGGCCACCACCGGAGAGGGCGTAGGCAGTCGAACCGGTAGGTGTTGAGATAATTAGGCCATCGGCGCGTTGATTACAGACAAAATGCCCGTCAATAAAGACTTCAAACTCAATCATGCGTGCGAGGTCCCCAGGGCTTAAGACAATGTCATTTAAGGCATTACTGCCACGGCTTTCGCCGACTTGATGGCGCAGGCTACCGGTCAATAAAAAGCGTTTTTCTTCGATATGTTTTTTTTCCAGAACAGGCAGTAGCTCTTCTGTTAGGTATTGAGGCGTAATATCAGTTAAAAAGCCCAGTGAGCCGCGATTAATACCAATGAGTGGAATATTATACATAGAAAAATGGCGTGCGGCCGCTAATAAGTTACCATCACCACCGACGACAATAGCAACTTCACAGTGTTTGTGTAGTGTTTCTAACTGACTGTTTTGAATTGTTGTATTTTTAATAAATGTTGCGGTTTTCTGTTCTAGAACCAGCTCACGTTGGTGCTGATTGAGCCAAGTGATTAATTGGTTGAGTGTATCGGCCACTTGTGGATTGGTATGAGTGCCCAGTAATGCAATGCGTTTAAAGAACACGGCGAACTCTCCTTCTTATTTGCACTAATTATGCGTGATGTTGTCAAACTGCGCTAGAGTTAGATTTTTAATTCAGCTCTTGAAGTTTTGTCATGGTGGCCTTATATAGACGGCTATATCAATTATTTTATTTTTAAAGAAGGTTTTAGAGGGGGTTGCATGACTGAGAAAGCACCAATGCAAGATGACAGTGTGGCGCATGCAGAGATGAAAGAAGAGAATGTCTCGGTTAAACAAGATACGGGTGCCGCTGCTGCAGAGGAAGTGAGACTGCTAGATCGCATTACTGAGTTAGAAACTGCGTTGGTAACCGCGGAAACGAAAGCAAAAAATCATTGGGATATGGTTCTTCGAGCAAAAGCAGAATCTGAAAATGCGCGGCGTCGTTTTGAGCGTGAAGCGATTCAAGCGCGTCAATTTGCGCTGGAAAAATTTTCGCGTGAGCTACTTGATGTTGTGGATACGTTAGAGCGTGCTTTAGAAACCCAAGGTGAGGGTGAAGCCTTTACGACTATGCATCAAGGTGTTGAATTAACGCTAAAAATGTTGAGTGATCGTTTAGAAAAGTTCAATGTTAAGTCGATTGACCCTGTTGGTGAAGCCTTTGATCCTGAGTTACACGAAGCAATGAGTATGATCGAAGATCCACAAGCGGCGCCGAACTCTATCGTTGCTGTGATGCAGAAGGGCTATTTATTGAATGAGCGCCTGTTACGCCCGGCTCGCGTGATTGTTGCAAAAGCACAACCTGAAAAAAAAGTCGATGAAAGTGCTTGAAACCGCTTGCTGTCGTCCTCATCTTAAAAACAGTTAAGAATATTTGGTTTTAAAGTAAGAATTTTGATGAATTTAATGAATTTGATCGTTTATCTAGGAGAAGTTTAATGGCTAAAATTATCGGTATTGATTTGGGAACAACCAACTCTTGTGTTGCTGTTCTTGATGGTGATAAACCGCGTGTGATTGAGAGTGCAGAAGGTGATCGCACGACACCCTCTATTGTCGCTTATACCAATGATGGGGTTACGGTCGGTCAACCGGCTAAACGTCAAGCGGTGACCAATCCAAATAATACCCTGTTTGCAGTCAAACGCTTAATTGGCCGTAAGTTTTCTGATGATACGGTACAGCGTGATATCGAGCGCCTTCCCTATACAATTGCTGCAGCGGATAATGGTGATGCCTGGATTGATGTCAATGGTGAAAAACTAGCACCACCACAAATTTCTGCACAAGTACTCGCAAAGATGAAAAAAACAGCCGAAGATTATTTGGGTGAAGACGTTAAAGAGGCGGTGATTACAGTTCCTGCTTACTTTAATGATGCACAACGTCAAGCGACGAAGGATGCTGGGCGTATTGCTGGTTTAGATGTCAAGCGCATTATCAATGAGCCAACAGCCGCCGCACTGGCGTATGGTATGGATAAAAAGCGTGGTGATGGTGTTATTGCTGTGTATGACTTAGGTGGCGGTACTTTTGATATTTCTATTATTGAAATTGCTGAAGTGGATGGTGAGCACCAATTTGAAGTTTTAGCGACCAATGGCGATACGCACTTAGGTGGTGAAGACTTTGATTTACGCTTAATCAGTTATTTAGTTGATGAGTTTAAAAAAGAGCAAGGTATAGATTTAAATAATGACCCACTGGCATTGCAGCGCTTGAAAGAAGCTGCTGAAAAAGCCAAAATCGAGCTGTCTTCAACTCAGCAAACAGATGTGAACTTGCCTTATATTACAGCGGATGCAACTGGCCCTAAGCACATGAATATTCGCGTAACACGGGCTAAATTTGAATCATTAGTAGAAGACCTGGTAGAAGGAACGATTGAGCCGTGTCGTGTGGCGCTAAAAGATGCGGGTTTATCAGTAAGTGATGTAACCGATGTGATTTTAGTCGGTGGTCAAACACGGATGCCAAAAGCACAAGAGGTCGTTAAAAACTTCTTTGGTAAAGAGCCGCGTCGTGATGTGAACCCAGATGAAGCGGTTGCAGTGGGTGCAGCAATTCAGGGCGGTGTGCTGGCCGGTGATGTTAAAGATGTCCTGTTATTAGACGTTACGCCACTATCACTCGGGATTGAGACCATGGGTGGGGTGATGACGAAGTTGATAGAGAAAAATACGACGATTCCAACAAAAGCCTCGCAAACTTTCTCAACGGCGCAAGATAATCAAACTGCGGTGACTGTGCATGTGTTGCAAGGTGAGCGCGAAGTGGCGACAGGCAATAAATCACTGGGTCGTTTTGATTTGGCCGATATTCCGCCAGCACCACGTGGTATGCCGCAAGTTGAGGTGACGTTTGATATCGATGCGAATGGTATTTTAAATGTGTCGGCTAAAGATAAAGGCACGGGTAAAGAGCAGTCGATCGTTATTCGTGCTTCTAGCGGCTTATCGGATGATGAAGTGGATGCGATGATCAAAGATGCTGAAGATCATGCTGATGATGATAAAAAATTCCAGGAACTAGTCGGTGCGCGTAACAATGCTGAGGCGATGATTCATGCGACGGAAAAAGGCTTAAAAGAAGCAGGTGACAAAGTCGCTGCTGATGATAAAACAGCCATTGAAAAAGCGATTAGTGAGCTAAAAGATGTTGTCAGCGGTAATGATAAAGCAGTGATTGATGAAAAAGTGGAAGCATTAACACAAGCTTCGGCAAAAATGGCTGAAGTGCTTTATGCTAATCAGGGAGCAGAAGCTGAGGCGGCGGCAGCGGCTGGAGCGGAGCAGGCTCAATCTCAAACGGATGAGAAGAAAGATGATGATGTCGTTGATGCTGAGTTCGAAGAAGTAAAAGACAAAAAATAAGCCTAGTTTTTTACCGTTTGAACGACATTAATAAAAAAGCGCGGTTTACCGCGCTTTGTCTATAAAGAATATGAAGGTGAGCGATGAGTCAGCGCGATTATTATGAAATTCTAGGAGTTGCCCGTAATGCCAGTGATGCTGAGCTTAAAAAAGCTTATCGTCGTTTGGCGATGAAATATCACCCTGACCGTAACCCAGGGGACACTGCAACCGAAGCTAAGTTTAAAGAAGCCAAAGAAGCCTATGAAGTCTTAAACAATAGCCAAAAGCGTGCGGCTTATGACCAGTTTGGCCATGCTGGGGTTGACCCACAAGCGGGTGGTTTTGGTGGGGGCGCTGCGGGTGCTGGAGGCTTTGAGGATATCTTTGGCGATATCTTTGGTGATATCTTTGGCGGGGGTGGCGCAGGTCGTGCACGGGGTAGCCAACG
Source organism: Piscirickettsia salmonis LF-89 = ATCC VR-1361 (assembly GCF_000297215.2). Taxonomy (GTDB): domain Bacteria; phylum Pseudomonadota; class Gammaproteobacteria; order Piscirickettsiales; family Piscirickettsiaceae; genus Piscirickettsia; species Piscirickettsia salmonis. The sequence goes on from NZ_AMFF02000020.1 coordinate 89,153, forward strand.
CTCTTCTGCTCAACAAGGCGCTGATTTGCGTTATCACCTAGAATTATCGCTGGAAGATGCAGTGAAAGGCACGACAGTTCAAATTAAAGTGCCGACTTTTGTCAGTTGTGAGCGTTGTCATGGCTCAGGCGCGCGTTCAGGTTCTAAGCCGGTGACGTGCTCAACCTGTGCTGGGCATGGTCAAGTGCGTATGCAGCAAGGTTTCTTCTCTGTGCAACAAACCTGTCCAGCGTGTCATGGTGCCGGCACGACCATCAGTGACCCTTGTGGTGCATGCTCAGGGCAAGGGCGTGTGCAGAAAAATAAAGCGCTGTCGGTACAGGTGCCCGCCGGAGTGGATGAGGGTGATCGCATTCGCTTAAGCGGTGAGGGTGAGGCAGGCTTACATGGTGGCGTTGCTGGAGATCTTTATGTGCAGATTGCAATTAAGTCACATAAGCTTTTTAAGCGTGATGGCCAGAATTTATCCTGTGAGATTCCTATTAATTTTGTAACTGCTGCATTAGGTGGTGAGTTGGATGTGCCGACTTTAGATGGTCGGGTAAAATTACGGATTCCTGCTGAAACGCAAACAGGTAAAACCTTTCGCTTAAAAGGTAAGGGTGTGAAACCAGTGCGAGGCGGTGCGATTGGCGACCTAATGTGTACTGTGGTTGTAGAAACACCAGTGAAGTTAAGTGATAAACAAAAAGAGCTGTTGCGTGAGTTCAGTGAGAGTATGAGCGCTGGTCGCAATCATTCACCTAAGAGTTCATCTTGGTTATCGGGCGTTAAAAAATTCTTTGAGGATATGTAACCCTATGAGAAAACGCTTGGTGTTAGTCGGTGCTGCAGGTCGCATGGGACAGGCTATTATTCAGTGTTTGCGTAGAGAAGCGTATGACAGGCTTGAGCTGGTTGCTGCGATTGGCCGTGAAACTAGCCCTTTATTGGGGCAGGATATCGGCGAGATTGCAGGGGGTGCGTGTACGGGGATTGTGCTTAGCGCATCATTGAGCCAAGCACTGAGGCATGCTGATATTGTGATTGACTTTACACCAGCAGAGCAGATGATGACGCATCTTGCACTGTATGAGCAAGCAGGTGTGGCGGTAGTGACAGGGTCGACAGGATTGACTGATGTGCAGATGGAGCGCTTGCAGCGTGCTGCTGTGACATTACCATTGTTATGGGCGGCTAATATGAGCTTGGGCATTAACGTCTTGCTTGATATTTTACGCCGTACTGTGCGAGCAGTAGGTAAAAATGCAGATATTGAAATTATAGAAGCGCATCATCGTAATAAAATTGATGCACCTTCTGGAACAGCAAAAGTGTTAGGTGCGACGATTGCCGATGAGCTGGGGTGCTCTTTAGCGGAGACCGCAAGTTATGGGCGCGTAGGCAACACAGGTGTTAGAAATAAGCAGGAAATTGGCTTTTCTAGCATTCGAGCGGGTGATACTTTTGGTGAACATACGGTGCTATTTGGGCTTATTGGGGAGCGCATTGAGTTGACCCATAGGGCCTCAAGCCGTGATTGCTTTGCTAAAGGTGCACTGCAAGCCGCAGCATGGTTAAGCGCGCAAACAGCGGGTTGGTATAGCATGGCAGATGTGTTAACTCATTAATAATTAGATTGGTTTAAAGAAATTCGATCGGCTTGAAGAATTTCAGTTGAAATATAACAGCAATGAAACAGAAGAGATAAATCTGCCAATATGCACAGGCAGAGAGGGTAAGAGCGATGAATACTAAAATTCCAATGACAAAAAATGGCGCAGGTTTATTACAGCGTGAACTTGATCAATTAAAAACAGCAGATCGTCCTAATGTCATTCGTGCGATCGCAGATGCACGTGAGTTAGGTGATTTGAAAGAGAATGCTGAGTACCATGCAGCACGTGAACGTCAGGCCTTTATTGAAGGCCGCATTATTGAAGTTGAAGGTAAGTTGTCTAATGCACAAGTAATTGATATTACCCAGTTGTCACCGAGTGGGCGCGTTATTTTTGGTACAACGGTCAGTTTGATTAATGTTGAAACAGATGAAGCGGTGCGTTACCAGATTGTTGGTGAAGATGAAGCGGACTTAAAAGAGCAAAAACTATCTGTGACTTCACCAATTGCCCGTGCTTTAATTGGCAAAGAAGAAGGTGACTCGGTGCAAGTTGATGTTCCTGGTGGTGTTGTGGAATATGAAATTGATAAAGTTGAGCATCTTTAGTTAATCTTGCACGTTATTTAGATTGTGTAGAACAGCCGCTGAATGTGGCTGTTTTTTTTCATAACATTATCATTATTAAAATGTTATTAAAATGGATTTTGACAGCACAAACAAAATGTTTAAGATCATGTATTTTAGAATAAATAAAATTCGATTTCTGTATTTCTTTTGGCTTTAATAGCTTAATTAATCATTATATAAAATGTATATTATTGATTTTATTTACTTTTATTGCGATAAGCATTAATTTTTATCGGTCTTTTTGCTAGAGTATTGCTGGTTTTGTCATTATTTTGTAACATTCCTTTGTTAGAATCTGCAAGAGTTTATGGTGTTACAGATAGAGATTTAATATGTCAGATATACCCAGTGTACAGTCAAATAGTCGTTTAAGCCGTGATAGCTATTGGTATCGTTGGTTGATGGGGGCGATGGGGCTATTTGTGAATGGATTCGACTTATTCATGATTGCAGTGGCGCTGCCTTTGATTATTCATGTTTATCAGCCGAGTGCTACTGTAATCGGTATGATTGGTGCGTCAACAACCTTAGGTGCAATCGTTGGTGCGATCGTGATGGGGCGCTTAACGGATGTGTTAGGGCGACGCAAATTATTACTCGTTAATATTTTATTCTTTGTTGTCTTTACGGTTTTATCTTCGTTGTCTTGGGGAGTGGTTTCGCTGATTGTTTTCCGCTTTTTGCTTGGTATTGCGATTGGTGGTGAATACCCTCTTTCATCGACTTATATTGCTGAAAGCATGCCAAAGCATTTACGCGGACGCTTTATGACCGCAGGCTTTGCTTTTCAGGCATTTGGTGCATTATTGGGTGCAGTATTGGGTGTAATTATCCTGAATTTTTATCCTTCTGATAATGCGTGGCGGGTGATGTTGGCTTTAGGTCTAGTCCCTGCGGTAGTGCTCTTTGTTTTACGTCGAGGCTTACCTGAAAGCGAGAAATGGCTCAAAATGCGCCAAGAGAAAAAGCAAGCGCGATCACCACAGTTAGGTTATCGTGAATTATTTAAGAAAAAATATATAAAAATCACGATACTTACATCAGTATCGTGGTTTATCATGGATGTGGCATTGTATGGCTTAGGCTTTTATACGCCAATGATCTTTTCCCAGTTTGGGGCGTCTCCGGTGACTAATTTTATCTTGCAAGATATTGCGTCAACGCAAAATGCGATTATTCTTGATTGTTTTTTATTAATCGGTGTTTTTATCGCGATGTTAGGGATCGAGCGTTGGGGGCGTTTACGTTTGCAGAAGTTTGGCTTTTTAGGTATGGCAGTAGGACTTGGTATTTTAGCAAGTTCGGGTGAAGTTGGAGCCATGATGCATGTGCCTTTATTATTTACCGGGTTTATACTGTTTTATTTAATGGTTAATGCCGGGCCAAATCCGACAACCTATATGTTGCCAGCTGAGCTATTTCCAACAGAGATTCGCGCCTCAGGTCATGGTTTTGCTTCAGCATCAGGTAAGCTTGGTGCAACTTTGGGTGTCTTTTTCTTGCCGATTTGTGTAGAAGCATTTGGTTTAGGTATAACAGTGGGTACAATTGCTGTGCTGTGTATCTTAGGATTTGTTGTGACGACTATCTTTGGTGTAGAGACAAAAGGTCGTGAGTTAGGTGGGGAATTTGAGAAGAGTGAAAACGTTGTGACTTTTTCTCAAAAGGCATCTTAAAAAGCATGTTAAAGTGTGTTAAGTATTTATTTGCTTAGTAAAAGAGCCTGTTTATGGCTCTTTTTTAGTTTTGAGACATATTAATTGATATTGGCAAGTTCTTCAAAACCACGTTTATGGCAATCATGTCCTTCACGCCAGCCAGTGAGCCAGTAGTTGCGTTTATTGTTGCCGTGAAATGGGCAAACTTCTTGTGATTGGCCAAGAAGTCCAGCACGGTAGCCGCGTTGATATGCGCGAGAATCAGGGTCGCGTTTTTGTCTTTGCATGGCTTGTCCTTCTATTAATAAAAGAGGGAGTGAGTCTTTGAGTATATCCTAGGGGATAATTAGTCTGGCAAGGATAGTTTATTTAAATTGATTCATTATTTTTTATAAATCAAATTTCTTGATTGATTTTATTTTGTTTTTCTGCAATGTATAGGCCCGCTTGGCTGTATTATATAAGGTATATATGGGCCTTTTGGCTCAGGCGGGCGTGAGGTGTGTTGATGCTTCAATTGAAAAAAATATTAAGCAATAGCATTAATATCAGAGACTTGGTGGGCTTTGATAATATCATTGAGATTTTCTTCAAGCACCAGTAATTTTAGAATATCGTATGAAAAATTGGTAGATAATTGATAAAGGCGCTCTGCTTGTATGCTCTCTTGACCAAATAATGGAATCATTGAGCCACAGGTGAGATTAAATTCACTTAATGGATAAAGGCGTGTGATAATTAATGTCCGTACGGATAAGTCCATTTGTGTGAGTTTGCGGTCAGTAACGCAAATGCTTTGGCCTGATTTCAGGTCACTGATTAAGGCTTCATCACGTGAGAGGACTTTATCGATGGAATAAAGACCCAGTTGGCTTTCTTGCATGGTATGTAGTAGTTCTAATTCTTCTATTGTCCATTTGCAGCGGGGGTCTTTAAGTGCATTGTTTATAAAATCTTGGCCGTCGATTTTGTGATGGTATAAGCAATAATCGATCAATAAGTCTTCATGGTCAGGTTTTTTAGCAGTGACATTATTATGAGCGTCGACCATTTTAAAACGTTTGGCGAACTTATGAAGAGTATCTTGTGGAAATTTTTTTAATAATCGTTGGTGCAATTGAAAGTTGGTTTCTTTGTAATGGCGATAGAGCGAGCGCCGCGGTAGGGTAGTTTGCATGGTATGAGCCTTTGTTATTTGATCAGTCATGAGGATTGAATGGTTCATTGTTGCTAGCTTGGGTCGGTATTTTGTAGCTTTCTTCAGCCCATGCACCTAAATCGATGAGGCGGCAGCGCTCAGAGCAAAAGGGGCGTGCTGTTGCATTTTTAATATCGACGTCTTTTTGGCAAGTGGGACAGGGGCGAATAAGTGTCATGTTAGATTACCTTTGATTTTACTATAAACCACATTGCATAAAAAATACGTCAACTGTCTGTTTAAGTGCAAGTGGTTTTTCGCCTTGACTGCTGACTAATAAACGGATGTTAATACAATGGCGGTTTGCACTAATCTCAGGGAAGGCGATATGGTGAGCAGGGATGCCAAGGCGGATGAGTGGATAATAACGTTGTGGCTCTAAAGTGCGCTGGTGATGTCCTTGTTTTAAGCTGATTATTTCTGTATGGCAGCAGTCACGAAATAACTGCATCAAAAAATTGATATTTTGATCCAATGGCTCAAGCTCACCGAGCCACTGTTGCAGATCGTATTCGCGTTGTGAGTAACTTTGATAAAGCCATTGGTGTAGTATAGGCAACTCAAAGGAATTACAGATACGTGCTTGTTGCTTGTGTTTGAGGCCTTGCAGTAAATAATGATGTTGTAAACTGTAACCAAATTTATCTTTATGTTTGCTCAGCTGGTTTAGCTGATGGCTTAACTGGTCAAGCATATATGTTAATGCGCTTTCATTGACTTCTTCACGACCCTTAAGGCGACATAATTGCGTATTAATACGGTCGTACTCTTTCTGGAGTTCTAGCCTGACATCGTGCCGCTCGAGTAATAATAACAGCTCAGCTAGTGTTTGTAATGTATAGAAACTGCCCCAGCTATCTTCTCGATGCAAGCATTGCTTGGATTGGTGTAGTAAGTAATGGGCACGTAAAATAATGCGAATGCGCTCGGTTAATGGGTGATCATAGAAGATAATGTCTTGTGTTGTGTTATCTGTCATTGTGCTTCCTTTTGTCTTTTTTGCTTATTTTCTTCCATGTTCTTTCATGTTCTTTATTTGGTTTTTTCTTTTGTTTAGCACATATAGTGTATATATAGTGCGCATTTCAAAGTTAGCACAGAAACAGAATGTTTAGTTTAGTTCTGGCTCAGCTTTAGGTAATAGGCGTGTAACTTTTCCACCTGTTGTTTTAAGTTATCTAAATTGCCATTATTTTCGATGATATCATCAGCGTGATGGCGGCGATAACGGCGCGAGACTTGTTGATCGACAATGTTTTGCGCTTGTTGACGACTTAAACCATCGCGTTTTTGTGTGCGTTCAAGTTGTAGCTCGAGTGAGGTATCTATAATTAAGATGCGATTGACTGGGTATTTAATCTTGCTTTCAAAAAGCAAGGGAACGACTAAAAGACAGTATGGTGATGTTGTGTGTTTTGCTGCAGCAAACATCATATCGCGAATAATTGGGTGGAGTAAGTTTTCGAGCCAGCGCTTTTGCTCTGGTGCATAAAAAATAATGTCACGTAGCTTTTGTCGATGGAGGGTGCCTTGCTCATTGATAATTTCATGGCCAAAATGCTGAATAATTTCTGTGAGTGCAGGCTGGCCTGGAGCGACGGCAAGTCGTGCCATCTCATCTGCATCATAAATGTCGATATTATGCTTTGCAAAGCAGTCTGTGACTGTTGTTTTGCCTGAGCCAATGCCACCTGAAAGGCCGATATACATGAAGTTTACCTTAGAGTACTTTTATTAAATTATGACACAAGGCCTAAATTAGGAGAAGTTTATAAAAACTTTATAATTTATAAAAAGATAAGTTGTTAAATAGGGTGCTGTAATAACAAACATAATACAGCTAGGCTTAAAAAAGGGCCAAAGGCAATATGTGTTATTTTTCTATGCTGGTAGAGTGATTGGGCGAGGCTAAAACTTAGGCCTAATAGGCAGGCAATAAATAATATATGTGGTAGTGAATTAAGGCCAAACCACGCACCAAGAGCAGCAAAAAGTTTGATATCTCCACCTCCAAGGCCCTGTTTGTTGCGTGCTCGGGTAAATAATAAATTAATTAATCGAAGACTACAGTAGCCAATAACGGCCCCTAGTATCGCTTGATTAATTGAACAGTGATGAAGGGTAGGGCATAAATTAAATAATAAGCCGAGCCAAAGTAGCGGTAGGGTGAGGGTGTCGGGTAGATAGCGATGATAAAAATCAATGAAAGACAGTGAGATAAGAAAGTAGCTTAAAATAATTAAAGAAAAGTACTGCCAGTTTAAGTATTGATTAATAAAAAAGAGAATCAGGCTATTGGTGCATAAATAAGTGCTAAATAGAACGCTGGTTAAGCGAAAAAACGATTGTTTGCAAATAGGGCAGGAAGCAAGTCGAAAGTTAAACTGCTTTTGGTTGTGATGGCACAATGGGCAATAAAAATGACAGTGGTATTGCTCTGTCAGTAAGGGAGCCGGAAGTGTTTGTAAAGAAAATAGGCTCGCAAGGCTGAGTAGTATGGCCAGTAGTGTGATGATCATGATGATTATAAAATATGGCTGAGTTGAAAAATAGGTAGGTATAAGGCGATGATAATCAAGCCTACGAGCCCACCGATAACTATAATCGCTAGAGGTTCAAGTAGTTTTATTAATGTGTTGATCGTTTGAGTGAGCTCGCTTTCATAGAGGGCTGATAATTGCTTTAAAATGATAGCAAGTTGGTGTGAATGCTCACCTGCATGGATCATCTGTAAGGCGATATTTGGGAAAGTCGAGTGATTTTTTAATGTTTGGTGAAGGCTGGTACCTTGCTCAAGTTCAGTGCACATGGTGGCCGCTTGTCTGATGAGTTGAGGGCTATGTGTTGCCTTGATTGCGATGGTTAGTGAGGTAGGTAGGTGATGATCACTATTAAATAAAATATGCAATGTGCGGCAAAAAGTGTTGAGCCTATTTTTTTGTTTGATGGCGCCAATAATTGGTAGCCTTAGTAAGAAAGGTTCTGCCAGGGCATGTACTTTATCGCGATATTTTTTATAAATACGCTGTACTATGTAGAGGCTGATTAGAAAAATAATGATGTTCATGCTAGAGATAGATTTTAGCTTATTAGAAAATACTAATATGAGTTCTGTGAGTCTAGGTAGCGGGGTGTTGAGTGCTGCATAAAATTGCTTAAATTGGGGGACGATAAATTGCAGCATGGCAAACGTAATAATACAGGAAAAAATGCTGATTATGACTGGATAGATCAGTGCATTATTTAGGCGTTTTTTTAAGGCTATTTGTCGCTCTTGATCATTGGCAAGGGTTATTAATGTGTCAATGAGTTGTCCTGAGACTTCTCCTGCCTGAATCATTGCAATATAAGTAGCATCAAAATGCTGAGTGTTTTTTAAACTCTGACTTAGAGAAAGCCCCTGTTTGATATCTTGATTAATGGATAAAATAAACTGCTGTTGTAAGCAGAACGGACTAGCTTCAGCACTGATTGCAAGCGCTTCGGCTAATGGTAGTTGAGCGCTTAATAAGGTGGCAAGTTGCCTGGTCCATTGGCTAATAAAGTGTGAGTTAATGCGTGAGCGATAGCGTTGATAAAGGCTTGGGTAGTAGCGCTTGATTTTAATTGGGATTAAATTTCTGCTAAATAAATCGCACTCTAGTGCCTGCTGGTTGAGCGCTGAGTTGATGCCTTGGTGGGTTTGTTGACTGTCAGTGACCGCTTGCCAGCGATAGAGCTTTACCTGGATTTTTCTCATGACTATGCTCGATAATGTGTTGAACCTCGGTGAGTGTTGTTAATTTGGCTTGAATTTTTTCCTGGGCTGCGGAGGCCAATGAATGTTGGCCTTGCTGCATGTTGTGTGTGTGAATCTCTTGACTGCTGGCTGTTTGATTGACCATCTCTTGCACAGTGCTATTGATGGGTAATAATTCGAAAATGGCACTACGCCCTAAAAAGCCTTGATGGCAGTGTTGGCAATGATGAGAGTTGTGGCCTTGGCAGTGTGAGCAGAGGGTACGAATTAAGCGTTGGGCGATAACTAGGTTTAAGCAGTTGGCTAAGTCAAAGCGCTGAATACCCATATTACAAAGACGGTCTATGGCGTTTGCGGTTGAGGAAGTATGGAGGCTGGCGAGAACTAAGTGACCCGTTTGGGCAGCACGAATGGCCATGTTGGCAGTTTCTTCATCACGAATCTCGCCGACCATGAGGATATCTGGGTCTTGGCGGAGAAATGCTCTTAAAGCAGCTGAAAAGGTTAAACCGGTTGCTGGATTAATATTGAGTTGATTAATGCCGGGTAGCAAAATTTCTACAGGATCTTCGGCGGTGCAGATATTTTGTGTGCCGGTATTTAGCTGTTGTAGCATGCTGTATAGTGTTAACGTTTTGCCACTGCCTGTGGGGCCGGTGACTAGAATTAAGCCGTGCGGATGTTGTAAGGCATGTTGTACGGTGTGGTATTGGCTTGGCAATAAACCAAGCTGATTTAGATCAGGCTGTGGGCCTGCGCCACCTAAAATGCGTATCACGAGCTTTTCACCGAATAGAGTAGGACAAGAATTTAAGCGAAAGTGAGTTTTATCACGACCGGGGATATCCAAGTGAAAACGGCCATCTTGAGGTTTGCGTGTTTCGGTAATGTCTAGACGCGCGAGTACTTTGATATGTGAAATAATCTGTCGCTGCGAGCCATGGAGTGCCGATTCAAGGCACGTAACGCTGTGTGACGCGGACAGCCGAGGGTTTATAGTCGTCGCGTTTTGCTCGGCGATTTTGCATCATTGGATGTGCAAAATACCTACCGAGGTAGCGACGCTTACGGCACTGGATGTTTGAGGTAATGAGTGGCTATGTAGAAGCTTGCCGTCAATGCGTAGACGTATGCGGTAATCTTGCTCATAAGGCTCAAGGTGAATATCGGAGGCGCGTTGTTCGATGGCGTGCAGGATCAGCTGGTTAATATGCTGGCTGACTGAGTTTTTGGCTGTTGTTAGCTTGGTTTTGAGTTTCTCTTGCTGTAATAAATGTTGTACGGCGGATTGCAATGCATCCGTCTCGCATAAAACAGGGTGAAAATAATGGCCGGTGAGGAGGGTGAGTGATTTAAGGACAGTAAGGTCTTGATATTGGCTGATTGCGATGAGGTGTTTGCTATTTTTGTAATAAAAGGGCAGTAACCGATGCTTGCGCACCCAGTGCACAGGCACTGGGCCAAGATCTATGGTGTGTGTATTAATTTGATTTAAGTCAAGCTCAGTCAAACCTAATATTTTAAGTTGCTTGGACATGCTTGATTACCTAATGTGTTATAGCAGTTAGAGTTTAGCCGTTTTGAAAGTCTCCCCAGGTGAGGGTGCTGTTGGCAAAGGTGCCGATGGTTTGGCGGGATTTACCGGTGCTATCGTCTTCTGCTTCAATGGTGATGGTTTGTTTGGTTTGATTTGGGGAAATGGTCAATGTGACTTGATTGCTGGCATTAGGTGGGGCTGGGAAGTGGTATTTTTCCATGCTTGAGTTGCTTAAGTCCATGTCACTATTGATCTGGCCGCTCTCACCAATGGCAATGGCAACAGGCGCTTTATAAGCGGCAATGGTGGCATCAAGAGCCGCATTTTTTGCCCGTGAGACATATTCTTGGTAGCTTGGCACGGCAATGGCAATTAAAATGCCAATAATGGCAACAGCGACCATGATTTCTATGAGGGAGAAGCCAAGCTGGTTGCGGTTTTTGGATCTATTCATCGTTCACTCCATGAAACGTGGTTTTTTTCCTAGTCTATAGAACTATGATGCTAAAAGGAAACTATAAAATATAAAGTGAAAGCGTGTAAATGAGTTGTTCATTATATTGATGTTATTTGATGGTGATGTATTGTTACAGTGCTATAATTGGTTTGATTTGGTACTTTTTTGGGAAATATAGCAAATAGCTGGGGATTAACAGTGTTATAAAATAAAGTTGATAAAAATGCTTGTCTTTTTCTGCGAAGTCATTATAATCTGCCTGCGTTGACCTGGTTCACACAGGAAAACCTAAGTAAAGTCATTGACTTTACTTAGAGAAAAGCTATAATGCTTAACCTTAAATGGTGGGGTTCCCGAGCGGTCAAAGGGACCAGACTGTAAATCTGGCGGCTCAGCCTTCGAAGGTTCGAATCCTTCTCCCACCACCACGCGGGTATAGTTAAATGGTAGAACCTCAGCCTTCCAAGCTGATGATGCGGGTTCGATTCCCGCTACCCGCTCCAATCCTATATTTAAGATTAAAGTATTTTGGCCCATATAGCTCAGGCGGTAGAGCACTTTCTTGGTAAGGAAGAGGTCACCAGTTCGAGTCTGGTTATGGGCACCACTTTGTGGCAGGCTTGTGAAGCGGCTAGTATTTTGTTAAAATACTGACCGATATTTCCGTAGGCTAGTGGCTCAATTGGTAGAGCAGCGGTCTCCAAAACCGCAGGTTGGGGGTTCGAGTCCCTCCTAGCCTGCCATTATTTTTCTTAGGTGTATGTCACATATGACTGTGAAAGTTGAACTGAAAAGTCGTTTTGACAAATTAAAATGGGCATTGGTTTGCCTTTTAGTTGTTGCGGCTGCGGGAGGAAACTTTTATTTTTCATCCTATGCATTATCATTACGGGCAGGGGCGGTATTAGTCGTTGTTGTTGCCGCTTTAGCGATTGCAAGCTTGACAGGCAAAGGCCGGCAAGCTGTTGATTTTTTGCGTGAAGCGCGTATTGAGTTGCGTAAAGTTGTTTGGCCAGCGCGTAAAGAAGTTCAACAGACGACCATGATTGTGGGTGCGTTTGTTGTTGTTGCTGCGCTTGTGTTGTGGGGTGTGGACTCCATTAGTGCCTGGGCAATTAAACATGTTTTATTTACATAGGTGAAAAAAATGTCAAAGCGTTGGTATGTTGTTCAAGCGTATTCGGGCTATGAAAAGCGCGTGGTAAACTTGCTCAACGAACATATGAAAGCCGCCGGCTTAGAAGATAAGTTTGGTGAAATCCTTGTGCCCACCGAAGAAGTGATTGAAATGCGCTCTGGGCAAAAGCGTAAGAGTGAGCGTAAATTTTTTCCTGGTTATGTGTTGGTTCAAATGGAAATGGATGAAGAAGCGTGGCATTTAGTGCGTAATGTGCCTCGTGTTCTAGGTTTTATTGGTGGTACGGCAGAGCGCCCAGCACCGATTACTGATGCAGAAGCAGATCGAATTCTAGATCGCTTGAAAGATGGCGAGAATAAGCCGCGGCCGAAAACATTATTTGAGCCGGGTGAGATTATCCGTGTTATCGATGGTCCGTTTGCAGACTTTAACGGTACGATTGAAGAAGTGGATTATGAAAAGAATAAGGTGAGTGCGGCGATTTCTATTTTTGGTCGCTCGACACCGGTCGAACTTGATTTTAGTCAAATTAGTAAAGATATTGACTAAAAAATAAAGTAACGTTGATAACCTCGTGATGGCTGTATGATTGGTTGTCACGGGGTTTTGTTGGCTCTGTATGGTCAAAAGTATAGAGCGTGGGGAGTTCTGAGCTTATTATTATTTGTCATCAGAACGTTGGTACCCGTATTGTGGAGTTGTAAATAGCATGGCTAAAAAAGTATCCGCCTATATCAAACTGCAAGTAGCTGCAGGCAAGGCAAATCCTAGCCCGCCAGTGGGTCCTGCGTTAGGTCAGCACGGTGTGAATATCATGGAGTTTTGTAAAGCATTTAATGCAAAAACGCAAAACTTAGAAGTGGGTGCGCCGGTTCCGGTGGTGATTACTGTTTATAGTGATCGCAGCTTTACTTTTGAAACGAAAACACCTCCTGCGTCTTATTTATTGAAAAAAGCTGCGAAGCTGCAAAAAGGTTCGGGTACACCGAATTTAAATAAAGTGGGTAAAGTTTCCCGCGCTCAGCTTGAAGAAATCGCTGAGATTAAAATGCCTGACTTAACTGCATCTAGTATGGATGCGGCTGTACGTACGATTGCAGGCACTGCACTACGTATGGGTCTTGAAGTGGAAGGGGTATAAGTCATGGCGAAATTAACAAAGCGTGCGAAGCTGATTGCTGAAAAAGTTGAAGCAGGCAAGCAATATGAAATTATTGAAGCGTTTAATTTATTAGGCGAAGTATCTTCAGTAAAATTTAAAGAATCAGTTGATGTTAGCGTTAACCTGGGCATTGATCCGCGTAAATCTGACCAGGTGGTGCGTGGTGCGACCGTATTACCACATGGTACGGGTAAAGATGTGCGTGTTGCCGTATTTGCTCAAGGCGCGAATGCTGAAGCAGCGAAAGCAGCGGGTGCAGATATTGTTGGCTTTGAAGATTTAGCTGAAGAAGTGAAAAAAGGCAATCTGAATTTTGATGTAGTGATTGCATCTCCTGATGCGATGCGGATCGTTGGTCAGTTAGGTCAAGTGTTAGGCCCACGCGGTTTAATGCCTAATCCAAAAGTGGGTACGGTCACGCCTGATGTTGCAGGTGCTGTGCAAAATGCTAAAGCCGGCCAAGTACGTTACCGTGCTGATAAAACGGGTATTATCCATGCGAGCATTGGTAAGCTTGGCTTTGATACGGTTAAATTGAAAGAGAATTTGGAAGTGCTTTTAGTTGCGTTGCAAAAGGCAAAGCCTGCATCGGCTAAAGGTGTCTATATGAAGAAAGTAACGGTCTCAACAACAATGGGGCCTGGCCTTGTGGTTGATCAAGCGACTTTAGCTGTTAAGTAATTAACTGAAGTTGTTTGGTCGGTTGCGGCCATTTCGCTTGTGCAGTGACTTGAGGTTTTTATGATCTTGATGGTCGCTGTGCAAACGTCCAAGACCGTAGGTGCTTTTTGAAAAAGAAGCTTAATGAGTAAATCGCCTACGCAGACGGTGATGACCTAATTGCTTAGCAAATGATTCACCGGCTGTCATGGTTAAACAGGATGCTTTAATGTTATTTTAAAGCATTGATTTTAGAGGTAAGAAAAGCATGGCGCTGAATCTTGAACAAAAGAAAGCCATTGTTACTGAGGTAAATACAGTAGCGCAGGCTTCAGTCTCTGCAGTAGCGGCAGAGTACCATGGCTTAACTTCTAATGACATGAACAGCTTACGTAAGCAGGCGCGCGATGCTGGGGTAAGCCTGCGCATCGTACGTAATACGCTCGCTCGTCGTGCGGTAGAGGGAACTTCTTTTGAGTGCATGAAAGAAAAGTTTACAGGTCCTTTGATCTTAGCTTTTGCACCAGAAGAAAACCCGTCTGCAGCAGCACGTTTAGTACGTGACTTCGCAAAAACTAACAAAGCGCTAGACACTAAATCACTGGCTTTAAATGGTGATTTAATGGAAGCGTCTGAGCTTGATAGGCTTGCGAAGATGCCAACACGTGATGAGGGTATTTCAATGTTAATGGGCTTAATGAAAGAGCCTGTTGCAAAGCTTGCGCGTACGATTGCTGCTGTTCGTGATCAGAAAGAAGCCGAAGCTGCGGCATAATTCTATTTATTTTTTTGTTAAACTAATGTGGGAGTCATCAAAATGGCTGTAACTCAAGACGATATTTTAAGTGCAATTGCAGATATGAAAGTTTCTGAAGTTGTTGAATTAATTGAAGCAATGGAAGAAAAATTTGGTGTAACTGCAGCTGTTGCAGCGGCTGCACCAGCCGCTGATGCGGGTGCTGCGGTTGAAGAGCAAACTGAATTTGACGTTGTCATGAAAGAGTTTGGTGGTAACAAAGTCGGCGCGATTAAAGCAGTTCGTGCAATCACAGGCTTGGGCTTAAAAGAAGCTAAAGCGATGGTTGAAAGTTGCCCTGCAACAGTTAAAGAAGGTGTTTCTAAAGAAGAAGCTGAAGAAGTTAAGAAGCAGCTTGAAGAAGCGGGCGCGACTGTCGAACTTAAATAATGTTCGATTGTACAGGCTAAAGCAAAGGGCTGACACTTGTGTCAGCCCTTTCGCTGTTGGCCTTTTACTGAAGTTATGTTATTCTGTCACGTTCGTTGGCGGGCAGTTTACTAAGAAGTTGAATTTAAATTAGTAGACGGCTTAACTGACTCAGTTAAACTATAAAAACAGTAGTAAGCAGTTTTAAAAGATATCTTGTGTTTCCCTGATAAATAAAGCTTTTATTTAATTTAAAGCTTTTCATAACTTGATCAAGCTTTAGGAGCCCCAATGGCCTACTCCTACACTGAAAAGAAGCGAATTCGTAGGGAGTTTGCTAAACTTCCTCACGTGTTAGATGTTCCTTACCTTTTGTCTATTCAAAAGGATTCCTATCAACAATTTTTGCAGCGAGGCGTGAATTTAGAAAAGCGTCTTGAGTCCGGTTTACATGCTGCCTTTTCATCCGTATTGCCGATTGCAAGCTTCTCTGGAAGTGCAGAGTTGCAGTACGTTGACTATCGTTTAGGTGAGCCGCTGTTCGACGTGAGAGAGTGTCGAATTCGTGGCATCAGCTATGCTGCTCCTTTGCGTGTTAAGCTGCGCTTGGTGATTTACGATAAAACAGCATCCGGCGATGCAAAAGTGGTTAAAGACATCAAAGAGCAAGAAGTCTATATGGGTGAGCTGCCCTTAATGACTGAAAATGGTACATTTATTATTAATGGAACTGAGCGTGTGATTGTTTCTCAATTGCATCGTTCTCCGGGTGTATTTTTCGATCATGATCGAGGCAAAACACACTCATCAGGAAAGCTTCTGTTCTCTGCACGAGTGATTCCTTATCGTGGCTCTTGGCTCGATTTCGAGTTTGACCCTAAAGATTTACTGTATGTGCGTATTGATCGCCGCCGTAAACTTCCCGCGACTATCCTATTACGTGCGTTAGGTTATAGTGCAGAAGAGATTTTAGATGTTTTCTTTGAGACAACTGCGTTTTATCTTGGTGATAAAGGCGTTGAGATGGAGTTGGTCCCTGAGCGCCTGCGTGGTGAAACGGTTGCTTTTGATATTAAAGATGAGCATGGCAATGTGCTGGTTGAAGAAGGCCGCCGTGTGACTGTTCGTCATGTGAGTAAAATAGCAGAAGCCGGTTTAAAGAAACTGGTTGTGCCAGCGGATTATATTTTAGGTAAAGCCTTAGCACATGACATTGTCAGCAGTGATGGTGAAATTGTTGCGGCGGCCAATAGTGAAATTAGCCCAGATTTATTGGCGGCTGTTCATAAGGCTGGTGTACGTGAAGTACGCGTGATCTATACCAATGATATGGATCGCGGACCATACATCTCTGATACGCTGCGCGCTGATCCGACCACATCACAGATGGAAGCCTTGGTGGAAGTGTATCGAATGATGCGACCAGGTGAGCCACCAACGAAAGAAGCCGCAGAGAACTTAATTAATACGTTATTCTTTTCAGAGGATCGCTATGATTTATCCTCTGTAGGTCGTATGAAATTTAATCGCCGTATTGGTCGTTCGGATATCAATGGTGAAGGTGTGCTGTCAAAAGAAGATATTTTGGCGGTGATGAAGACCTTGATTGAAATTCGTGATGGTAAAGGCCAAGTGGATGATATTGACCACTTGGGTAATCGTCGGGTGCGTTCTGTTGGCGAGATGGCTGAAAACCAATTCCGTGTTGGTTTAGTGCGTGTAGAGCGTGCAGTGCGTGAGCGTTTAGGGATTGCGGAATCTGAAAACTTGATGCCGCAAGATTTAATTAATGCTAAACCCGTCTCTGCTGCCATTAAAGAATTTTTTGGTTCGAGCCAATTATCTCAGTTTATGGATCAGAATAATCCACTGTCTGAGATTACCCATAAACGCCGTGTCTCGGCTTTGGGTCCAGGAGGCTTAACCCGTGAACGCGCTGGCTTTGAGGTACGCGACGTACATCCAACGCATTATGGTCGAGTTTGCCCGATTGAAACGCCTGAGGGACCAAACATCGGTTTGATTAACTCGTTGGCAACGTACGCTAGAACGAATGAATACGGTTTCTTAGAGACGCCGTATCGTCGAGTTGCTGATGGCAAGGTTACCGGTGAAGTCGATTACTTATCTGCGATTGAAGAAGCTCGGCATATTATTGCTCAGGCCAATGCGACTGTCGGTGAAGACGGTAGCTTAACCGATAGTTTATTGCACTGTCGTCAATCAGGTGAGACCTTCTTTACCACGGCGGATAAAGTCGATTATATGGACGTTGCTCCGCGCCAGATGGTCTCTGTGGCCGCGTCGATGATTCCGTTCTTAGAACACGATGATGCGAACCGGGCCTTGATGGGATCGAACATGCAACGCCAAGCAGTGCCGACCTTAATTTCTGAAAAGCCAGTGGTCGGAACCGGTGTTGAGCGTACAGTTGCGGTGGATTCTGGTGTAACCGTTGTTGCCAAACGTGGTGGTGTGATTGATTCTGTTGATGCAACACGTATCGTTGTGCGTGTAGATGATGCTGAAACAGATGCTGGTGAAGCAGGGGTTGATATTTATAACCTGACTAAATATACCCGTTCGAACCAAAATACCTGTATTAATCAGCGTCCATTAGTGTGCAATGGTGATGTGATTGCCAAAGGTGATGTATTAGCGGATGGTCCATCGACTGATTTGGGTGAGTTGGCTTTAGGTCAGAATATGTATGTGGCCTTTATGCCGTGGAATGGCTATAACTTCGAGGATTCGATTCTTATTTCTGAACGCGTCGTTGAAGAAGATCGCTTTACTACGATTCATGTTGAAGAGTTGGTCTGTATTGCTCGTGATACCAAATTAGGGCCAGAGGAAATCTCTCCTGATATTCCAAACGTTGCTGAAAGCTCGCTGGCTAAATTGGATGAGTCGGGCATTGTCTTTGTTGGTGCAGAAGTGAAGGCCGGTGATATTTTAGTCGGTAAAGTGACACCGAAAGGTGAAACACAGCTGACTCCCGAAGAAAAGCTTTTGCGCGCGATTTTTGGTGAAAAAGCCTCTGATGTCAAAGATACGTCACTGCGCATGCCTACGGGTATGTCTGGGACGGTAATTGATGTACAGGTCTTTACCCGTGATGGTGTTGAAAAAGACGAGCGGGCGAAAGAGATCGAAGAAGCAGAACTGGAAATGTTCCGTAAAGACTTGCGTGATGAAGTACGTATTCGCGAAGCGGATGTCTTGCAACGTTTACGCAGAATGCTTGTCGGTCAGGTGACCATTGGTGGCTCGGGTTTGAAAGCAGGGGCAACTATTTCAGCGGCTGATATTGATGGTCTGCCCGCGGAAAGATTGTTCACCATTCGTTTGCAAGATGAAAAGCTAAGCGATCAATTAGAGCGTATTCAAGATCATTTTGCTGATATTCGTAAAGAATTTGAGCAACGTCTTGAAGAAAAGCGCTTGAAAATCACTCAGGGCTCGGATTTGGCGCCCGGTGTATTGAAAATCGTTAAGACGTATATTGCCGTTAAGCGGCGTATTCAGCCGGGTGATAAGATGGCTGGTCGTCACGGAAATAAAGGGGTGATCTCGCAGATTGTTCCAGTGGAAGATATGCCGCATGATAAAAACGGTCGTCCAGTGGATATTTGCTTGAACCCACTTGGGGTGCCGTCGCGAATGAATATTGGCCAGATTCTAGAGACTCACTTAGGTTGGGCAGCGAAAGGCCTTGGCGAGCGCATTGGCGAGATGCTTGATGAGCAACGTGAGGTTGCTAAGGTTCGTGAGTTCTTAGACCGGGTGTATAACGGTGATACTGTGCATCCAGAAGATCTAGATTCTTTGACAGATCAGGAAGTGTTAGCTTTAGCCCACAACCTGCGTAAGGGGGTGCCGATGGCAACACCGGTCTTTGATGGGGCGGCTGAAACGCAAATCAAAGGCATGTTAAAGCTTGCGGGGTTACCTGAGTCAGGTCAGACCACTTTATATGATGGTCGCACGGGTGAGCAGTTTGATCGTCCGGTGACGGTGGGTTACATGTACATGCTGAAATTGAATCACTTAGTCGATGATAAGATGCATGCACGTTCAACAGGCTCTTATAGCTTGGTGACGCAGCAGCCGCTCGGTGGTAAAGCGCAGTTCGGTGGTCAGCGTTTTGGTGAGATGGAGGTCTGGGCGCTTGAAGCTTATGGTGCCGCTTACACCTTACAAGAGATGCTGACGGTGAAATCCGATGATGTGGGTGGACGAACTAAAGTCTATAAAAACATCGTTGAAGGAGATCACCGTATGGAACCAGGTATGCCTGAGTCCTTTAATGTATTAGTGAAAGAAATCCGCTCACTGGGTATTGATATCGAGCTTGAGCAAGAGTAATCATCGCGGCGTGTTTGTAAATAATATCGAGCACGCCCCGTTCTTCAACGCGGGAGAACAGCCTTGAAAGATTTATTGGGTATGGTAAAGCGTAGTGCACGCTTTGAAGATTTTGATGCAATTCGTATTGGCCTTGCATCCCCTGACATGATTCGTTCATGGTCTTATGGTGAAGTGAAAAAACCAGAGACTATTAACTATCGGACATTTAAGCCAGAACGTAATGGCTTATTCTGTGCAAAAATCTTTGGACCGATCAAAGATTATGAGTGCTTATGTGGTAAGTATAAGCGCTTAAAGCATCGTGGAGTGATCTGTGAGAAGTGTGGTGTTGAAGTTGCACCAACTAAAGTGCGTCGTGACCGCATGGGGCACGTTGATCTGGCCAGTCCAGTGGCGCATATTTGGTTCTTGCGTTCATTGCCATCGCGGATTGGTACATTGCTTGATATGACCTTGCGTGATATCGAGCGTGTACTTTATTTTGAAGCGTTTGTGGTGATCGAGCCAGGCATGACGGCGCTAGAAAAAGGCCAAATGCTGTCTGATGAAGAGTATTTAAATGCCTTAGAGCAGTACGGTGATGAATTTGATGCCCGCATGGGTGCAGAGGCCATTAAGATTATTCTAAAAGAATTAAATCTTGAGGCTGAAATTACTACGTTACGTGATGAGCTGCCAACGACCAACTCAGAAACACGGATTAAGAAGATCACCAAGCGGTTAAAATTATTAGAGGCTTTTGCTGCTTCTGGTAATAAACCGGAGTGGATGGTGATGGATGTGTTGCCGGTGTTGCCACCTGATTTGCGCCCATTGGTGCCCTTGGATGGCGGACGTTTTGCAACCTCTGACCTGAATGATTTATATCGTCGGGTGATTAACCGTAATAATCGCTTAAAGCGTTTATTAGAGCTTGCTGCACCGGATATCATTGTTCGCAATGAAAAGCGTATGTTGCAAGAGTCTGTGGATGCTCTTTTAGATAACGGTCGTCGTGGCCGTGCGATTACAGGCTCTAATCGTCGCGCGCTTAAATCACTTGCGGATATGATTAAAGGTAAACAAGGGCGTTTTCGTCAAAACCTTTTGGGTAAGCGTGTTGATTACTCTGGCCGTTCAGTGATTGTGGTTGGCCCGACTTTGCGCTTGCATCAATGTGGTTTGCCGAAAAAGATGGCGTTAGAGCTGTTTAAGCCGTTTATCTTCAGTAAGTTACAGTTCCGTGGCCTTGCGACGACGATTAAAGCGGCGAAAAAGCTAGTTGAAAAAGAAGCTGCTGAGGTCTGGGATGTTCTTGATGAAGTGATTCGTGAGCACCCGGTGTTGCTTAACCGCGCGCCAACTTTGCACCGCTTAGGTATTCAAGCGTTTGAACCGGTATTGATTGAAGGCAAGGCAATTCAGTTGCATCCATTGGTCTGTGCAGCGTATAACGCTGACTTTGATGGTGACCAAATGGCGGTGCATATTCCGTTGACGGTTGAAGCGCAGTTAGAAGCACGTGCCTTGATGATGTCGACGAATAATATCCTCTCGCCAGCATCTGGTGATCCGGTGATTGCACCTTCTCAAGACGTTGTCTTAGGTATTTATTATACAACGCGTGATCGGATCAATGCCAAAGGTGAAGGTATGGTCTTTGCTGATATTCAAGAAGCAGAGCGTGCCTATCAAGCTGGCGTTGCAGAATTGCATGCGCGCGTGAAGGTCCGTATTACTGATTTTGTCCGTGATGACAATAAAGAATTGATTAAACGTACTCAGCTGACAGAGACTACAGTGGGTCGTGCTTTATTGTTTACGATCGTGCCTGATGGCATTCCGTTTGATATGGTTAATAAAGCGATGGGTAAAAAACAAATCGCTGGCCTATTAGACGAGTGTTATCACAATGTGGGTTTAAAAGAGACGGTTGTTTTTGCTGATCAGCTGATGTATGCCGGTTTTCGCTATGCAACACGCTCGGGTGTTTCGGTTGGCATTGATGATATGGTGGTGCCTGAAGCGAAGACGGCGATTATTGATGAAGCTGAAGCGCAAGTGCGCGAGATTACTGAGCAATACGCGTCGGGCTTGGTCACTGCCGGTGAGCGCTACAATAAAGTGGTCGATATTTGGTCACGTACGAATGACAGTGTTAAGAAAGCAATGATGGAAAACCTGTCTAAAGATCAAGTGGTTGACGCTGAAGGTAATACGGTAGAGCAAGTCTCATTTAATTCTGTTTACATGATGGCAGACTCGGGTGCACGTGGTTCGCAAGATCAGATGCGTCAGTTGGCTGGTATGCGGGGCTTGATGGCAAAACCGGATGGTTCGATTATTGAAACGCCGATTATTGCTAATTTCCGTGAAGGTCTAAACGTACTGCAATACTTTATTTCCACTCACGGTGCACGTAAAGGTTTGGCCGATACCGCATTAAAAACAGCGAACTCTGGGTATCTTACCCGTCGTTTGGTGGACGTAGCACAAGATGTTGTCGTCACTGAAGTCGATTGTGGTACCGAAGAAGGCTTACTTATGACCCCGCTGATTGAAGGGGGGGATGTTGTCGTACCATTGGCGGATCGCTTAATTGGTCGCTCGTGTGCTAAAGATGTGATCTCACCGTCGGGTGAGGTGGTGCTTGAGAGAGGTACTTACCTGGATGAGCACGCGGTTAGACGTATTGATGAAGCGGGCGTTTATGAAGTTACTGTGCGCTCGCCAGTCATCTGCGAGACGCGCCGTGGTATCTGCTCAACCTGTTATGGTCGTGATTTAGCGCGTGGCCATCGCGTGAATTCAGGTGAGGCCGTGGGTGTAATTGCGGCGCAATCAATTGGTGAGCCAGGAACACAGTTGACGATGCGGACCTTCCATATCGGTGGTGCGGCATCACGTTCTTCGGCGGCGAATAACATTCAGGTTAAAAATAGCGGCTTTATCCGTTTTCACAATATTAAGAAAGTCGACCGTGTCGATGGTAAGTTGGTGACGATCTCACGTTCTGGGCAGATTGCTGTGGTTGATGAGCATGGCCGTGAGCGTGAGCAGTATAAATTGCCTTATGGTTCTGACTTAATGGTGGCAGATGGTGCAGCAGTCGATGCGGGCCAAATTGTTGCCAAGTGGGATCCGCACTCGCACCCAATTATCTCCGAGGTGAAAGGGCGTATTCGCTTTATTGATTTGCTCGATGGCGTATCGATGTCTCGTCAGGTTGATGAGATGACCGGGCTTTCAAGCATTGTAGTTGAAGATGCAAAGCGTTCAGGGGCGACAGGTAAAGAGCTTAGACCAATGGTGCGCTTGGTCGATGAGCGTGGTGATGATTTATGTATTCCAAATACGAATATTGCCGCCAGTTATAACCTGCCAACCGGTGCGGTCTTAAATCTTGAGAATGATGCCGAAATAGGTGTGGGTGATGTTATTGCCCGTATTCCGCAAGAAGGCTCGAAAACGCGTGATATTACGGGGGGTCTGCCGCGAGTGGCTGACTTGTTTGAGGCGCGGATTCCTAAAGAAGCGGCTGTATTGGCTGAAATTTCAGGGGTTGTTAACTTTGGTAAAGAGACTAAAGACAAACGCCGTTTGGTGATCACACCACCTGAGGGTGAAGCGTTTGAAATTTTAGTGCCAAAATGGCGGCCGCTGAATGTCTTTGAAGGTGAGCAGATTGAAAAAGGCGAGGTTCTCGTTGATGGTGAGCCTAGCTCACACGATATTTTACGCTTAAAAGGTGTGCGAGCGCTTGCAGATTATATCGTGAATGAGATTCAAGATGTTTATCGACTTCAGGGTGTAAAAATTAATGATAAGCACATTGAGGTGATCTTACGCCAAATGTTACGCAAGGTCATGGTGACCATGGCGGGCGATACTAAATTGCTCGTTGGCGAATTGGTTGAGGACTATCAGGCGCTTGAAGAAAATGAGCGCTTAGCAGATGACCAAGTGCCGGCACATTTCACGCCGATGTTACTGGGTATTACTAAAGCCTCGCTTTCGACCGAATCCTTTATCTCAGCCGCATCTTTCCAAGAGACGACGCGTGTCTTGACTGAAGCGGCTGTGACAGGAAAACGTGATGACCTACGTGGTCTGAAAGAAAATGTGATCGTTGGTCGACTGATTCCTGCGGGAACCGGCTTGGCGTATCACAAAGAGCGACGTCGTAATCGTCAATTGGGATCAGTGCAAGAGATTGTTGAAGTGAAGAAGCCAACGGCCGATGATGTACAAAGTGCGTTAAGTGAAGCCTTTAAAGCCTCTGATGCTTGATCATTACTTGGGTTTCGATTACAGTAGGCAGGCAAGTCTGTCTGTCTAAGTTCTTGGTTCTTGACAGTTATAGACAAGCTTTTTTATAATCACCCATCCGCTTTGTGCGGGTGAGTGGTTTTATTACATTTTAAAAAGGTTGATTTTGGGAGTTCTATTGAATGGCAACCGTTAATCAGCTCATTCGTAAACCGCGCCAACGTCAGGTAAAGAAGACTAATGTTCCTGCGTTGCAAGCATGCCCACAACGTCGTGGTGTGTGCACCCGTGTTTACACGACTACACCGAAGAAGCCAAACTCGGCTTTACGTAAAGTAGCACGTGTACGTTTGACGAATAGCTATGAAGTATCTGCATATATCGGTGGTGAAGGCCACAACTTACAAGAGCATAGTGTTGTATTAATCCGTGGTGGTCGTGTAAAAGACTTACCGGGTGTTCGTTATCACATTGTTCGTGGTGCTTTGGATACATCGGGTGTGAATGATCGTAAACAAGGTCGTTCTAAGTACGGTACTAAGCGTCCTAAGTCTTAATTACTAAATAATATATATTTAGACATTAAGGTTTAATTGAGTCTAGCTGTTTGAACGAAAGTAAAACAGTTATTTTTTAAACAGGTGATTGGGATAATAGTACAATGCCTAGAAGAAGAGTTGCGGCAAAACGTGAGATTTTGCCAGATCCTAAGTTCGGTAGTGAAATGCTGGCGAAGTTTGTCAATCATTTAATGATTGATGGTAAAAAATCAGTTGCTGAAAAAATTGTTTATGGTGCCATGGACGTTATTAATGAACGTCGTAAAGGTGAGAGCCCGCTTGAAGTGTTTGAAAAAGCACTGGATGCGGTTCGTCCTGCGGTTGAAGTGAAGTCACGCCGTGTTGGTGGTGCGACGTATCAGATTCCTGTTGAAGTGCGCCCAGCCCGTCGTACGGCTTTGTCTATGCGCTGGATTGTTGATGCATCACGTAAGCGTAGTGAGAAATCTATGGGGCTTCGTTTAGCGGGTGAGTTACTCGATGCTGTGGAAGGTCGTGGAACGGCTGTTAAAAAACGTGAAGATACGCATCGCATGGCTGAGGCTAACAAGGCGTTCTCACACTACCGTTGGTAATCGAGAGGAAAGATCGTGGCACGTACAACTTCTATCGATCGTTACCGTAATATTGGTATCTGCGCTCATGTTGACGCAGGTAAAACAACTACTACGGAACGTGTACTATTTTATACCGGCGTCTCTCACAAAATTGGTGAGGTGCATGATGGCGCTGCGACTATGGACTGGATGGAACAAGAGCAAGAGCGGGGTATTACTATTACTTCGGCTGCGACGACTTGTTTCTGGGCCGGTATGGACCAACAGTTCGATCAACACCGTGTAAATATCATTGATACTCCAGGACACGTTGACTTTACTATTGAAGTTGAACGTTCACTGCGTGTGCTCGATGGTGCGGTTGTTGTTTTCTGTGCAACTTCAGGCGTAGAACCTCAATCTGAGACGGTTTGGCGTCAAGCGAATAAATATGGTGTTCCACGTATTGTCTTTGTGAATAAGATGGACCGTGCGGGCGCTAACTTCTTGCGTGTGGTTGATCAGATTAAAGACCGTTTAGGTGCAGCTCCTGTGCCGATTCAGTTGCCGATTGGTGCTGAAGATGAGTTCGAAGGTGTGATTGACTTACTGCGCATGAAGGCAATTTACTGGAATGAAGCAGATAAAGGGATGACCTATGATCTGCGTGATATTCCAGAGCATATGCAAGACGAATGTCAGCAATGGCATGAGCAGATGGTAGAATCTGCTGCTGAAGCTTCTGAAGAATTGATGGAAAAATACCTTGAAGAAGGTGAGCTTTCTATCGAGGAAATTAAAGATGGTTTGCGTAAGCGTACTTTGAATAATGAGATTGTTTTATCATTATGTGGTTCGGCATTTAAGAACAAAGGTGTTCAAGCGATGTTGGATGCAGTGATTGAATACTTGCCATCACCGACTGATGTACCTGCTATTAAAGGTATTTTAGACGATGAGAGTGAAGGTGAGCGTCCTGCTGATGATAAGGCACCGTTCTCAGCGCTCGCATTTAAAATCGCAACGGATCCATTCGTGGGTACTTTAACGTTTATGCGTTGTTACTCGGGTGTGGTAAAAAGCGGTGACTCTGTTTTAAATACCGTGAAAGGCAAGCGTGAGCGTATCGGTCGTATCGTCCAGATGCATTCGAACTCACGCGAAGAGATTAAAGAAGTGCACGCTGGTGACATTGCTGCGGCAATTGGTCTTAAGGATGTGACGACTGGGGATACCTTGTGTGCGCAAGATGCACCGATTGTGCTTGAGCGTATGGAATTCCCAGAGCCGGTGATCTCGATTGCAATTGAGCCTAAATCAAAAGCTGATCAAGAAAAAATGGGCGTTGCCCTCGGTAAGTTAGCACAAGAAGATCCATCTTTCCGCGTGAAGACAGATGAAGAAACGGGACAGACGATTATCTCAGGTATGGGTGAACTTCACCTTGATATCTTAGTTGATCGCATGCGACGTGAATTTAATGTCGAAGCGAATGTGGGTAAACCTCAGGTTGCTTATCGTGAAGCGATTCGTGCACTAAGAGAGCAAGAAGGTAAGTTCGTACGCCAATCGGGTGGTCGTGGTCAATACGGTCATGTTTGGGTGCGTTTTGAGCCGCTTCAAAATGACAATGGTGAAGCTGAAGATGGTTTTGAGTTCGTTAATGAAATCGTTGGCGGCGTAATTCCACGTGAATACATCCCAGCCGTTGAGAAGGGCATTAAAGAGCAAATGGAAAACGGTGTGCTTGCCGGTTATCCATTGATTGGCCTAAAAGCCACTTTATACGATGGATCTTTCCACGATGTTGACTCGAGTGAGATGGCATTTAAGATCGCAGGTTCTATGGCGCTAAAACAAGGGGCTTTAAATGCAAATCCAGCATTGCTAGAGCCGATGATGAAAGTTGAAGTGGTCACACCTGAGGATTATATGGGTGATGTCGTCGGTGACTTGAATCGTCGTCGTGGTATCATTCAGAGCATGGATGAGAACCCTGCAGGCAAAGTGGTCACGGCAATGGTGCCTTTGGCGGAAATGTTTGGTTATGCAACTGACATGCGCTCTTTATCGCAAGGTCGTGCGTCGTACAGTATGCAGTTTGAAAAATATGCGGAAGCTCCAACTAATGTGGCTGAAGCGGTCATTAAAGAAAGAAAATCTTAATTTGTGTAACTAGAGGGGATTATTCTCATGGCAAAAGCAACCTTTGAACGTGGAAAGCCACACGTAAATGTTGGAACCATTGGCCACGTTGACCACGGTAAAACAACGTTGACTGCGGCAATCACTAAAGTTTTAACTGAAAAGTTTGGTGGCCAAGCGAAAGCATTTGATGAAATTGATAATGCACCTGAAGAAAAAGAGCGTGGTATTACTATTTCTACATCTCACGTAGAGTATGAAACAGAAAACCGTCACTACGCACACGTAGACTGCCCAGGACACGCTGACTATGTTAAAAACATGATCACTGGTGCTGCGCAAATGGACGGAGCAATCTTAGTTGTGAACGCAGCGGATGGTCCTATGCCACAAACGCGTGAGCACATCCTCTTAGGTCGTCAGGTGGGTGTTCCTTACATCATCGTTTTCTTGAATAAAGTGGACATGGTTGATGATGAAGAGTTATTAGAGCTTGTTGAAATGGAAGTTCGTGAGCTTCTTAGTGAATATGATTTCCCAGGCGATGATATTCCTGTGATTCAGGGTTCTGCGTTAAAAGCATTGGAAGGTGATACATCTGAAATCGGTGAAGCTGCGATCTTAAAGCTGGCTGAAGCGTTAGATACTTATATTCCTGAGCCAGAGCGTGATACTGATAAGCCATTTTTGATGCCTGTAGAGGATGTATTCTCTATTTCTGGTCGTGGCACAGTGGTTACAGGTCGTATCGAGCAAGGTATTGTGAACACAGGTGATGAAGTTGAGATCGTGGGTATTCGTGATACAACGAAAACGATTGTAACGGGTGTTGAAATGTTCCGTAAGCTTCTTGACGAAGGTCGTGCAGGTGATAACGTTGGTGCGTTGTTACGTGGTACGAAGCGTGAAGACGTAGAGCGTGGTCAAGTATTGGCTAAGCCTGGTTCTATCACTCCGCATACCAAGTTCGAAGCTGAAGTATATGTGTTAAATAAAGAAGAAGGTGGACGTCACACTCCATTCTTTAAAGGATATCGCCCACAGTTTTACTTCCGTACAACGGATGTGACGGGTGAAGTATTCTTGCCAGAAGGCGTAGAAATGGTCATGCCGGGTGACAACATTTCTATCACTGTTGAATTGATTGCTCCAATCGCAATGGATGATGGTTTACGCTTCGCGATTCGTGAAGGTGGCCGTACTGTTGGTTCTGGTGTAGTTGCTAAGGTCGTAGAGTAATAGAGAATGGCAAACCAAAGAATTCGCATTCGTTTGAAAGCGTTCGATCATCGTTTAATTGATCGATCTACTAGTGAAATCGTTGAAACTGCAAAGCGTACGGGCGCACAAGTGCGTGGTCCGATTCCTTTACCGACACGTAAAGAGCGCTTTACAATTTTGGTTTCTCCTCATGTTAATAAGGATGCGCGTGATCAGTACGAATTGCGTACTCATAAGCGCCTTGTTGATATTGTTGATCCAACAGATAAGACAGTCGATGCTTTGATGAAGCTAGATTTGGCTGCAGGTGTAGACGTTCAAATCAGTTTGGGTTAGAATGCCTGTTCTCGAGATGAATTGACCCATCCCTGCTTCTGCAGGGATGGGCGTTTTTCGAGTGTTGGAAATAATCAGCTCCGGTCAATCGAAATCGGGGTGGTGATAGAGGTAACAACGAAATGGCAATCGGATTAGTCGGTCGTAAGGCTGGGATGACACGTGTCTTTACTGAAGATGGTGCATCTATTCCTGTGACTGTGATTCAAATTGAGCCGAACCGTATTACTCAGGTGAAAGATCTTGAGCAGGACGGTTATCGTGCTATCCAAGTAACGACAGGTTCTCGTCGCGCTTCTCGCGTTAATAAGGCAGAAGCAGGGCACTTTGCAAAAGCAAAGACAGAAGCTGGTCGTGGTCTTTGGGAATTTTGCCTATCAGAGGCAAACAAAGAAGAATTTTCTGTAGGCCAAGAGCTTACGGTCTCTCTTTTTGAAGCAGGTCAGAAAGTTGACGTAGTCGGCACATCAAAAGGTAAAGGGTTTGCGGGTGTTATTAAGCGCCACAACTTCTCTATGCAAGATGCGACTCACGGTAACTCATTATCTCACCGCGCTCCAGGGTCTATTGGTCAAAACCAAACCCCAGGTCGTGTCTTTAAAGGCAAGAAAATGGCGGGTCATATGGGTGCTGAGCGTGTTACTGTTCAATCACAAGAGGTAGTTCGCGTTGATTTAGAGCGTGGCTTTGTCTTAGTGAAAGGCGGTGTGCCAGGTGCGCCTGGAAGTGA
Source organism: Piscirickettsia salmonis LF-89 = ATCC VR-1361 (assembly GCF_000297215.2). Classification (GTDB taxonomy): domain Bacteria; phylum Pseudomonadota; class Gammaproteobacteria; order Piscirickettsiales; family Piscirickettsiaceae; genus Piscirickettsia; species Piscirickettsia salmonis. Next base: position 118,241 of record NZ_AMFF02000020.1, read on the forward strand.
TGTGATTGTTCAACCTGCGGCTAAGGCATAATTGAGAGGTAAGAGAATGGAACTACAAATTCGTGTTCCGGGTCAAGGCTCTCAAGGCAATGTCCAAGTATCTGAGGATACGTTTGGCCGTGAGTTTAATGAAGCATTGATCCATCAAGTTGTCACAGCATATATGGCAGCAGGTCGTCAAGGAACTAAAGCGCAAAAAACCCGCTCTGAAGTGCGTGGTGGTGGTGCTAAGCCTTGGCGTCAAAAAGGCACTGGTCGTGCCCGTGCGGGAACGATTCGTAGCCCGATCTGGCGGACAGGTGGGGTAACTTTTGCTGCGAAACCACGTGATTTTTCGCAAAAAGTCAACCGTAAAATGTACCGCGGAGCGATGCGCTCTATCTTGTCTGAGCTGGTTCGTCAAGATCGCTTAGTCATCGTTGAAACGTTAGCATTGTCTGCGCCAAAAACGAAAGAATTATCAAGTCTATTAAAAGAGTTGCAGTTAAACGATGTGTTAATTGTTTCTCATGATGTAGAAGAAAAACTTTACCTAGCAGCGCGTAACTTAAAGAATGTTGATGTGCGTGATGTCTCAGGCTTAGATCCTGTAAGTCTCGTTGCATTTGATAAAGTTCTGGTGACTGTTGATGCTCTCAAGCAAATTGAGGAGGCTTTCGCATGAACCAAGAGCGTTTATTAAAAGTTATTCGTGCGCCACACATTTCTGAGAAGGCGGCCAATGTTGCTGAGTCTTCGCAGGTTGTGTTTAAAGTCGCAACTGATGCAACTAAGCTAGAAATTAAGCGGGCTGTTGAAACGCTTTTTAAAGTTAAAGTCAATGGTGTTACTACGGTTAATGTCAAAGGCAAAACAACACAGCGTGGCGGTAAAGTATCCGGTCGTCGTAAAGACTGGAAAAAAGCGTATGTCACTTTGCAAGATGGCCAAGAGCTAGATTTGCTCGGTGCGAAGTAGGGGAGTATTAGGTCATGGCAGTGATAAAATCAAAACCAACTTCTCCAGGTCGTCGTTTTGTTGTTAAAGTGGTTAATCCTGAGTTGCACAAAGGTGCACCTCATGCGCCGCTTCTGGTGAAGAAAAGTAAAAGTGGTGGTCGTAATAATAACGGTCGCATTACCGTTCGCCATATCGGTGGTGGACATCGTCAACATATTCGTATTGTTGACTTTAAGCGTAATAAAGACGGTGTTTCTGCGAAAGTTGAGCGTTTAGAGTATGATCCAGGTCGTAGTGCACATATCGCACTGATCTTGTTTACCGATGGTGAGCGTCGTTATATTCTAGCGCCGAAAGGCTTAAAAGCAGGTGATCCTGTTGTTAGTGGTGAAGAATCGCCGATTAAAGTAGGTAATTGTTTGCCTATTCGTAATATTCCATTAGGTTCGGTGATTCATAATATTGAGTTGAAGCCTGGTAAAGGTGGTCAAATGGCTCGCAGTGCAGGAACGTCTGCACAGCTGGTGGCTCGTGAGGGTCGTTATGCAACTTTGCGCTTACGCTCAGGTGAAATGCGCAAGGTGCTGGTTGAGTGCCGTGCGACGATTGGTGAAGTATGCAACTCAGAGCATAACTTGCGTTCATTAGGTAAAGCAGGTGCTAAGCGTTGGCGTGGTGTTCGTCCAACCGTTCGCGGTGTGGCAATGAACCCGGTAGATCACCCACACGGTGGTGGTGAAGGTCGTACGTCTGGTGGTCGTCACCCTGTCACTCCGTGGGGTGTGCCTACGAAAGGTAAGAAGACTCGCCGTAATAAGCGTACGGACAAGTTCATTGTTCGTCGTCGTAATAAGTAAGTTGGAGGAGTAACTCGTGCCACGTTCATTGAAAAAAGGGCCTTTTGTTGATCTCCACTTGATTAAAAAAGTGGAATCAGCTGCTGCTTCTAACAGTAAGCGACCTATTAAGACTTGGTCTCGCCGTTCTATGATTCTTCCAGATATGGTTGGCTTGACGATTGCGATTCATAATGGTCGCCAGCATGTCCCTGTGTATGTCACAGATCAGATGGTTGGGCATAAGCTAGGTGAGTTTGCGCCTACGCGTGCTTACCGTGGTCATGCCGCTGATAAGAAAGCGAAGAGGTAAAGGTGATGGAAGCAGTCGCTAAATTAAAATACGCGCGTGTATCACCGCAGAAAGTAAGATTAGTTGTTGACCAGATTCGCGGTTTACCTGTAAACCGTGCTTTGGACATCTTGACGTTTAGCAATAAGCAAGTCGCTCAAGATGTGAAAAAAGTCCTCGAGTCTGCAATCGCGAATGCTGAACATAACGAAGGTGCTGATGTTGATGAGTTGAAAGTGTCCAAAGCTTTCGTCGACGAAGGTCCACGTTTGAAGCGTATGCGTGCTCGTGCTAAAGGCCGTGTTAACATTATCGTGAAACGTACCTGCCATATTACGGTTCAGGTCGCCGATTGCTAGGAGAGAGACTCCATGGGTCAGAAGGTTCATCCTACCGGGATTCGTCTTGGTATTGTTAAAGATTGGACTTCAAAATGGTATGCAGATTCACGAACTTATGCGGATAAGCTGTATAGCGATATTCAAGTTCGTGACTTCTTGAAAAAGAAGCTTGCTAATGCAGCAGTCAGCCGCATTCAGATTGAACGTCCTGCGCAAAATGCGCGTATTGTCATTCACACTGCCCGTCCAGGCATCGTCATTGGTAAAAAAGGTGAAGATGTTGAGGCATTGCGTGCAGAAGTGACAAAAATGATGGGGATTCCTGTACATATCTCTATCGAAGAAGTGCGCAAGCCAGAAATTGATGCAACGTTGGTTGCTGCAAGTATTGCGCAACAGCTCGAACGTCGTGTGATGTTCCGTCGGGCGATGAAGCGTGCGGTACAAAATGCCATGCGCATCGGTGCAAAAGGGATTCGTGTTCAGGTTTCAGGCCGCTTAGGTGGTGCTGAGATTGCGCGTACTGAGCGCTACCTTGAAGGTAGCGTACCTTTGCATACGTTCCGTGCGGATGTAGATTACGGTACGGCCGAGGCATTAACGACTTACGGTATTATTGGTGTGAAAGTGTGGATATTCAAAGGTGAGATCTTAGGTCGCGTTGATGATTTAACTGCACTTTCTCTAGAAAAACCTGGGCAAAGACCTGCCGGAGGCGGCCGCAAGGCTAAATCTGGTAAGAAGCGTCCAGCCGCAGCGAAGTAGGGAGTAGTTAATTATGTTACAACCGAAACGTACCAAGTTCCGTAAGCAATTTAAAATGCGTAATCGTGGCATTGCAACGCGTGGTGCAGATGTTAGCTTTGGTGAGTTTGGCTTAAAAGCCACGGGTCGTGGTCGTATCACGGCACGCCAAATCGAAGCTGCACGTCGTGCGATCAACCGTCATGTGAAACGAAGTGGTAAGATCTGGATCAGAATTTTCCCTGATAAGCCAGTCTCTAAAAAGCCACTTGAGGTTCGTATGGGTAAAGGCAAGGGGAGTGTGGAGCTTTGGGTATCCCAAATCCAACCTGGCCGTGTCCTTTACGAAATTGAAGGGGTGCCTGAAGAGATTGCACGTGAAGCGTTTCGCTTAGCGGCTGCAAAACTTCCGGTATCAACAACCTTTGTGAAACGGACGGTAATGTAATGAAAGCGCAAGAATTGAAACAAAAAAGTACAAGTGAACTTCAAAGTGAGTTACTTGAACTTCTTCGTGAGCAGTTCAATCTTCGCATGCAGCATGGTTCTGGCCAATTGGCTCAGAATCATTTGCTGAAAAACGTGCGTCGTAATATTGCTCGAGTTAAAACCGTTCTTCATGAGAAGAAAAGAGCAGGTGCCGCATAATGAGCGAGAAAAAGATCGTCCGTATGATGACTGGCCGTGTGGTCAGCTCAAAGGGTGATAAATCAATCACTGTGCTAGTTGAACGTCAAGTTCGTCACGCCCTTTACGGTAAAGTAATGCGCCGTTCAACGAAGCTCCATGCTCATGACGAGACTAATCAATGTCAAGAAGGAGACATCGTCACTGTCCGTGAATGCCGTCCTCTTTCTAAAACGAAGACATGGATGCTGGTCTCAGTTGATGAGCGTGCCAATTAGAACAATGTAGTCTAAGTGTCTAGTGATTAAAAACTAGGGCTTTTTATTTTTACAGACGATGCTATAATGCACCCTTTGTTAGGGGTGCAGTTGTTGTATCTTTTTGTTTTGGAGAACAGCCATGATTCAGATGCAGACTGAGCTTCAAGTCGCTGATAATAGCGGCGCTCGTCGTGTTGAGTGTATCAAGGTGCTTGGCGGTTCCAAACGTCGCTACGCTGGTGTAGGCGATATTATTAAAGTAACCGTTAAAGAAGCAATCCCTCACGGGAAAGTTAAAAAAGGCCAAGTATTAAATGCCGTGGTCGTACGCACTAAGAAAGGTGTGCGTCGTTCAGATGGTTCTGTCATTCGTTTTGATGGCAATGCTGCTGTGCTATTAAATGCACAAGAGCAACCGATCGGTACACGTATTTTTGGCCCTGTCACTCGCGAGTTGCGTAATGAGAAGTTCATGCGAATTATCTCATTAGCACCTGAAGTACTGTAAACAGGAGCTTTAAATTCATGCGCAAAATTAAAAAAGGCGATGAAGTCATCGCGATTTCAGGAAAGAACAAAGGCCAGCGTGGCAAAGTTGTTCGTCTTTTGGAAGATCGCGTTGTAGTTGAAGGCTTGAATATTGCGAAAAAACACGTCAAGGCAAACCCGCAAGCGGGTGTTCAAGGTGGAATCGTTGACAAAGAAATGCCAATTCACATTTCTAATGTCATGCTATACAACTCGGACACTGGTAAAGGGGATCGCGTTGGCTTCCGTGGCGAAGGTCAGGAAAAAGTGCGTTATTTCAAGTCTAATAATGAAGTAGTTGATGCGTAAGGCTAGGTAGAAAAAATGGCCAGATTAAAACAGCACTACACTGATACTGTAGTGAATAAACTCAAGGAACAGTTTAATTACACGAGTGTAATGGCGGTTCCGCGTATCACTAAGATCACCTTAAATATGGGTGTAGGTGAAGCGATTGGTGATAAAAAAATAATCGAGCACGCCGTGTCTGACATGACTAAAATTGCAGGTCAGAAGCCTGTAGTGACGCGTGCACGTAAATCAATTGCAGGCTTTAAAGTTCGTGAAGGCTGGCCAATTGGCTGTAAAGTTACATTACGTGGCGAGCGTATGTACGAATTTTTAGAGCGTTTAGTGGATATTGCGATTCCTCGTATTCGTGATTTCCGTGGCTTAAGCCCTAAGTCCTTTGATGGTCGTGGTAACTACAGCATGGGAATTAAAGAGCAAATCGTCTTCCCAGAAATCGATTACGATAAAGTTGATAAGTTACGTGGAATGGATATTACCATTACAACGACTGCAAAATCGAATGAAGAAGGTCGAGCGCTGTTGCAAGCGTTTAACTTCCCATTAAGAAAAAACTAAGGGTGTAAGCTTATGGCTAAGGTTTGCATGATTCAGCGCGAAGAAAAGCGTACGCGTACTGTTGCGAAGTATGCTGAGAGACGTGTTGAATTAAAAGCAATTATCAATGATCTGAATGCTTCTGACGAAGAACGTTGGGATGCTCAGCAAAAATTACAGGCATTGCCTCGTAATGCGAGCCCTGTACGTCAACAACGTCGCTGTCGTATTACAGGTCGTCCACATGCTGTTTATCGTAAGTTTGGTCTTTGCCGTAATAAATTGCGTGAACACGCAATGTCCGGTGATGCTCCAGGATTACGAAAGGCAAGCTGGTAAGAATTGCGGCTCTAGGAGTAAATTACAAATGAGTATGCAAGATCCAGTTGCTGATATGTTAACACGTATCCGCAATGCGCAATCGGCTGAAAAAGAGACTGTTTCTATGGGCTCTGCTAAATTAAAAGTCGCTATTGCTAAAGTGCTAAAAGAGGAAGGTTTCGTTTTGGCTTATGATGTAAGTGAAGGCGCAAAACCTCAATTGACGATCACCTTGAAATATTTTGAAGGTAAAGCAGTTATTGAGCAAATCGAGCGTGTAAGCCGTCCAGGGTTACGTACGTACAAATCGGCTCAGGACTTACCTCAAGTCAATGGTGGTTACGGTATCGCGATCGTTTCAACTTCAAAAGGTGTGATGACAGCTAAGTCTGCGCGTGCACTGAATGAAGGTGGCGAAGTTCTGGCCTACGTAGCATAAGGGGTTAGAAGAATGTCACGAGTCGCAAAAAGTCCAATTAGGATCCCAAGTGGTGTAGAAGTCACGATTAAGGATCAACAGGTCAGTGTTAAAGGCCCGAAAGGTGCTTTAGCACGTGAATTAAATCATCTTGTTGCAATTGCGCATGAAGATAACGTTTTAACGTTTGCTCCTGCCAGTGAAGCATCCGGTGCATGGGCGCAAGCCGGTACTGCACGTGCGTTGCTTAATAATATGGTCACAGGCGTTAGCCAGGGTTTCGAGAAGAAACTTCAGTTGGTTGGTGTCGGTTATCGTGCTCAGGCCCAAGGTAAAACGTTGAACTTGACGCTCGGTTTTTCTCATCCAGTGAACTTTGCTGTTCCTGAGGGAATTACCATTGAGACGCCAAGCCAAACAGAAATTTTGGTCAAGGGCACTGACAAGCAAGTTGTCGGTCAAGTTGCAGCAAATATTCGTGGTTATCGTCCACCTGAGCCTTATAAAGGTAAGGGCGTCCGTTATGCGGATGAGACGATAGTCCTTAAAGAAGCTAAGAAGAAGTAGGGTAGCGGCATGGATAAGAAAACATCTCGTCTACGTCGTGCAGGCGGTACGCGTGCTCGGATTCGTGAGCAAGGCGTTAATCGCTTAAGCATTCACCGCACACCGCGCCACACTTATGCTCAAGTTATTGAAGCAACAAGTGGCCGCGTGTTGGCTGCGGCATCGACTTTAGACAAGTCGTATAAAGAAGTGGGCAAGCCAACGGGTAATGTGGCTGCAGCGAGTGAGATTGGTAAGCTCATTGCTGAGCGTGCTGTTGCTGCGGGCGTTACGCAAGTCGCGTTTGACCGCTCTGGTTTTAAATATCATGGTCGCGTTAAAGCGTTAGCGGATGCTGCACGTGCGAACGGTCTACAGTTTTAAGGGTTAGGTCATGGCAAAATTGGAAAAACAAGCTGATGGTTTACAAGAGAAGCTTGTAGACGTTAACCGGACAGCAAAAGTTGTAAAAGGCGGCCGCGTATTTGGTTTTTCTGCATTGACTGTTGTTGGTGATGGAAATGGCCGTGTCGGTTTTGGTCGTGGTAAGGCACGTGAAGTGCCCGTTGCGATTCAAAAAGCGATGGAAGCGGCACGTAAATCGATGGTTGAAGTTCCTTTGAAAGGCACAACCTTGCATTATGCAGTCAAAGCCCGTCATGGTGCATCGAAAGTGTATATGCAACCGGCGTCAGAGGGTACGGGTATCATTGCCGGTGGTGCGATGCGTGCAGTATTTGAGGTTGTAGGCGTACAGAACGTATTGGCAAAGTCGATTGGTTCGACGAATCCTGTTAACGTTATTCGTGCGACGATCAATGGGTTAAAGAGTATTTCATCGCCAGAAGATATTGCTGCTAAGCGCGGCAAATCGATTGGTGAGGTTGTGGGGTAACGGTGATGAGTAAAACATTAACTGTAACGCAAACTCGCAGCTCGATCGGCCGCTTACAACGTCATAAAGACTGCCTAAGAGGTTTGGGTCTGCGTCGCATGCACCATACGGTGACTGTGATCGATACTCCGTGTAATCGTGGCATGATCAATAAAGTTTCCTACATGCTTAAAGTTGAGGAGAACTAATCATGCGTTTGAACACATTAAAGCCTGCTGAGGGTGCAAAGCATGCGCCAAAGCGTGTAGGTCGTGGTACTGGGTCTGGTTTAGGTAAAACTGCTGGACGCGGTCACAAAGGTCAGAAAGCGCGCTCAGGTGGTTTTCATAAAGTCGGTTTTGAAGGTGGCCAGATGCCACTGCAACGCCGTTTGCCAAAATTTGGTTTTACGTCTCGTAAAGCTTTGGTGACCGAAGAAGTGCGTTTGCACGAGCTTGTAGGTATTGATGCTGAACTGATTGATTTATTGGCATTGAAAGCTGCGGGTGTGGTCCGTAAGAGCACGTTGGATGTGAAAGTGATTGCTTCAGGTGAGATCACCAAAGCAGTCAACCTTCGCGGCCTGCGTGTAACCAAAGGTGCACTTGCTGCGATTGAAGCGGCGGGTGGTAAAGTCGAGGCGTAGATGGCTAAATTTAGCGCTCCAGCACAGTTAAATAAGTCGGGCGGCTCAGGCCTGGCTGAGCTGCGCCGACGTTTATTTTTTCTATTGATTGCCATTGTGGTTTATCGCATTGGCTCTCATATTCCGGTGCCCGGAATCGATCCAAATAAGCTCGCTCAGTTCTTTAATAGCCAAGGAAAAACCATCCTTGGCTTATTTAATATGTTTTCAGGAGGAGCTCTACAGCGTCTTTCTGTGCTTGCTCTTGGGGTGATGCCCTATATTTCAGCATCGATCATCATTCAGTTGTTAACTGCGGTGGTACCCTCGCTAGAAGAGCTTAAGAAGGAAGGTGGAGAAGCCGGTCAGCGTAAAATTACCCAATATACTCGCTATGGCACACTTGCGCTTGCTTTATTGCAGTCGGTCGGGATTACAAAGTATATTATCAGCCAGGGGTTAGCAATAGACCCAGGGATGGTTTTCTTTGTAAGTTCTGTTGTGACTTTAGTTACAGGCACCATGTTTATTATGTGGCTCGGTGAGCAAATCACAGAACGTGGTATCGGCAATGGTATTTCTATGCTCATTTTTGCTGGTATTGTGGCTGGTTTGCCGAGTGCCTTAGGTCGAGCGTTTACAGCATCACGTGAAGGGGATCTGCCTTTACCTATTTTGCTATTAGTAGCTGTAGCAGTTGTAGCAGTGACTGCGTTTGTTGTCTTTATGGAACGGGCTCAACGTAAAATTACGGTGAATTATGCTAAGCGCCAGCAAGGTCGTCGTATGTTTGCGGCGCAAAGCTCGCATCTGCCATTAAAGATTAATATGGCAGGAGTGATTCCACCGATTTTTGCAAGCAGTATTTTGCTTTTTCCAGCAACCTTAAGCCAATGGTTCGGCCATGGTCCACATATGGGCTGGTTGAGTGACTTAGGTTTAATGTTAAGTCCTGGACAGCCGTTATATTTACTGTTATTCTGTGTCGCTGTTATATTTTTTGCGTTCTTTTATACTGCCTTGGTGTTTAATCCTCGGGATACCGCTGATAACTTGAAAAAATCAGGGGCCTTTATTCCAGGTATTCGCCCTGGTGAGAAAACGGCACGCTATATTGATGGAGTGATGACCCGCCTCACCTTAGTGGGAGCAATTTATGTTGCTGCGGTGTCATTGTTACCTGAGTTTTTCACTCTAGCTTGGAACGTACCGTTCTATTTTGGAGGGACCTCACTGCTGATCGTTGTGGTTGTTGTGATGGACTTTATTTCTCAGGTACAAGCACATTTGATGTCACGTCAATATGATTCGCTCCTGAAAAAAGCGAATTTAAAGGGGCGCTAAACTTGCGCCCTAGACTATGTTGAGTTTTAAACTCAATTAATATGGAGAGATGAACGATGAAAGTTCGTGCTTCTGTAAAACGTATGTGTCGTAATTGCAAGGTGATTCGCCGTGATCGCGTCGTACGTGTTATCTGTACTGATCCTAAACACAAGCAGCGTCAAGGCTAATTGTTTTCAAGGATCATTTTAAGCGCTACTCAGTGAAGCACTAATTCGGGTGATTTCACTATTACAAAGAGGCTAAATATATATTTAGCTTTTTTGTCATTAAAGAGTAGCGATAGGTTAGTCTCTTAGGTAGGAGTTTTGGAATGGCCCGTATAGCCGGCGTTAATATTCCAGTACAAAAACATGCCGAGATTGCATTAACATCAATCTTTGGTATTGGTCGACCACGCGCACAAAAAATTTGTATCGCAGCCGGTGTTAACCCAACAGCAAAAATCAGAAACTTATCTGAAGATGAAGTGGAAGCACTTCGTAAAGCCGTTGGCGAGCACACCACTGAAGGTGATTTGCGTCGTGAAATTTCCATGAACATCAAGCGCTTAATGGATTTAGGATGCTACCGTGGCTTGCGCCATCGTCGTAGTTTACCTCTTCGTGGCCAGCGTACTCGTACGAATGCTCGTACGCGTAAAGGTCCACGTCGTCCAATCACTAAGTAAGCTGTTAAGGTAGGAATTAAGTACTATGGCAAAGACAGCAGTGCGCGCTAAAAAGCGTGTGAAAAAGCAAGTTGTAGACGGAATGGCTCATGTTCATGCGTCTTTTAACAATACGATAGTAACGATCTCAGATCGCCAAGGGAATACCTTAGCGTGGGCAACCTCTGGAGGTTCAGGCTTCCGCGGTTCGCGTAAGAGCACACCATTTGCAGCTCAGGTTGCTGCAGAGCGTGCTGGTGAAGTCGCTCGCGAGTTCGGTATGAAGAATGTTGAAGTGTTTGTAAAAGGCCCTGGGCCAGGTCGTGAATCTGCGATTCGTGCACTGAATGCAAAAGGCTTCAAAATTACTAATATTACAGACGTGACGCCGATTCCGCATAATGGATGCCGTCCGCCTAAGAAACGTCGCGTGTAGGGGGAAGCTATGGGTAGATATATTGGACCTAAGTGCAAACTCGCACGTCGTGAAGGCACAGACCTTTTCTTAAAGAGTGGTGTTCGCGCACTAGACTCAAAATGTAAGGCAGAAACTGCACCGGGTCAACACGGCGCGCGCCGTGGCCGTTTATCGGATTATGGTGTGCAGTTACGTGAAAAGCAAAAAGTACGTCGTATTTATGGTTTGCTTGAAAAGCATTTCCGCCGTTATTATAAAGAAGCTGCACGTATTAAGGGTTCTACCGGTGAGAACTTATTGCAGCTATTAGAATCTCGTTTAGATAACGTTGTCTATCGCATGGGATTTGCATCAACACGTGCTGAAGCACGCCAGTTGGTGAGCCATAAGTCCATTCTTGTGAATGGTAAAGTGGTGAATATCCCATCTTACACAGTGTCACCTGAAGATGTTGTTTCTATTCGTGAACGTGCGAAAAAACAACTGCGAATTCAAGGAGCGCTTGAGTTAGCGAAGCAACGTGCTGATATCGCTTGGGTGGATGTTGATGCTGATAAGATGGAAGGTATCTTTAAAGCCATGCCAGAGCGTAGTGAGTTATCAGCTGATATTAACGAGCAGTTGATTGTCGAGCTGTACTCTAAGTAATCGCATTAAAGGGGCCGTTTCATGCAGGGTAACATCAATGAATTTTTAAAGCCGTGCTTGGTCGATGTACAAGATCTCGGTCGAAGCCGTTCGCGTTTGGTACTAGAGCCATTAGAGCGAGGTTTCGGGCATACCTTAGGGAATGCACTGCGCCGTATCTTATTATCATCGATTCAAGGTGCTGCTGTCGTTGAGGCTGAGATTGAAGGCGTTCTTCATGAATATACTTCGATAGAAGGTGTTCAAGAAGATGTCATCGAAATTTTGCTCAACCTCAAAGGATTAGCGCTAATTCTCCACGACTGCACTGAGGCAACGCTTACGCTTCACAAAAAAGGGGTCGGCCCTGTGCTTGCATCTGACATTCAGGATGATCCTCGTGTCGAGGTGACTAATCCTGATCATGTGATTGCAAACCTATCGAAAGATACTGAATTGACGATTCGCCTTCATGTTGCAACAGGTTGTGGCTATAAGCCAGCAACTTTGCGTAATACTGAAGAGGAGAGCCAGTCAGTGGGTCGTTTGCAATTAGATGCCTCGTTTAGTCCAGTGCGCCGTGTTGCTTACTCAGTAGAGCGCGCGCGTGTTGAACAGCGCACAGACCTCGATAAACTTGTGATTGATTTGGAAACCACAGGAACGATCGATCCTGAGGCTGCTATTCGTCGTGCGGCGATGATCTTGCAAGATCAACTCTCTTCGTTTGTAGAGCTTGATGTCACCAAGCAAGTGGAGCCCGCACGTAAAGAAGCTGAAGTGGATCCAATCCTGTTACGCCCAATTGATGATTTAGATCTAACGGTTCGTTCGATGAATTGCCTAAAAGCTGAAAATATTCGCTTTGTTGGTGATTTAATTCAACGGGCTGAGACAGATTTATTAAAGACACCAAACTTGGGTAAAAAATCATTGGCTGAAATTAAAGCAGTGCTTGCCACTCATGGCCTGGCTATGGGTACACCGCTTGAAAATTGGCCACCGCAAGGTCTTGAGTAAGCTCATGGCCTGCTTTGTTTATCCAGTTTAAGTTGAAGGAAATAAGCCATGCGTCATCGCAAAAGTGGTCGCCACCTCAACCGTAATAGTGCTCACCGTAAAGCCATGTTTAAAAACATGGCTGTATCTTTGATGCAAAATGAGGTGATCCGTACAACCTTGCCTAAAGCAAAAGAGTTGCGCGGTGTAGTTGAGCCATTAATTACTTTGGCTAAGAAAGAAGATAGTGTTGCTAATCGTCGTTTAGCTTTTTCACGCTTGCGTGATAAAGAAGCGACCAGCAAGTTGTTTACTGACCTAGCACCACGTTACAAGTCACGTCCTGGTGGTTATGTGCGTGTATTAAAGTGCGGTTTTCGTCAAGGTGACAATGCGCCAATGGCCATTGTTGAGTTGGTTGATCGTGCTGTTGCTGAAACGCCAGAAGAGAACTCTGACGGCGAATAAGTCAGCGCCCTGAAAAAACCGAGCCATGTGCTCGGTTTTTTTTATCTTTGATTAATTAAGCGCGGTTAATTAAAGTAAAAATTTAGTTTGGGATGTTGTATTAATGCTCAAGCCAGATCGCCATTTTTATCCATTGATTGTTTTACTTACCTTGTTAACGGCTCTTGCGCCTTTATCTGTCGATTTTTATATTCCTTCACTTCCTGATATTGCCACATCCTTTCAGACTACCGCTGTGGCCGCCCAGCTTACTTTAAGTAGTTTTATGCTAGGCTTTGCTTTTTCTATGTTTATTGCGGGCCCTTTAGCTGATATTTTCGGTCGTCGCCCGGTTATGCTCGGTAGTTTATCGGCTTATTTAATTACGAGTACGATTGTTTTTTTTGCGCCGAATATTGAGCTAATGATTATCGCACGGTTTTTTCAGGGCTTATTGGGTTGTTACTGTACTGCTTTATCACGAGCAATGGCTAAAGATGCTTATAGTGGGCAGCAAGAAATTAAAGCGGTAGCATTAATTTCAGGCAGTGTTGCTGTGGCGCCTGCAGTTGCACCTTTGTTAGGCGGTTTTATTCAGACTTATTTTAGTTGGCATGTGATATTTTTTACCATGATTTTATTTGGTGCGTTGGCCTTGCTATTAAGTTATTTTTTACTGCCAGAAACTTGCTTAGAAAAAAAGAAAAACATCAGTATTAAGTATATGCTGCACTCTTATTGCCAGGTTATTCTTGATTTAAATTATCTGCGCTATAATCTGCTGGCTTCTTTTGCTTTTGCTGGATTTTTCGTTTTTGTGACTGGTTCATCTTTTATTTTAATAGAGAGTTGGCATATTTCACCGGGCATCTATAGTATTATTTTCTCGTTTATTATTTTTGGTTATATGGCAGGTAGTTATAGCAGTCCTTATTTTTCTAGATTGCTTTCTAAGTCTGGTGCGATTTACTTAGGAATATTTCTGCAATGTTTAGGTGTTTTAATTATTGTTTTTTCATCATTATTACTTGATAAAAATTTAATTGGATTTATTTCTGGCATGTTTTTTTATGAACTGGGTATTGGCCTATTCATTTCGCCGGCACAAGTGAAAGCTTTATCGTATATTAAAGAAAATATTGGTTTGGCTGCGAGCTTGTTATTTTTTGGTGAGATTGGTTTGGCTTTTTTAGCAAGCTCATTAACCGCTCATGTTTCGCATATTACGGCATGGCCTTTAGGTCTATTAATGTTAGGCTGTGTTGTATTGGGATTATTTGTATTTTTTGGTTTAGGATTAATTCAGGTTAAATTAGAGCAGGTAAAGAAACTTAAAAAATTTAAAGCGGAGAGACATTATGAAGCAAGATGATTTAAAACAGCAAGTGGCTTTAAAAGCCTTAGAGTATGTCAAGCCTGGTATGTGGGTAGGTGTGGGTACGGGATCAACGGCTAATTTTTTTATTGATAGTCTAGCTGCGATTAAAAATCAAATTGAAGGAACTGTGGCCAGTTCTGAGGAAAGTGCAAAGCGCTTAAAAGCCCATGGCATTCCTGTGATGGATTTAAACTCAGCAGGTGAGCTTGATCTTTATATCGATGGTGCTGATGAAGTCACTGAATTTAAACATATGATTAAAGGTGGTGGCGCAGCATTAACACGGGAAAAAATCGTAGCAAGTGCATCTAAACAATTTATTTGTATCGTTGATGAAAGTAAAAAAGTGCCTTTTTTAGGAAAGTTTCCATTGCCGGTTGAGGTGATTCCAATGGCACGTTCTTATATTGCACGTGAATTGGTAAAACTCGGTGGCCGCCCTGTCTATCGAGAAGGTGTGGTAACGGATAATGGCAATATCATTTTAGATGTGCATGACTTGCAAATTAATGAACCAAATAAGCTAGAGTCACAGATCAATCAACTTGCCGGCGTAGTGTGTAATGGTATTTTTGCAGCACAAGCCGCTGATGTGGTATTGATGGGCACCTCTGATCGAGGTGTTATTTCATTTTGATTTTAAATTAATATGATATCAATTTTTATCTGGATTATTTTAGTTAATTTATTGAATTATAATTATTAATTCAGATAAATTTTTACTACAATTAAGTGTAAAACTCCAGATATG
>NZ_AMFF02000021.1:0-30718 GCF_000297215.2 Piscirickettsia salmonis LF-89 = ATCC VR-1361
CTTCAGATGACGGAGGGCGCTAATAAGTTTTGATAGGGACCTATGGTATTATTTTTTTTAGCAAATTTGCCAAATTTTTCACGTGTTTTCTCAATGGCGATTAAAAATCGTTCAGGATAGGCACTGGCATAAAGTAATGGGTGCATACCAACACCGCAGCCAATTTCTATATCTAAAGGCATATTGGGTGTTTTAAGTTTGCGCCAACCCTGTTCTTTTTCATGAATTTTTAGAATGTGGCTGTGATAATTTCTCATTTTCATGGTCTAATGCTATTGTTTAAGAATGTTTGTTAGCGCAGGCTAGGGTAACGCAATCAGGAAAGAATTGCACTAGCGACTAAGAGTGATTACTATTGGGTGCTAAGAACGATAACCTGCAACGCGATAGAAGGAGAGGCATCGTGATTACAAAAGAAGAGCTGTTAAAAATGCCAGCGTCTGACTATATGAACGATCAACAGCTCGAGTTTTTCGCTCACTTGTTAAAAGAAGAGAAAGAAGAGACACTTGAAGAGATCGATATGGCTAGAGCGGCTTTAACTGAGTTGGAAAATAATCCAGCAGATGAAGCAGATGCAGCGGCAGCAGAAGAGCAACGCCAATTGCAACTACGTATTGTGAGTCGAAAAACCAATTACTTTAAGCATATTGAACGTGCGCAAGCACGCATCGATGATAAAAGTTATGGGTTTTGTGAAGAAACTGACGAGATGATTGGTTTACAGCGTTTGATGTACCGACCTACAAGCACCTTATCGGTAGAAGCACAGGAGTCTAAAGAGCGCCGTAAGAGTTTACACAAAGACGTTCGAGACGTTTAGTCTTTAAATGTTTTAGCACCTCTCGGCAAAAAAATAGGCCTGTGTTAAACTGACTTGTTTTTAACAGGTCAGTGGGTGCAGCCTTCTATGAACTATCAATCAACATGCTATTTGTTAGGAGCTGCTCAGTTAGAGCAGCTCCCTTATGATACTGGCGCTGAGGTTGCCTTTGCCGGGCGATCTAATGCGGGTAAGTCAAGTGCAATCAATGTGATCACAGGCTTAAGTAAGCTTGCGCGTACGAGTAATACACCGGGTCGGACCCAATTAATTAACTTATTCGCAGTTAATGAACACTGCCGTTTAGTTGATCTCCCTGGCTATGGTTTTGCACAGGTTCCTGTTGCAATGAAACAAAAGTGGCAGGCGACCTTATCTAACTATTTAGAAGTTCGTGAATGCTTAAAGGGTATTGTGTTAATGATGGACATTCGTCACCCGTTTAAGCCTTACGATGAGATGATGATCGCGTGGGCAGTGTCCTCTGGGCTGCCGATGCATATCCTTTTAACAAAATCAGATAAGCTAAAGCATGGTGCGGCAACGCGTACGTTGCTAGCAGTGAAAAAAAAGTTGTCCGATCATGCGGATATTTCAGTACAACTGTTTTCTTCTTTAAAAAAAACGGGTGTGGATCAAGCACGTGATATTCTTGATTGTTGGTTTAATCAGTCTTAATCTGCGTGTGTTATAAATTTTATTATAATTTTTGTTACAAAATACTCTTGTTCTCAATTGATTGATGTCGTTAGAATAGGGTGTTTATAACAGTGCAGCATAGTACGGTATCTTAACGTATTAAGTGTAGTGCGTGGTAGCGCGTGTATTCTTAAGGTTTATTATTTAGTTATTATTTAAATTTTTGTAGCTTAGAATTTTATGTAGAGTTAAAAATTATCCATGAAACAACATATTCAGCATTTAGTCAGTGAAGCGGTAACAGCACTCCAAGCAAATGAGGTTCTTCCCAAGGGCTTATCCATCCAGTTGCATATTGATCGCACTAAAGATAAGAGCCATGGAGATTGGGCAAGCAATGTGGCGATGATGCTTGCACGTGTTGCCGGTTGTGCGCCACGCCAGTTGGCTGAAAAAATTGTTACGGCCTTACCTGTCTCTGAGCATGTGACTAAGGTTGAGATTGCAGGTCCGGGATTTATTAATTTCTTTTTGAATGCAAAAGCGCAAAGTAATGTTATCGCTGAGATTTTAAATCAGCAACAGCGTTATGGCCGTAGTGATGTACTGATTGATAAAAAAGTTATTTTAGAGTTTGTTTCTGCCAACCCGACAGGGCCTTTACATGTTGGGCATGGTCGCTGGGCGGCGATGGGCGCGGTGGTGGGTAACTTACTACAAGCTGCAGGCGCTGAGGTTTATTGTGAGTACTATGTGAATGATAGTGGGCGTCAGATGGATATTTTGGCCACATCCACCTGGTTACGTTACCTTGAACTGGCTGCTAAGTCTTTTGATTTTGAGTTCCCATTAAATGGTTATCGAGGTGATTATATTTTTGCCATTGCCAAAGAACTCGCTAGTACATATCAAGATCGTTTTGTATGTGATCTTGTTGATGTTTATGAGGCTGTTTGCCCGAATACAGAAGAAAATAAAGAACTGCATATCGATGGGTTAATTCAGCGCGCTAAAGCATTATTAGGTGATGATTATCAGATTATTTTTAAAGCCGCGCTAGAGCGTGTGCTGGGTGATATTAAAGATGATTTAGTCGAGTTTGGTGTTGAGTTTGATCATTGGTTCTCAGAGAAAAGCCTTATTGATCGTGGTGCTGTTACCAAAGCACTGAATCGCTTGGAGCAAGGTGGTTACACTTATCAAGATGAGGGTGCAATTTGGTTTAGGTCTACTGGGTTTGGTGATGATAAAGACCGTGTGTTGGTACGTAATAATGGCCAGCAGACGTACTTTACCCCAGATATCGCTTATCATATGGATAAGCTCGACCGCGGTCATAATTTAGTGATTGACTTGTTTGGTGCAGATCATCATGGTTATGTGGCACGGATGCGCGCTGCTATGCAAGCCTTAGGAGCACAGGCTGATGATTATCATGTACTGCTTGGTCAATTTGTTAGCCTTTATCGTGGTGGTCAGCAAGTGCAAATGTCCACACGCAGCGGTTCTTTTGTAAGCTTGCGTGAGTTGCGTCATGAAGTAGGTAATGATGCGGCCCGCTTTTTTTATGTCATGCGTAAATTTGAGCAACCGCTTGATTTTGATCTTGATCTTGCTAAGTCTAAATCGAATGATAATCCAGTGTATTATATTCAATATGCACATGCGCGCATTTGTAGTGTGCTGCGTCAAATGACGGAGAAACATGTTGAGCTTAATACTGAATTAGGGTTAGCATCGCGAGATCGCCTCGTTGAGCCTCAAGAGATTGATTTATTAAAACATTTGGCCATGTATCCTGAATTATTAAGAAATGCGGCTGTGAACCATGAGCCGCATCTTTTGGCAAATTACTTGCGAGATTTAGCAAATGGGCTTCATACTTATTATAACGCACACCAATTTTTAGTTGAGGATGCAGTGCTTTGTCAGGCGCGATTGTGTTTAATCCTGGCCGTTCAGCAGGTGCTTGCCAACGGCTTAGAGTTGCTCGGAATTTCTGCACCTCAAGCAATGTAAGATGATAAAAGATCGTCGGAAAAAACGCCAAAGCTACCTGGATGAGCGGCGCCGCGAGCAAGATGAGCGTAAACGTCATCTTGATCAAGTGGTGCGTCAAAAAGAAAAAAAGCGTGAAGTATTGCAAAAGGAGCGCCTTGCCCGTCGTCAGGCTGAATTTGGTCAGTATGCAAAAAAACGCCGAGCATTATTCGCTCAGCGTGAAAATAAACGGGCGACTGACTGGCGCTTTTCATCTTCGGGAGTCTCTGCGGATTCCTTGTTAGCAGAGCAAAAAGTGCAACGAGCAAAAAAACCAATAAACGCAGCTTATAGTAAGGCTTTACCTGAAGGCCAACGTGAGCATCAGCGAAAATTCAACCTAAGTTTAAAGTTAAAACTAAACTTAAGGCGAAAACGATCATCGACACAACCTAAACGGTTATCTGCACAAGCGTTTGGTCATTCTAGATCAGAACATGCGCATGGACTGTCGACGTTCGGCTGGCTGTTGTGTGGCATTTTAGCGCTTTGCTTATTCGGTGGACTGGGTTACTTTTATTTTTTAAGACCTATGCTGTTGCCTGGCTCTGATGGGCAAACTCAGCTAGCAGGTGTACCTGTGCAAAGCCAGCGTGTCAGTGTAGAATTAAAGCAGTCTGGAGTATCTAATAATAATGCTGAGATTAAAGCCAACGCGGTTTTTAATAAACCAGTGGCTAGTCAGAAGGCAGTTAGGCACGTTAAATCAGCATCTCAAGCACCTAAATTTGAATTTTATACGATTTTGCCCAAACAGGAAGTATGGAGCCCTGCGAAGCGGCAAGACGCAACTGCAGCTGAGAAAACGAAAGCTCTGACCACTTCACCTTTGCAAAAAAAGGCTCAGGAAAATCAGTATGTTTTGCAAATTGCGTCGTTTCGCAATAATAAAGATGCACAAGAATTACAGCAGCGCCTTGAAAATCTTCAACTTCATCCCTATCTATCCATCGTAAAGCTTCAGTCAGGTCAGCAGTGGCATCGTGTGATGCTGGGGCCATTTACAAGTAAGCGTGAGGCTGAAAAGGTGCGTCGTCAATTGCAAGACGCTAGCATCCAGCCTGGTTTGTTAAAGCGGCAATAAACGCAAACTCGCTGAAACTGTATTGAACACTGAATTAATTGATAATGATCTGTAATTTTCGTTAAACGAGGTAGTTTATAGTGGCTGAACAGTATAAAGGTACAACCATTTTATGTGTGCGCCGTGGTGATAAAGTTGTCATGGGTGGTGATGGTCAAGCGACGCTCGGCGATACAGTGGCCAAATCAAATATTTGCAAAGTGCGCCGTTTATATCAAGACAAAGTTATTGCGGGTTTTGCAGGCTCGACAGCAGATGCCTTTACATTACTTGAGCGTTTTGAAGCGAAGCTGGAAATCCATCATGGTCATCTGGTGCGCGCTGCGGTTGATTTGGCTAAAGATTGGCGGACTGATCGTATGCTGCGTCGTTTAGAGGCAATGATGATTGTGGCAGATAAAACAACGACTTTAACAATTTCAGGTAATGGAGATGTGCTAGAGCCTGAAAAAGGGATGACATCGATTGGGTCTGGCTCTTCTTATGCACGAGCGAGTGCGCGCGCGCTGCTTGAAAATACTGATTTAAGTGCACGTGATATCGTTGAGAAAAGTTTAAATATTGCCGGTGAAATCTGTATTTATACCAATCAAAATTTAACTATCGAAGAATTAGAAAATACGGCCGAGTGAGGTAGAGCTGATGTCAACTATGACACCGAAAGAAATTGTGCATGAATTAGATAAACATATTATTGGTCAGGCGGATGCTAAGCGTGCGGTCGCTATCGCTATGCGTAACCGTTGGCGCCGTATGCAGTTAGATGATGTGATGCGTACTGAAGTGACACCAAAAAATATTTTAATGATCGGGCCAACGGGGGTGGGTAAAACAGAAATTGCTCGTCGTCTGGCGCGTTTGGCTAAAGCGCCATTTATTAAAGTTGAAGCGACTAAATTTACTGAAGTCGGTTATGTGGGCCGTGATGTTGAGTTGATTATTCGTGATTTGATGGAAATGGCGGTTAAACAAACACGTGAAAGCGCTATGGAAAAAGTGAAAGATCGCGCTGAATCAGCTGCTGAAGAGCGTGTACTTGATGTACTATTGCCGCCGGCGCGTGGCAGCTCGACAATGGGGTTTGCCAATGAGCCAGAATCAACGAGTGCTGATCAGGATGACTCAACGGCACGTCAGGTGTTTCGAAAAAGGCTGCGCGAAGGACAGCTCGATGATAAAGAAATTAGTATCGAAGTGACCAGTGCACCGATTGGCGTTGAGATTATGGCACCGCCAGGCATGGAAGAGATGACCAACCAATTGCAGAGCATGTTTCAGAATATGGGCAACTCGGGCAATAAAAAAGAACGCAAAATGAAAGTGGTTGATGCGTTAAAGCGCTTACGTGAGGAAGAGGCAGCAAAGCTTGTTAATGAGGAAGAAGTGAAGCTGGCGGCAGTTGAGAGTGTAGAGCAAAACGGTATTGTCTTTATCGATGAGATTGACAAAATCACTAAGCGCTCGGATAGCAATGGCGGCAGTGGCGGTGATGTCTCCCGTGAAGGTGTGCAGCGTGATTTATTGCCTTTAGTTGAAGGGTCAACCGTATCGACTAAATATGGCATGATTAAAACCGATCATATTTTATTTGTCGCTTCAGGTGCTTTTCACTTAGCGAAACCCTCTGACCTGATTCCAGAATTACAGGGGCGCTTTCCGATTCGTGTCGAGCTTGATTCATTAACACCAGAAGATTTTGTCAGTATTTTAACTGAACCAGATGCGTCTTTAGTTAAGCAATATAAAGCCCTAATGTTAACAGAAGGGGTGACCTTGGACTTTACTGATGCTGGGGTGGAAAAAATTGCTGAAATTGCCTTCCAAGCGAATGAACAAATGGAAAATATAGGTGCGCGTCGTTTGCATACAGTGCTTGAGCGCTTGTTAGATGATATTTCTTATCGTGCCTCAGATTGTCAGGGTGAAACATTAATAATCGACGAGGGTTATGTGGTTGATGCCCTATCTGAGCTGACACACAATGAAGACTTAAGTCGCTATATCTTGTAACATTGTTGACAGTCTGAATAGACAGACAGTGAGAGTGAAAAACGGTGCATATGCACCGTTTTTTATATATAAAATCAATATGTTATGGTTTTAGTGTGCATGAATAACATTGATCACATTCGTTTGCACCGCAGCGACAGTAGGTTAGAGATAGCGTTTCAAGGTGAGCCTGCGGTGCGATTGTCGGCTCAGCAGTTGTACATATTAACTCAGCCATCAATGCTGCTTAGCCATAGTGGTCGTGACAATGTCGCAGATTTAAAAATAACGGCATTTGCTCCAGATCAACAGGAAGGCTTGACCTTAGCCTTTAATAATGGCTTGATAGCTGTGATTGACTGGCAACTGCTGTATCAGCTGAGCGTAACAGCCCGGCAGGCTGAAAAATAAGTGAGCTATTAAACGCCATAAAGTACAGCTAAGAAAAAAGAAAATAGAGAGAGGCAGCATGCAAGAAGGGCAAACACATTTTGGTTATGAATCTGTTGATGTGGATGAGAAAGTTAGCAGAGTTCGTGAGGTTTTTCGCTCCGTTGCCCCTAAATATGATTTGATGAATGATTTGATGTCAGTGGGGGTTCATCGCCTGTGGAAGCGTTATACCCTGATGGCAAGCCGAGTAAAAACAGGAGATAGAGTGCTGGATCTTGCCGGTGGTACGGGGGATTTAACTCGGGCTTTTGCCAAGCGTATTGGTGCCAGCGGCCATGTTGTGCTTGCCGATATTAACGAGGCAATGCTTGCTGTAGGGCGAGCTAAGCTTGAAGGGGCGGGTGTTTTTAATGTGGATTATGTGCAGGCGAATGCCGAAGCGTTGCCGTTTGAAACGCACTATTTTGATTGTATTACGATTGCTTTTGGCTTACGTAATGTCACAGATAAGGATGCTGCATTGCGTTCGATGTATCGGATATTAAAGCCTGGTGGGCGTTTATTAGTTCTTGAGTTTTCTAAGCCTGCGTACCCTTTATTAAGTAAGTTATATGATCAGTATTCGTTTCGTATTTTGCCGCGCTTAGGCCAATGGTTTGCTAAAGATGCGGCAAGTTATCAGTATTTGGCAGAGTCTATTCGCATGCATCCGGATCAAGAAACATTAAAAAACATGATGGCAACAGCAGGATTTGAGCGCTGTCGTTATACCAATTTGTCTGCCGGCATTGTTGCTTTGCATGAAGGCTGTAAAATTTAATGGCGTATGCTGCACTATTAAAATCGGTCTTGCCGGTATTAACGAACGCACTGAATAAAGCGCTAAAAACTGATCGCTGGCTGATGCAGTCGTGGTCAAGCCTCAGTGGACGAGTGCTGGCTTTAGAGATTAAAGAACTAGATGTACCTATTTATGTGTACTTGCTTGCAGATGGCTTATTGTTGTCACTCAATCAAGTGGAGTCTGCAGGTTCTGATCAGGTTGATGTGACGATTCGTGGCGATATTGCCGGTTTACTTGCCTTGATCAAAGCAAAAGACCCTCAAACAGTGATTCTATCAAGGCAGGTGGTTTTACATGGTGATGTGGCAACCTTGCAAGAGGTACAGCGCTATCTGGCGATGTTTGAGTTTGATTGGGAAGGCGAAATTTCACGCTATGTTGGCCCGTTGTGGGCAGGTGTTGCCGGTCAAGGGGTGCGGGTGGCAAAAGGCTGGCTAGGATCTGCAAGTGAGAGCTTTAAAAAAAACACCTCAGAATTTGTTTTGTATGAGCAGCGTTTACTGGTCAGTCATGAAGAAATGAATGACTGGCTAGAGCGCTTACAGAGTTTGCGCCTGGATGTTGAGCGTCTGAGTATGCGCCTTAATCTGCTTGAAACAAAAAAAGGGGATGGTGAATGAAAGTGCGTGTTTGGACACGTTTTTGGCGCATTGGTTGGGCATTGGTGCGTTATCGTATTGATGAGGTGGTGCTAGCGATCCCTTTTTTAAGACCCTTGCAGTTTTTAATGTATTTAAATCCGTGGGGGTGGAAAAAAGAAACACGAACACGCGCTGAACGTCTGCGCTTATGTTTAGAGTCTTTAGGGCCGGTTTTTATTAAATTTGGTCAGATACTATCAACGCGTCGTGATTTATTGCCTGATGATATTGCACTGGAGTTAGCACGGCTACAAGATCAAGTGCCGCCTTTTCCCGCAGCCCAGGCCAGAGCGGTATTAGAAAAAAGTTATAAACAGCCATTATCAGCCATTTTTGCTGAGTTTGCTGATGAGCCGATGGCCTCAGCGTCGATTGCACAAGTGCATGCAGCACGCCTGCCCTCAGGCCAAGAAGTCGTGGTTAAAGTCTTGCGCCCACACCTGAAGCGCGTGTTGCGTAAAGACATTGATTTAATGTATATGCTCGCACGCTTATTCGAGCGTTATTGGGCAGCTAGTCGACGTCTAAGACCAATTGAAGTGGTCGCTGAGCTAGAGCGCAATTTAATGGATGAGCTGGACCTGATGCGCGAAGCGGCTAATACATCCCAGCTGCGGCGTAATTTCAAGGGTGAGCAGACTTTAAAAGTACCTGAGATTTATTGGGAATACACTCGCTCGAATGTCATCGTTATGGAGCGTATCTTTGGAGTGCCTGTGGCGGATATTGAGGCACTTAAGGCACATAAGGTTGATTTAAAGCGCCTTAGTGAGCGTGGGGTTGAAATTTTTTTCACACAAGTATTTCGTGATTGCTTTTTTCACGCAGATATGCACCCTGGAAATATTTTTGTTGACTGCCATCATCCTACTGATCCTGGTTATATTGCGGTTGATTGTGGTATTGTTGGCACCTTAAGCCGGGATGATCAGCATTATTTAGCAGGAAACTTTCTGGCTTTTTTTAAGCGTGATTATCGTCGTGTTGCTGAGTTACACGTTGAGTCGGGCTGGGTGCCAGCGCAAACGCGTGTGGATGAATTCGAGTCGGCGATTCGAACCGTATGTGAGCCGATTTTTGAGCGGCCATTGAAAGATATTTCCTTTGGCCAGACTTTATTACGTCTGTTTCAGACTGCACGTCGTTTCGATATGCAAGTGCAGCCGCAGTTACTTTTATTACAAAAAACCTTGCTTAATATTGAAGGGCTGGGACGTCAGTTGAATCCTGAGCTGGATTTATGGAATACGGCCAAGCCTTTTTTAGAAAAATGGATGAAAGAGCAGGTAGGAATAAAAGGCTTTACTCAGCGGTTATTACATAATTTTCCCAGTTGGTCAGAGCAATTTCCTGAGTTTCCGGCATTGGCACATCAATGGTTTGCTAATCAACATGAGTATCATCTTAAGTTAAAAAAGGCAGCAGAGTCGAAAGAGGCGCATTTGTGGCAGTTAAAACATGCCAAACGCTCAAGTGCCGGTCTTGTTATTGGAGTTGCTTTATTATTATTGGGTGGGTTGTTTTTGGAAGTGCCGCATTGGCGCCATGTGTTAGAGTGGCTAGATCAATATGCGTGGGCTTTCGTTAGTGTAGGTGCTGGGATTGTATTATGGTCTGTTTATTACTTGCGACGTAACTAATTATTATTAAGATTAAGGGGAATTATTATGTCTGATTGCATTTTTTGTAAAATTATTAATAAGCAATTACCTGCTGATTTTATTTATGAGGATAGTGAGACTGTTGTTTTTAAGGATATTCAACCTAAAGCGCCGGTACATGTTTTAGTTGTGCCGAAAAAACATATTGTCTCTTTGGCTGAACTAACTTCACCTGACCAGGCGGTGATGGCCAATATGATGATGAACTTAGCCAGTATTGCTAAGAAAGTTGGTTTAAATGATGGTTTTCGGACCATTATTAATACCGGTCAAGGTGGTGGTCAAGAAATTGATCATTTACATGTGCACATATTAGGTGGGCGGCCGTTACCTGGTTTTTAGTTTAGTTTTTTATTATTAAGCACTTAAGTTTTTATTGATACTGAGCATAATCTGGGTTTACATCAGCTTATATAAATTTGACTATACTTTCAGCTATGAAGGAATTGCCTTATAAATAAGTTGTGTTGTGATGGAGAATCTTACGAAAGGCCTACAGATCAAAATTTATAGTGCGTTGACTGTTATTCTAACGGTGATTTTGGTGGTTTCAGGTGGCTATAACTATAACCAGACTAAAGATTTATTAGAGAGCCAGCTTACACAAGAGGCGAGTTTAGCGTCTAGCCGCTTAGCTAGCAGTGCAGCAGAGCCTTTATGGAATGCAGATCAGGATCAGCTATCGGCTTTATTAAAATCAGAAATGTTATCAAAATCGATTTCAGCCATTGCAGTATCGACCTCGGATGATCCTGTTTTTGGCTTTTATCGGACAGAAAGTAATAAATTAAAAGCACTGATAAAACCGTTTGTAATGACCCCTCAAAATGATGTGATCAAACAGCCGATTACTTATGATAGTGATGGTAGCAGTAATCAATTAGGTGAGTTGCATATTTATACCAATGATGGTTTTATTCGTAGTGAATTGGCGACACTGCTGACAAGTACTATTATTCAGATTATTGTTTTAAATGTGGTTTTAATAGGTGTGTTGGCCTTCTTGTTAAAGCTGATGGTGTTAAAGCCGGTGACGCGCATTTCTGATGCGATTAATGATATTGCTGCAGGTGGTGGAGATTTAACGCAACGGGTAGACACCGGAAAATCGCAAGATGAAATCTCAGATTTGGGTAATGGTTTTAATCGGTTTGCAACAAAAATTCATGATATTATTGGCCATGTTTCGTCTACATCTAAATCTATTGCAGCAGGTGCACAACAAATTTCAGGGATTAATGGCAGTTTGGCAGATCATATGGACACTCAGACCAACCAGATCAGTGCTGTAGGAGACTCAGTGGCTGGGATTGAAAAGTCGATTTCGCATGTTGCTCGCCTTGCTGCAGAGGCTGCAGAAAAAGCGTCAGACTCTGCAACTACGGCAAAAGCTGGAGGAGATATCGTTAAATACAATATTGAAAGTATGCGTGACATCAGTACTTCAGTACATGCCAGTGCTTCAAGCATCGAAACGTTGGGTAAGCTTGGTGAAGACATTAATGGTGTGATTGAGACGATTAATACCATTGCCAGTCAAACGAATCTACTGGCACTTAATGCAGCGATTGAAGCGGCACGAGCAGGTGAGCAGGGGCGAGGTTTTGCTGTGGTCGCTGATGAAGTGCGTAAGCTTGCTATTCGCACTGCTGAGGCGACCAATGAAGTGGCTCCTGTGATTAAAGCGATTCAAGATGAAGTACAAAATGCCGTAGAGAAAATGAATGAGGGCGTTGAGAAAGTGCAAGCCGGTGTCGATGAGGTGACTAAAGCGGGTGAGATGCTTGATAAAATTCAAGACTCGGCCGGTGAGGTAACTAAAGCGACTGATGATATTGCCCGGGCAGTATCTGAGCAGACTGAGGCGACAAAATCAGTGACAGGTTATATGGAAAAAACCTTAGATGAAGTTGAGAGTTTGAAAAATAGCACGCATGAAGCCTTTGATTCTGCACAAGTTCTGGCTGAGGATGCAGCCCAATTGATGGGGCTAGTCAATCAGTTTACGATTGATGAGAAAAAAATTAACAAGCACTCTAAGAAACTTGTGGACAGCTCCGTAGCATCTTAATTTACATCATGATTGATAATATATACTTAAAGTTTAATAAGGGTTAAAGCTAAAGGATCTGGCAAATGAAAGAAACAGGGTTTGGCATTTTTTCGACTTTTCTTATTATAAATACAGTGATCTTGGCGGTATGCTTTAGTTTGATATTTTCGAATGTTTTTGCAAGCCAAAATGTTAAAGAACGCAACTGGTCTGACATCTGGAGAGAGCTAGAAAATATTAGTTATCAGCAATATGATATTTTTGAGCATGATACGAGTGATTCTGATGCTTTTTGGCAAGGCATGGAGTATATGGATAAGGATTCTGGTATTGTTGTTGATAAATAAACGACATTTCCTTTCTGAGCCACAGTAAATCCCTGGAAAGTCTTTTAAGAATAAGTAGATTTTGTCCCACTGCTTTTGTTCTAATAATTTTGGCATCATTGCCTCCAAGCAAAATACTACTTATTCTCAGGATTTATATGGAAATGTCAACGGAGCCTAGTTTTCGTTAATTTAACCTGCCCTTTTTTAGTTGGGATTTAGTTGGGACGTTCTGGCTTCTATTGTCTGGGTGAATTAGGACAAGTATCCTGTAGGTGGAGAGTACAGTTCTGATTTTTGACTGTTTTCTGATCGTTTTATTATCGGTTTGGTTGTCTCTTATTGCTCTATTATATATTTGTTTGATTTTTAAATAAAAATTGAAGTTATTTTTGCTGCGTGTTTTTTGTTATACTGTCTTGACTTTATCATTGATTATTACTAGTGGTCAGGATGTTATGAGTTTTATTCGTGTTGAGCCACCTAAGGCAAAATTTTTAAATAGATCAATTATTATACTGGCTGTAGGGGCATGCGCTTTGCTATTGGTCTTTGCGTTTATCAGTGCATTACAGCCGCCAGTGCAACAAGTGCATGGCTATACCATTACCACGCGCCCCATTCATACCGAGCCTGAGACTAACATTGGCCAATTGCCAAATTACACTGAGGCGAAAAGAATTAATGAATTATTGAACCGGCACCGTTCGCCGATTGGCCGTGCACCCGCGTGGGCACATTGGTTAGAACTGCAGCTACAGCAGATGACAGGAACTCAGCAGCAGATGATGGATCAAGCGCAGAGTTTAGTACTTGCAGAGTAACCATATAACTATATTTAAGATTTCAGAATTAAAAACCAAAAATCAGACAGTGAATTAACATTATGCAAGAGTATCAGTATGATGCTAAAAGCGTTGAAGCTTCAGTGCAACGCTTTTGGCAAAGCAGCCAAAGTTTTTTAGCAACAGAAGATCAAAATAAAGAGAAGTTTTATTGCTTATGCATGTTTCCTTACCCGAGTGGTAAGCTGCATATGGGTCATGTGCGTAACTATACCTTAGGTGATGTGGTCAGTCGCTATCAACGCATGCAAGGAAAAAATGTCATGCAGCCGATGGGCTGGGATGCCTTTGGCTTGCCTGCAGAAAATGCAGCAATGAAGCATGATGTGCCGCCTGCACGTTGGACCTATGAGAACATTAACTATATGCGTGATCAGCTTAAGTCCTTAGGCTTTGGTTATGACTGGTCACGTGAGATTGCAACCTGTGATCCGAGTTATTATCGCTGGGAGCAATGGTTATTTTTGCAAATGTATAAACAGGGACTAGTCTACAAGAAAAATGCGGTAGTGAACTGGGATCCGGTGGATAAAACAGTATTAGCGAATGAGCAAGTCGTAGATGGACGAGGCTGGCGCTCTGGCGCCTTGGTTGAGCGCCGTGAAATTCCTCAATGGTTTATTAAAATCACGGACTATGCGGATGAGCTATTAAACGATTTGGATCAATTAACGGATTGGCCTGAGCAAGTGCGGACGATGCAGAGCAATTGGATCGGTCGTTCAGAAGGGGTTGAAATTGATTTTAAATTAGAGCATGAGCCAAACTCTGTGTTGACAGTTTTTACGACGCGTCCAGATACGGTGATGGGGGTGAGTTTTATTTCAGTCGCTGCAGGTCATCCACTTGCACAGCAGGCGGCGGAAAGTAACCCCCAATTGGCCCATTTTTTACAAGAGTGTAATACTGCCTCGGTTGCAGAGGCCGATATCGCGACGATGGAAAAAACAGGGATGGCGACTGGCTTATTTGCCATTCATCCGCTTTCTGGTGAAAAAGTGCCGGTGTGGGTCGCGAATTTCGTTTTGATGGGCTATGGTACGGGCGCGGTGATGGCGGTTCCGGCTCATGATCAGCGCGATTATGAATTTGCGTATAAATATGGTTTAGATGTTAAACAGGTGATTGACGCTGAAGGTGATTTATCTAAGGCGGCGATTACTGAAAAAGGCCAATTAATGAATTCAGCGCCCTTTGCTGATGGTTTGGACTTTCAAGCGGCATTTAAGGCAATTAGTGAGCACCTAGAAACAGAGCAGACAGGGCGGGTGGTGGTGAATTATCGTTTGCGCGATTGGGGTATTTCACGTCAACGCTATTGGGGTGCGCCGATTCCGATGATTAATTGCCCATCGTGTGGTGTAGTGCCTGTGCCTGAGAGTGATTTACCGGTACGCTTACCTGAAGATGTAGTGGTGACAGGGGATGGTTCGCCGTTAAAGCGTCTACCTGAGTTTGTTAATACGACGTGCCCTGAGTGTCAAGGCCCTGCAGAACGTGAGACGGATACCTTCGATACTTTTATGGAGTCATCATGGTACTACGCGCGCTTTGCTTCTTTTAATAGTGATCAGGCGATGCTGGATGAGCGAGCGTCGTATTGGGCACCAGTGGACCAATATATCGGTGGTGTTGAACATGCGATCTTGCATTTACTGTATGCGCGCTTTTTTCATAAGGTGATGCGCGACCAGGGTTTGGTGAGCTCAGATGAGCCATTTAAAGCCTTGCTTACCCAAGGAATGGTGTTAAAAGATGGTGCGAAAATGTCCAAATCCAAGGGCAATACGGTTGATCCACAAGCCTTGATTGAGCGTTATGGCGCTGATACAGTGCGTTTATTTACCATGTTTGCTGCTCCTCCTGAGCAATCACTAGAATGGTCTGATACTGGTGTCGAAGGGGCATATCGTTTTATTCGTCGTATTTGGGCTTTTGCTTGTGACTATAAAGAGCGTTTAATTGCTCATAATCAGTCAGGTTGCAATAATTTTAATAAGCAAAGTGCAGATTATAGCGGCGCGAGTGACGCGTTATTAGGGTTGCGTCGTGATGCGAATGATATTTTAAAGCAAGCCTTATATGATTTTGAGCGTTATCAATTTAATACCGTCGTCGCCGCAGGTATGAAACTGGCGAATCTTTGGCAGCGTTTACCTAAAGAGGGTGGACTAAGTGATACTTTCGCTCATGAGTTAATGGGGATAATACTCAGATTACTTTCACCGATTATTCCGCATGTGACTCAAGAGTTGTGGAGTACCCTGGCGTTTGGTGAGAATATTTCAACTGCACCATGGCCACAGGTTGATGAAGCGGCTCTTGTGACTCATTCTATTGAGCTTATCGTGCAAGTAAACGGCAAGCTGCGTGATCGTATTCAGGTTGCAACTGCAGCGAATCGTGCTGAGATAGAAGGTGTTGCGCTTGCTAGTGAGAAAGTACAGAGTTTTATTGAGAGCAAAACAGTGCGTAAGGTTATTGTTGTGCCTAATCGTCTTGTTAATATTGTTGCTAATTAATTTGATTAAGGCTACATAGACTGGAGTACAGGCTTAGATTGGTTGTTTATAGTCTGGTAGCCTTTATTTTTTAGAGTGAATTTATGCGGATGCGTGCTGTTTTTTTGCCGTTGATGGTCCTATTACTGGGTACTTTACTGACGGCCTGTGGGTTTCAATTGCGTGGTCAAGCACCGGTTTTTGCGACGGTGTCTTTAACATCAACAGCTGGCATGTCTGAGCTCGCTCAGATTATTCGTTCAAGTTGGCAAGCGCAAGGGATTCACTTTGTTTCGGTAAAAAATAGTGATTTTAAAGTGCAATTACTTAAAGAAAGTAATAATCATTATATTATGAGTGGCTTTAATTCCAGTAGTTCAACACAGCAATATCAAGTTGTAGAAACGCTTTATTTTGCTATTTTGGATAAAAAAGGTAATTACTTGGTTAAAAATGGTCAACTCAGTGCATCGGCTTTAGCCACGCAAAATAACACGCAGCAATATAATCCTGACTTGATTGAGAGCTTGCGTAGTCAATTGGCCAGTCAGCTATTGTGGCGCTTGGGAGCATTAAAGGCTTGAAGTTATCGGCAAATGAGTTTTATGCGCAGTTAAAACAAGGTCAGTTGTCTTCTTGTTATTGGCTGCACGGCGATGAATTACTGCTGGTGCAGGAGGCGGCGACGTGTTTGCGTGAGGTGATCACTAAGCTTCGGCCTGATTGTGAAAAGCTGATTTTTTATGCAGATCTTCCGGGTTTTGATTGGCAACATTTTTTAATGGCGGCTAGCAATCACTCTTTGTTTGCTGAACAACGTATTTTAGAAGTGCGCTTATTCGAACAAAAGCTAACGGTGCAAATTTTAAGTTATTTACAACAGTTTTTAACTCAAAATAACCCAGATGATATTTTAATTATCAGCTCACAAAGACTAGAAGTACGCTTGCAAAAGCATAAGAGCTTTACCCAGTTGAGTAAGCAATGCATTGATGTTGCCTTTTGGCCCTTGCAAGGACGCAATTTACAGCAATGGTTAAGCCAGCGTGCGCGTGCGCTTAAGCTTAGGCTGACCTCAAGTGCTTTGGATTATTTGGCTTTGCAAACAGCAGGGAATTTATTGGCAGCGGCTCAAGAGCTAGAAAAGCTGGCATTATTGTATCAAGGTGAAGCGGTTGATGAGCAGATTATGCATGAGCATATTGCTCAAGGCGCACGTTTTCAAGTCTTCCAGCTGATGGATGATGTGTTAGCTCGCCAAGTTGAAGTAGTGTTGCGTGCCTTAACTGGGCTCGAGTTACAAGGGGAAAGCGAAGTTTTGGTGTTGTGGGGGATGCTTAGGGATATTCGTTTGCTGCTTAAAGTTAAAGCTGGGGCTAGTGAGGCTGAGTTACGTCGTGAGAATATTTGGCCACGGCGTTTGCGATTATTACAACATGCTGCACGTGGCTTGTCTGTGAGTATTTTAGAAGAATTAATGTTAAGTTGTAAGCAGGCAGAGTTAGTGATTAAAGGAGTGCAGCCGGGATCTGCATGGCAAGTGCTAACAGAAATCGCTTGTGTACTGATGGGTTTAAAAGGGAAAGTGACCATATGATACCGTGTGTGGATACTGATACTCGGCATGTTGCTTTATTTGGTGGAACATTTGATCCGATTCATAGTGGGCATTTGCGTATTGCCTATGAACTTTATCAGACGTGTTTTTTTGATGAGTTTGCTTTTATGCCTTGCTACCAGCCTGTGCATAAGGCTGAGAATCAGGGCGTTCCTGTTCAAGTGCGCTTGGCTATGTTAGAATCCGCCCTCGAGGCGACGCCCTTTGTTATTGAACACGCAGAAATTGAGCGTGCTGGGCCCTCTTATGCAGTGGATACCCTGGAAAACTTAAAAAAAATGCATGTAAAGCGGCATTATTATTTCGTTATGGGGGCGGATTCATTGCTGAGCTTTCATAAATGGCAGCGTTTTGAGCGCTTACTTGAGCTTGTGCATTTAGTTGTTGTTGGTCGTCCGGGTTATGTTATTAATGAAAGAAGTGCGATTATGGCTTATCTGCAAGGGCGTTTGGTTGATTCATTAGAGCAGCTACAGAGTGAAGAGGCTGGATTGGTTTATATTAGTCCATGGATGATGCTGGATATTTCTTCAACAATGGTGCGCGAGTGTTTGAAAAAAAATGAGAGTATTCGTTATTTAGTCCCCGAGCCTGTTGAGCAGATGATTTTACAGTTAAATTGTTATAAATAGAGAGAAAACCGTGTGAGTGGAACAACAGAACAACTGACTCAAGTGATTAACGACGTGCTTGAAGCAGGTAAAGCAAAAGATATCACTGTATTAGATGTTAAAGAGATGACGAGTATTACTGATCATATGGTGGTTGCTTCAGCAACATCAAGCCGTCATTTAAAAGCCTTAGCCAATGCTGTGGTTAGTGATGTCAAAGAGCGGGGGTTTGAAGTACTAGGTGTCGAAGGTGAAGCCAGTGCAGAGTGGGTTTTAGTTGATATGGCAGATGTAATCTTGCATGTGATGCTGCCAGATACCCGCGAGTTTTATAATCTGGAAAAATTCTGGTCAATGCCAGCAGCTTAGTTATACTTATTATTGAATAGCATAGATTAAATTAAGATGAAAATTAATTTAATTGCGATTGGTAAGAAAATGCCTGCTTGGGTAAAAGCAGGTTTTGACGAATATGCACGTCGTTTGCCGGTAAGTTGTGCGTTGCAGTTACTTGAAATTGAAGCGGCAAAACGTGGCAAACGTTTTGATGTGAATCGTGCTTTACGCCAAGAGGGCACAGCCATGATTGAGGCAATTCCAAAAGGCAACCTTATTGTTGCACTGGATGTAAAAGGCAAAGCATGGAGCACAGAGCAGTTAGCAGGTCAATTAGAGCATTGGCAGGGCGAGGGTCGAGACGTGAGTTTATTGATTGGTGGCCCTGAAGGTTTGGCTGCAGAGTGTTTAGCGAAAGCTGAGGCACGTTGGTCACTTTCAGCATTAACATTACCTCATCCATTGGTCCGTATTGTGGTCGCAGAGCAATTATATCGAGCATGGACGGTATTAAATCATCATCCTTATCATCGTGCTTGATCAATGACGGAATAATGGTTCGTCTATGCAGAGGGAGTGCGCATGGGGGGGCAATGGCTAGAGGACAGCCATCAAGCTGAAAGTTATTTTAAACAGCGTATTATTCAAGCGCTGTTGATTGTCTGCAGTTTATTATTACTGCTTGCAGGCCGCCTTGCCTATCTGCAATTGGTCGATCATTCTCGTTATTCTACATTGTCGCGTAATAACTATATTCGTGTGGTACCGTTGGTGCCTAAACGCGGTTTAATATATGATCGAGAAGGTGTTTTACTTGCTGAAAATATTCCAGTTTACAGTTTGGATATTATTCCAGAACGTACAAGAAATATTAAACAAACGATTACGCAGCTGAGCGAAATTTTGCCGATTACAAATGAGGACATTAAGCGTTTTACTCGCCAGCGGCGACTGCGTCATGCTTTTGATAGTATTCCATTATTGGATGATTTAACACATGAACAAGTCGCTAAATTTTCTGTTAGTCAGCACCGTTTTCCAGGTGTACAGGTTACCGCTCGATTAAAGCGCCATTATACCTTAGGACCAGAGTTTGTCTCAATTTTAGGTTATGTAAGTCGTATTAGTGAGCAAGATTTAAAAAAAGTTGATGCGGCAAACTATCGTGGGACCTATACCATGGGTAAGATGGGTGTTGAGGGCCAATATGAAAAATTGTTGCACGGCAAGGTAGGTTATGAAGAAGTTGAAGTCAATGTCTATGGCCGCCAAGTTCGTATTGTTAAACAGGTTGAATCAATTCCTGGGAAAAATCTGTATTTAACGATTGATGCGAAGCTACAAAAAGCAGCATATCAAGCATTGGAAGGTAAAAAAGGTGCTATGGTGGCACTGGATCCGAAAACTGGGGGGGTGATTGCAATGGTGAGTATGCCAAGTTATGACCCAAACTTGTTTGCAGATGGTATTTCGCGTAAAGATTATTATGCATTGCAGCGTTCGGTTGATCATCCACTGTTTAATCGCGCACTGCGTGGTAAATATCCACCGGCATCAACGGTAAAGCCATTTATGGCTTTACTTGGGCTGGAGAGTCAAGCGATTACTAAAAATACGGTATTTCATGATCCGGGTTATTTTCAACTGAAAGGCAGTACGCGCAAGTTTCGTGATTGGAAAAAAGAAGGGCATGGTCGGGTTAATTTAAATAAAGCGGTGGCAGAATCGGTTGATACTTATTTTTACCAATTAGCTCATCAATTAGGTATTAATACAATGCATGATTTTATGTCTCGTTTTGGCTTTGGCAAAAAAACAGGCATTGATTTACCTGGTGAGATGGCGCCCGTTTATCCAAGTGCAGCGTGGAAAGAAAAAGCGCTGGGTCAGATATGGTTCCCAGGTGAAACGGTGATTGCAGGTATTGGCCAAGGTTATGTCCAAGCGACCCCTATGCAGCTAGCAACATCGACGATGTTGCTCGCCAATCGTGGCAAATCGTATCGTCCCCACGTGCTTGGTTGGATTAAAAGTGAAAAAAGTGAGCAGCAAGCGGCGACCATATTATTGCCTGAAGTAAAATTAGATCAGCAGCGTCATTGGCGCTACATCGAACAGGCCATGGAGCGTGTTATTACCATGCCGACAGGTACTGCGCATTATTTAAGTCGAGGGCTGGAATATCGTGTGGCTGGTAAAACCGGCACTGCCCAGGTCTTTTCATTTGGTGAGGACCGTGAAGAGTCACAAAAACTTATGGATAAGAAAAAAAATCTTCGTCACCATACTTGGTTTATGGCTTATGCACCGATTAAAGAGCCAGAAATTGTTGTGGTGGTTTTATTAGAGCATGCCAATGGCGCTGCAAAAATTGCTAGAGAAGTGATGGATTATTATTTACTTGAGGAGAAAGCATGATTGCAATAATTCGTCGCTTATTGTTTGGCTCAGCCGAAGGTCAAATGCAGTCTAAGCCTTTGATGCAACGGGTTCATCTTGATAGTACGTTGGTTATTTTATTGTTATTACTTGCCGCTTGTGGCTGTGCATTATTGTATAGCGCGAGTGGGCAAAGTGTAGTGCTGTTAAAGCATCAAGGAGTACGCTTAACAGCAGCATTTGCAGCAATGATTGTTTTAGCACAGATTCCCCCGTGTTATTATCAACGGTGGGCAAGTTGGCTGTATTGCTTTGGTGTGGTTTTATTAGCTGCGGTATTGTTATTTGGTCATATTAGTAATGGTGCGCAGCGCTGGCTTGATTTAGGTTTTTTTCAATTTCAGCCAGCTGAACTGATGAAAATAGCCTTACCGATTGCCTTAGCGGCCTTTCTAAGTGAACGTGAGCCGCCATTGCCTTTGGGCTTTATTTTAATTGCGTTAACAATTTTGCTGATTCCTTTCTCATTAATTATTAAGCAACCGGATTTAGGAACTGCCTTATTGATTGGGGCCAGTGGATTTTTTGTTATTTTTTTAGCGGGAATCAGTTGGCGTTGGTTATTACTCATATTAGGTGGAATTGGCATTTGTGCGCCGGTGATTTGGCAATTTCTGCATGCTTATCAGAAAAAACGTATTTTGACATTATTACATCCTGAGAGTGATCCATTGGGCAGTGGTTATCATATTATTCAATCAAAAATTGCCATTGGCTCTGGTGGCTTTACTGGCAAAGGGCTTTTACAAGGGACACAGTCTAATTTAGAGTTTTTGCCTGAACGGACCACTGATTTTATTTTTTCTGTATTGGGCGAAGAGGTGGGTTTTGTGGGTGTGGCTATTTTATTAATTTTATATTTTTTAATTATTGTGCGTGGTTGTTTTATTGCTTTAAATGCAGAAGATCAATTTTCACGGCTACTTGCCGGCAGTTTAGTTCTGACATTTTTTACTTATGTATTTGTTAATATTGGCATGGTCTCTGGCTTATTGCCTGTTGTCGGAGTACCATTACCGCTAATTAGCTATGGAGGGTCATCAATGGTGACCTTGATGGCTGGGTTTGGTATTTTAATGTCTATTCAAACGCATAAGAAATCAGTGGTGTAATTATTAAGGGGAATAATTAAAATGAGACGATCTTATTGGCTAGGGTTACTTATATTTTTAAATGGTTTTTTTATTACCACTCAAGCGGTATCTAATACGCTTGCTGTTTCTGCATCTACCAACTCTAAATCTGCTGAATATATTCAGCGTGCTGATGTAAAGTCTTATATTAATGATTTAGTAAAACAATATGGTTTTAGCAAAGCACAGCTTGAGCGGTGGTTTTATCATGCTAAAGCTAATCAGCGTGCTCTAGAAATATTACAGCGTCCGGCAGAAAAAGTGTGGACATGGCAGCAGTATCGTAGTTGGCTGGTGTCGACAAAACGAGCGAAAGAAGGCGCTGAGTTTTGGCAAAGTAATCGGCAGACATTAAGGCGAGCAGAGCGTATGTATGGTGTGCCACCACAGGTTATTTTAGCCATTATTGGTGTAGAGAGCTCTTATGGAAAAAATGTCGGTGGTTTTCCAACCTTTAATGTGTTAACAACGTTAGCGTTTGATTATAAGCGGCGCAGTGAGTTTTTTAAGCGTGAATTGACTGAATTTTTGCTACTTATGCGTGATCAGAAAATGAACCCGATGCAAGTTCAAGGCTCTTATGCTGGAGCGCTAGGGTTACCGCAATTTATGCCAAGTAGCTATCGTTATTATGCGGTAGACTTTTCTGGTGATGGTCATAAAAATTTATTTAGCAACGATGCTGATGTGATCGGCAGTATTGGGAATTATTTTAAACGTCATGGTTGGCAAGGTAATCAACCAATTGCAGTGAAAGCAAAAATATCCGGTGATCAATTTAATACTATTATTAAAATGGGTATTGAACCAAAATATACAGTCACTGAGTTGGCTAAGTTTGGTATTCAGTCTCAGGAAAAAGTTGATCCTAGTTTAAAGGCAGCGCTTATTGAGTTAGATGGTAAAAATGGTCCTGAGTATTGGCTGGCTTTTCAGGATTTTTATGCTATCACACGCTATAATCACAGTCAAAAATATGCAATGGCGGTGTATGATTTGAGTCAAGACATTGCTCATTATCGTCATTTAGCACTGAAAGAAAGCCACTCAAAAGGCTCTTAAAAATAGAAAATTATTAATTTTAAGTTTTAGTGTTAATGTAGTTTCAAATTTTAAGTGTTTTATAAATTAGGGCTGCTTGTGAAAAAACTAGTCAAGTGTATTGTTCGTGTTTTTTATTTGTTCATGCTCACCTATAGTAGCCTGTGGGCACTGGCACCAGTAGAAACATTAGTACCGACTGCATTTTCACAGATCCAATCAAGTCATGCTACTGACCTTGCTGACCAAACAGCCTCAATGCCCAGGCTAAACTCTCAATCAGTATCGGTAGAAGCATCACCCTCACTAAATTTAAACTCGTTAAAGGTATCAAGTGAGCTAAAAAGCAGTGCACTATCTAGTCAAACAACTCGTCAAGTTAATCCAGGCTTTGTACGTTACCTGCAAATTGCAGCGTTTAAGCAATATGATGATGCTATGACGACAATAGCGGGCTTGCGGCCATTGATTGGTAGTTATCAAGCTTATATTAAACACAAAAATGGGTTTAATATTATAAGAGTAGGGCCATTAATGAGCTTAAAGGAAACACTCGCATTGCAGATTAAATTAAGCCGTAATGGTTATCAGGGTACAATGATTGTGATGACTTAATAGCATTTAGTAAATACGCAACAGGCTTGGAGGGATCCCAATGAGAAAAACACGCGGGTTATTGTGTGTAGCAGGAAGCTTGCTTCTAATAGTAACAGCAACAGGATTAAGTTTTACGGCATTTGCAGCGAACCAAGAGGGAAATGGGACAACAACGGCTAAGACTAAGATAATAGCAGAAAAAACATTGGCCCCAACATTAAATTATCCAAGTAAAATGTATTTGTCTTTACCAAGGAATATGGTGCCACCTATTCGTGTTCATGCTAAATCTTGGATTTTGGTTGATTATAATAGTGGTCAGGTATTAACCAGTGGTAATCCGGATGAGCGTTTATCACCTGCTAGTTTGACAAAAGTCATGTCGTATTATGTCGTCGCTGAAGCATTACGCAATGGCAAGATTAAAGAGACCGATAAGGTACGTATTAGTCGTAAGGCTTGGAAGACAGGCGGTTCACGGATGTTTGTTAAAGCCGGTGATAGCGTGAGTGTTAAAGACTTACTGCAAGGAATGGTGGTGCAATCAGGTAATGATGCAACCGTTGCGCTCGCTGAATATGTCGCAGGCAGTGAAGATGCTTTTGTTGTTTTGATGAACCGGGTGGCGCAGCGTTTGGGCATGTTACAGACAAATTTTACCAATACAACGGGGCTGCCGCATATTAAGGGCAAGACAACGGTGCGTGATCTAAGTATTTTGGTGCGTGATCTGATTAAAAATTACCCCAAAGAGTACCAATTGTATTCGCAAAAATGGTTTTCTTGGTCGGGTATTAAACAACCGAATCGTAATCGCTTGCTTTGGCATTTTGAAGGGGCAGATGGGGTAAAAACCGGTTATACCAAAGATGCGGGGTATTGCTTGATTTCTTCAGCACAGCGGGATGGTATGCGTTTAATTGCTGTGGTGATGGGTAGCAAAAGTGAGCGAGCTCGTGTCAACGAGAGCCAAAAATTATTAACCTATGGTTTTCGCTTTTTTGAAAACCGTTTGCTTTATAAAAAAGATCAGGTGATTGCAACACCGAAAGTATGGCTAAGTGTGACAGAGCAGGTTAAATTGGGTTTAAAAGAGAACCTGTATCTTGCTGTTCCTTATGGGGAAGCGAAAGACTTGGCAGCGGCTTTAACGATCACACCTTATTTAAAAGCGCCGGTGCTTCAAGGTCAAAGTTATGGTAGGTTAGTGATCAGTTTTAAAGGAAAGACAATTCTAGAAAAGCCCTTAGTGGCCCTAAATGGTGCTACAGAAGGTGGTATGTGGACCCGAGTTTCCGGGCGAGTTAGTTTGTTTTTTCATCAGTTATTTGGTTAAAGGGGAAACTATCTATGCAGGCTTATTATAATGGTCAGTTTATGCCACTTGATGAGGTGAAAGTCTCACCTTTGGACCGTGGCTTTTTATTTGGTGATGGCGTTTATGAAGTGATTCC
Organism: Piscirickettsia salmonis LF-89 = ATCC VR-1361; assembly: GCF_000297215.2. Lineage (GTDB taxonomy): Bacteria > Pseudomonadota > Gammaproteobacteria > Piscirickettsiales > Piscirickettsiaceae > Piscirickettsia > Piscirickettsia salmonis. The sequence goes on from NZ_AMFF02000021.1 coordinate 25,069, forward strand.
AGTATATAATCACCGTCTTTTTAAAGGTGAGGCACACCTGTTACGCCTAGAAAATAGCTTGGATCAAATACGTATTGAAAACCCGCTTACCAGAGCAGACTGGTTAGATTTACTTAATCAGTTGATTGATAGCAATAAAGAGAGTTTAAGGGAATATCAGGCGGTTTATCTACAGGTGACTCGTGGTGATGCGCCGATACGCAGTCATGCTTTCCCTGATCAAATAGAGTCGACTGTTTTTGCTTATAGCATGCCTTTGGCTTCACTAGATTATAGTTCTGCTGATTATGCCGGTGAGAGTGTGGTGACTTGTAACGATGAACGTTGGCAGCGTTGCGACATTAAGTCTTTGAATTTATTACCCAATGCACTGGCGAATCAATATGCCTGTGATCACCATGCTACAGAAGCTTTGTTGATGCGTGGCAATACTATTGTTGAAGCGACCTCATCCAATGTCTTTATCTTTAAAAATAATACAATTTTAACGCCTCCCAAAGATAATATTCTCGCGGGCATTACCCGCCAATGTATGTTGGATTTAGCAAAGCAGCATGGTTTAAACTGCCAAGAAAGCCCAATTAGTATCGATGAACTGCTAAGCGCTGATGAAGTGTGGTTGACCAGCTCCAGTCGTGAAGTGCAGCCAGTTGTATTCGTTAATCAGCAGAGGATTGCGGATGGCAAGCCAGGTCCGGTGTGGCGCGCGATGATTGACTATTATCAGCAGGAGAAAGCTCTGGCATAATAAAGTCCTCTAAATGCGGAGGGCTATGATGAAGATGCCGTTGATTGCACGCCAACTGGGGCAGGTACCTTATCAGGAAAGTTGGCAGAAGATGAAAGAATTCACTCATAACCGTACTGAGTTGTGTGCGGATGAGCTCTGGGTGGTTGAGCATCCGCCTGTTTTTACACAAGGTCAGGCTGGTAAAAGTGAGCATATTTTAAACCCAGGTGAGATTCCTATTGTACAGACGGATCGAGGTGGGCAGATTACTTATCACGGCCCAGGCCAACTGGTGGTCTATTGCTTGTTGAATATTAATCGCTTAAAAGTGGGTGTACGTGGTTTGGTTTGCTTGATTGAGTCTTCAGTGCAAACTATTTTAAAATCATGGGGAATTGACAGTCATTTTCGTGATAAAGCACCTGGGGTGTATGTAAATGAGGCGAAGATCTCAGCGCTAGGTTTGCGGTTTCGCCGTGGTTGTTGCTATCATGGCCTCAGTTTAAACGTGAATATGGACTTAGAGCCCTTTGAACGCATTAACCCATGTGGTTATCAAGGCTTACAAGTAACACAGGTCAGCCAATTGGGTGGTCCAGATTCTATTGATATTGCTGCACATGCTTTGGTTGAACAATTGTCATCACGTTTAGGGTATACAGCGATCGAGCATACAGTTGGATGGGACAAATGAGTGAAGTAAAAGTAAAAAAAGACCCGTATCGCAAACAGCGTGGTGAGGAAAAATTAGCACGAATTCCAGTAAAAATTGAGCCGACGACTGAGCGCTTGCCAAAGCCGGATTGGATTCGGGTGAAGCTCCCGACGAATAATAAAGTGGCTGAGTTAAAGCAGCGGTTACGTGATCGTAAATTGCATAGTGTCTGTGAGGAAGCTGCTTGTCCGAATTTACCTGAATGCTTTGGTCATGGTACGGCGACCTTTATGATTATGGGTGATAAATGCACCCGTCGTTGTAGTTTTTGTGATGTTGCTCACGGCCGCCCGGATGCTTTAGATACGGCTGAGCCCAAACATTTGGCAGAGTCTGTTAAAGAAATGCAGTTAAAATATGTGGTCATTACATCAGTGGACCGTGATGATTTGCGTGATGGTGGATCAAATCACTTTGCTGAGTGTGTGCGTGAGGTGCGCGCTTTGTGCCCGGATACTCGCGTTGAAATTTTAGTGCCTGATTTTCGCGGCCGCATGGGCGTTGCTCTGGATGTGTTGACTGCTGAATCTCCGGATGTCTTTAACCATAACCTAGAAACTGCGCCACGGTTATATCGCCAAGCACGCCCAGGCTCAGATTATCAATGGTCACTGGACTTACTTAAGCAATACAAAGTGCGCAATCCACATGTTGCAACAAAATCAGGCATTATGGTGGGGCTTGGGGAAACGCGTGAGGAAGTATTTCAAGTGATTCAGGACTTACGTGATCATGATGTGGAAATGCTCACTGTCGGTCAATATTTACAGCCTTCGCGTTTTCATATACCAGTTGCCCGTTATGTTACGCCTACTGAGTTTAATGAATATAAACAATTTGCCGATAGCATTGGCTTTAGCAATGCTGCTTGCGGGCCAATGGTACGCTCTTCATATCATGCTGATTTGCAAGCGCAAGGTGGGGTGGTTGAGTAGATTTTCATAGATTGAATGAAAAAAATCCTGGTTTTTTTCATTCAGGCTTTTATCTCCTAGTAGTTGAACTATTAAAAATATATTTGTATTGCTATTTAATACTGTTAATTTTCTTGTTTTTTACTCGATGAGGAATGAAACATCTAAGGTGCTTACTAATATTTATTTGATACTTAACCCAAGGAATAGGTAAATAATATAGTAGTTCATTTGAGTGATTATTTGTGTATTTTTCGTATATATGGCAAGCTAATACAATCTCTTGTTCTGAGGCAGTTTGTAAAGTTTGATGAAACGTTTCTGAATTGTTATGGGTAATAATAGAGCGAAACATTAGCATAATTAAGAAAGAGCATGTAAAAATTACACTTAAAACAAACGTGATAGTAAATATAAAGGAAATAAGATCTGTTTCTTTATTTATTAAAAGTAAACTTCCATGAAATAAATGTGCCACCTTTGAAATTGCTATGTAAGTAATTGTTAAAATAGATATTATATATAAAGCTAGGGAAATAAATGGAATTACATTAAATATACTCCCAAAGTGGGTGAATGATATTTCGTTTGTTTTGCCGTTTATACTGCAATTATTTTTAAACTTATTAGCTAAATATAATATTTTAAATATATTTATATTTGAAGATATGGAGTTTATTTGTTCCTGATCTGTTAATTTTAGACTGATATATTTTTCTAATATTTTTCTGTTTGATAGGTCTTCATTATAAAAGATATCATCTACGTTCCGTGTTATTATAAACTTGGTTCCGAAGAGTAGTTTTATTAGAAAATCGAGCATTAATATCCTTCGCTGCGAGCCATGGATGTAGCGACGCTTACGTATCATTTATCTAAGTTAATGTGAGATTAAATCTTATTTGATTTATCAATGGTGAGTCAAGGTGTCTAGCTATATGGTTTTTTATTTTTATAGATTGAAAAAAATAATAGAGGAAATATTAGAGCCGTCGTTCATGGAGAGGGGTGTTACCCCAATTCAAACGTTGTAATGCCAAATACTTTATTTAAGTTAATATCTGGCTGGCCATTGCGGTACATGCGGTTAGTTGCAAAGACTTGTTTCATCTGGTATTTATCAACAAGCTTTTGCGCGGCTTTATTGGGTAAGGGGATATCTAAATAAATAGGGAAGCTCTTAGCTTGGGCGCAGACGGCTAGAAATAATGCTTCGGCCTGTTCAAAATCATCAGCAAATAACGGTCCTATTTTATAACCTCGATAACATGGGCGCATAACGATATAGCCTTGTAATTGGTTATTATCCATATATCCATAAGAAAATGCTCCAGACTGATTGACCCAATGTTTTAAAAATTGCTCGCGATAAGTAGGAAAGCATTCTTGATCATAGTCTAATAATTGTTGCAATGGCACTTCGGTAATATTAAAAATATTTACTTTTTCTAAAGTACTTTGGTAAACCGGTTGCAGCAGTTCAAAGCGAGCATTGCAATAGGCTTCTTTATAACCAATCTTTTCATAGGTTGCTATTTTATCGAGAACGCCATCTAAGCCAACATAGCGGTCACCAACATAGTCTAAACGGGCTTGAGTGATTGGTAAGCCATAACTTTTACCGCGAAATCCTTCTTTGACAATATATAGACCACAAAAAGCAAAACTAGAATCGTAAATAATAGCACTACCTACAGCGATAATTTCACCATTGAGTTCTCCTTTAAAAAATCCATGAGAATCCGATAGATAAAAACATTTTGCATCATTAAGTCCTGGGTTCCAGCCTTCCTTTTTTGCCCAATCGATTGCAATTTGTACTTCAGCTTCTGTCATGGTTGAGACTAGGTAATTTTCCATGTGTTGCCCCTTAATTTTTATTATTAATTAATAGTTTTATATTTAAATATTTTAAGTTATAGCATGATGAGTATACCAATGATTTGCTATTTCTTCGCGTTTGCAGAGCCAGGTATTTTTATGGGATAAAATATAATCAAGAAATTTTTTAATGACTTCACTGCGGCCAGGGCGACCAGACAGGCGAGGGTGCAAACCAATGCTCATCATTTTAGGCGCTGTTATCCCTTCTTGATATAGATGGTCAAATGTATTTTTAAGATAATTTAAAAAGTCTTCCCCTGAATTCCAGCCAGGTTGTATAGCATAGCGAGCATCATTACAATCAAGTGTATAAGGGATAATTAAATGACAGTATTGATGAGGTGAGCCTTCTTTGAGTTTGAGCCAGTGGGGTAAATCATCATTGTAACTTTCTGAGTCGTATTTAAGACCGTGTTCGATAATGAGCTCGCGAGTGAATGGACTGCGACGTCCAGTATACCATCCTGCAACATTTTTTTTAGTTTTTGTCTGGATAATATCTAAGGTTTTTTGAAAATGAATTTTTTCACCTGCTTTAGTAAAATCACGGTAGTTAAGCCAGCGATAACCATGGCCTGCAACTTCATGAGTGCTATCTTTGAGATAATCACAAAGTAAAGGGTTAAGTTCCAGGGCTAAGCCGGTGGCAAAGAGCGTCACTGGAATATTTTTGTCATCAAATAGCCTTAACAGGCGCCAGATGCCGCAACGTGAGCCATATTCAAACATGGATTCGCTGGATAAGTGACGCTGAGCTGATAAAGGAGAGATACCCGGTAAATCAGTAAGATAATGCTCTGACTGAGAGTCACCATGAAGTATATTGCTCTCAGCGCCCTCTTCATAATTGATAACGAAATTAATGGCAATGCGAGCCTGATTAGGCCATTGTGGATGAGTTGGCGTTGGGCCATAACCGATTAAGTCACGCGCTGTCATTGTTAAACACTGCCTTTATTTAAACACTTAACTGATACCCTAGCACTGTTTTAAATTACTAGGCAACTGGCTGGGGTATGGCGTGATATCATGATGTTAATAAGGCTTATCAAGTATCTAACCATTGCATATTTTTCTAATTTTGAAAAAGTGACGAATAAAATTGATTCTTAACATATAATTACCATAATTTATATTTACTCTTAAATATTGTTAAATTATTTTTAAGTTAAAATAAATCATTGAAAGTTAATGTTAAAAATAGTTTTAATTATTATTTTATTTGAGGGTTGAGCCTTGAAATTATTTTTTGAAAATGGTCTTTCTTTAGAAGTAGAAGAAATATCACGAGAAGATCACGTTGCTTACTTAACTGATTTGTCTGATGTTGATTTTTCGGTTCATTGTCTTAGTTGTAAAACTCCAGATATGATCTGACAAGCTTAAATCATCTGACAACATTTGTCT
>NZ_AMFF02000021.1:35288-58495 GCF_000297215.2 Piscirickettsia salmonis LF-89 = ATCC VR-1361
ACTAAAACTGTTCGGTCACAATGCAACCATATTTTTGCATCAATCGTGGCATTTTGTAAACTAGAAACATTGAGTGTAAAAGCACAACTTAACCACTTTGCACTCAAATATAAATTACTTGTGCGGTCAAATCAAATAGCTTTTGAAGAGCTTAGGCGATTAAAATGTTTATGACCTGTGCGTAAGGTGAGTTATAAAGGGCATCACTTAATTTGTTGACATGATGCCAGATATTTCTTCATTGACTTTGGTTTTTGTTCTAGCCTTTAAAAACCTAGAACAAAAATTATTGCATATTCAAATATATAGTATATTTATATTTTAACAAAATATTTAATAAATTTTAATTATTTTTTTAATTAAAGTATCAATTTAAGTTTTTTGATGTTAAGTTGATTAACTGAGGCTGCTTATTGTTTGCGCCAAAGTAGTAGCTAAGTCATTTTTCCACAGATTAAGAATGACTTCAAGGTATAGCTAAATTCATCATGTTGTTTTAATTATTAACTTTATAGAAGAAACTTTATTATGAGTTTAATTTGTGAATTATTAGAGTTACTAAAGAGAGAGCCCTTAACTAAAGCTGAGTTTGAGTATAAACTATTTTCAGAAGGTGATGAACAAGTATTAAAGTCGATCATGCGCAAGGATGGTCAGAGAGCATTGCTTAAGAATTTAAAAGAGTTAATTAAAGAATATAATATTCAAACAATTGATGCGCTAGAACAGCTAAAATCTGACTTGCTTAGAGAAAGTGATTCAAGGGAGTTTTGTAAAAAATATGGTATAGACTATAGCCCGATCGAATTTACCTTTCATCAAGGGTTTTATTTTTTATTTAATGCAGCTAATGAGCTGAATGACCAATATCCTAATGATCGGAATCTAATCGCTTATTTTACTTATCGATTGTCAAGTCAGCAGCAAAAAGCTTTTGAGCCAGTAACAAACATGCTTGAAATCGCTAAACTTGCCGAAGATAAAATTGAAGGTGATTGTCAGTTACTAGAGCAGGGAGGAAACCAACCTAAAGCAATTAAAACTTTCAAAGAAAAGGCGATTAAGGCTGTTTATAAGTATGTGGAGTCAACCTTAGCTGGTCCTGAGCATAGTAATAAAGCTCGGGAAGAGTATCAGCAGAGTATCAAAAACTGTTCTGAAGAGTGTAAGGCTGCACTAGATGATTCAAGTTGCGAGAGGTTAAGGAAAGTTTTAAAGGTATTAGTGAACTTTTTAACTCACATTTCTCTAGTTGGTATTGTTGCGAATATTTATCATAAGCATACAACAGGTAGTTGGCTTTTATTTGAGCGCAAAAAAGAATCATATGATATTCAAGAAAATTTACATGGAATCCAAAAAATTAGTGAAAGTGCTATGCAAGTAAATTTATATCTTAGTGCTTAAAAATATTAAGCTATAAATTTTTTTTAAATTTTTTGTATATCTTAGTATGTTATGGAGGTTACCCTTATCATGCTGCTTATGTTGTTGCAATATTTACAGGTGGCTCATTTGTAACTCAAGAAGTTTATGCAGGTGATATCGATAGCTTAAGGCTTAAAGTAAAAGGTGATTTCCGTATCTATAAAGACTTAGAGAGCTTCTTTGATCGATCTATAGAGTGCATGCAAAATAAAAAAGCCCAGATAATTATTTTAAAGCCTGCAATAGAGAGTAATTTTTCGAATCTACTTATCTTTGAGTCTGTCATAAGAAAAACACGTCAATCTACATTGCTCATGTATGAAAGTATGGAGGTAGATGAGGAAGCTCCTTTGGTAGCAGGCGCTGAAGCTATGTTGCATTACTACTCAGAACTACTCAGATGCACTAAACAATGACACTAAAATGAATTTAGTGGGTTAGTAAATAATTGCTCAGTATTCGGCTGAGCTATTTATAGATTTTTTCTATTTAATTCGATAAGTTGTCTTCTTTGTTTTTTGTCAGGTCGACCCTCATGGGTGGTTTGGCCATAGGCTTTGCGTTCAGTGACTTGTTTTTCTCGTTTTGCTTGGCTTTCTGCTGTTTCACTATAGAGCAAGGATGCTTCGCTGGCACTGCGTCTTTGGTTGGAAATGCCTTGAATAATGATGGTTTTTTCTGCAAAGCCCTGGCGAATTACCAAGGTTGCGCCGATTGTTGCCTTGTGGCTAGGTTTGATGCGTTGGCCATTACAATGGATTTTGCCTCCCTCTATAGCAGCTTTTGCAATCGCGCGTGTTTTGAAAAAGCGCGCTGCCCATAGCCATTTATCTAGGCGTATTGGCTCTCGTGTCTTCTCTGTCATTTTAAGTATCCCCCTAAATTTTAGCATAGTATAGCAGAAGCATCTTATGCATTGCGCAATCAATAGTGCTCTTCAAAGCGGCTTAACACTGGTATAATTGGGCAAAGAGTCTAATGGAACAGAGTAGCGATGAAGAAGAAGCCTGAGATTTTAAAACGTGAAACTGTTGCACAAAGTCGTTTTTTTTCCATAGAGCAAATTGATTTACGCTTTAGTAATAATGAATTGCGTCAGTATGAACGGATTCCGCGTGCAAAGCATCATAATGGTGCGGTGCTGATTGTTCCTGTTTTGGATAAAGATCACTTTTTACTCGTGCGTGAATATGCAGCTGGCGTGGATGATTATACATTGGCTTTTCCCAAAGGTTTAGTGGATATGGGAGAAACGGCTGAACAGGCAGCGAATAGAGAGCTAAAAGAAGAGGTAGGGTATGGCGCAAAAACGTTGACGGGATTAAAAACAATGACTTTGGCACCGGGTTACTTTGGTCACTCAATTCAAGTTTTTGTTGCTGAGGACTTGTATGTCGAAAAATTAGTGGGCGATGAACCAGAGGAGCTTGAAATTGTGTCATGGCCTTTTGAAAATTATGAAAAGCTATTAATGCAAGAGGACTTTCATGAAGCACGCAGTGTTGCTGCTTTATATATGGTAAAAGACTTTTTAAGTCGATAGTGGTTTGGAGAAATAGTGGAGAAAGAGTGGAAAAACAAGCTTTACTCGATGGTGTGATTGCTTTAAGCAAAAAAGCAGGCTGCCGTGTACTTGATGTCTATAAAAATCTAGATTCTGTGGAAATTGCAATCAAGGCGGATGCAACACCGGTGATTTCAGCAGATTTAGAGTCACATGAAATTCTAATGAAAGGTTTGTCAGAACTTGCGCCGCGCTACCCTATTCTTTCTGAAGAACGTGTGAATGTTCCTTTTTCAGAGCGCGAACATTGGTCTTGTTATTGGCTAGTTGATCCTTTGGATGGCACTCGGGAGTTTATTCGTGGTAATGATGAATTTACGATTAATGTAGCTCTTATTGAAAATGGCCAGCCGATTTTAGGGGTGGTCTATGTGCCGGTGACAGGTCAATGCTATTTTGCTTGTGCAGGAAATGGAGCTTTTGTCCAGCAGGGTGATCAGCCCGCTGTGCGTATTTGCAGCCAGCCTTATCAGCAGGGTGAGAAAATTCGTTTGGTGGCCGGTCATTGGCATGATCTTGAGCGTTTGGCTAAATTTACTCGCCAATTTCCACAGTATTCGATTGAAAAAATGGGCAGTGCTTTAAAGTTATGTTTAATTGCTGAAGGGCGGGCTGATCTTTGTTTAAGATTAGTACCAAGCAGTGAATGGGATATGGCAGCAGCTCACATTATTTTATCTGAGGCGGGTGGTGATATTACTGACTTTCAGTTTAAAACCCTAAAATATAACCAAAAAGAGGATTTACATAATCCTTATTTAATTGCTATGGGTGATGTTAGCCATAATTGGCATCAGTATTTTTAATTGTTAATGATAGTTCAAGCAATAAGCCGTAATCGCGGCTTATTGTTTATTAGTGGGCTGACTTTTCGCTTGAAGAAGTATCAGTTAAGCTTGTACTTGTGAGTTTAAACTGTTTGAGCAATGTGGATAGGCTTTCGCTAAGTTCTGAGAGTTCTTGGCTATGGACGGTGGTTTCGCCTGTCTTCGCTGTGGTATTTTTGGATAATGTGTTGATTTTGCTGACTTGTTGAGTCACAACGCTAAAGGAGTTGCTTTGCTCTTTGATCAATGATTCGATCTGAGCGTTGGTAGCTGAAATTTCAGAAACAATGGTGATAATCGAGGTAAGTAGTTCTGACATTTTTTCTGATTGCTGCACGCTGGCATCGGCACGTTCTTTTCCTTTATCCATGGCCTCAACTGCGTTGTGGGCATGAGAGCGTAACTGCTCGATTAGGTCATAGATTTGCTCTGCGGAGTCTCCAGTACGTTGTGCTAAGCCACGGACCTCATCGGCTACAACCGCAAAGCCGCGACCTTGTTCACCGGCCCGTGCCGCTTCAATGGCAGCATTTAAGGCGAGCATATTCGTTTGCTCAGAAATGCCTTTAATGACATCAAGGATGCTACCGACATTATTACTGGCTTCGTTGAGTGAGGTAATAACTTGCGCGGTGGTTTCTACTTCTTTTGCTAAACTGTCAATGGTTTCTCGTGTCGCATTGACGACCTTTTGGCCTTCGTGAGACTTTTGATCGGCATCTCTGGCTGATTTTGCAACTTCTTCTGCTTTTGAAACAACCGTTTTCATCGTATCATTCATTGCTGTCATTGAGCTTTGAATATGCTCTGCTTCACTGGCTTGTTCGGTGAGCTGAACTTGTGCTTCTCTCATCATATTGGACATGGTTGCAGAAGAGTTATTGACTTGCTGGGTCATAAGGTTAATTTCGGAAATTAGGGCGCCCATTTTGTTTTTCAGCGTTTCTATCGCTGTGCCAATTTTACCGATTTCATCTTCACCTAAGGGCTGACACTGATGAGTGAAATCACCTTCGGTAATATGCTCCAGATCGCTCACTAAAAGGTGAACACGACGAATGATTAAGCGGCGAACTAAAATAGCATAGGTGGCAGCACCTGCAATGATAGCAACAATAATTAAAACCAGGGTGAATAAAACCACTTGCTGTTTCTTTTTAAGAGCCGCTTGTGATGTTGTTGCTAGCTGCTTAGAAATAGTGTCTGCTGTTGTTGTTAAGGTATGTAGAGGGACTCTGTCTATACCAGAGACAGCCTTGTCCCCGGTTTTGCTATCATAACCGCTGGCTTCAAATTGCCTTAGACCTTGACGGTATTTTTCTGCAAGTACTTTATGATCTTTGATAAAGGTTGCTAGCAATTGATGTGCGGTTTTATTCGATGGGCCTTGAAGTTCTTGGAGTAGTGTGGTTGATTCTTCTGCGACTTGTTTTTCTTTATCTTTAAATTTTTCTAGATATTTGTTAAATTTTTTTCTGTCATAGCCGCGCAGTAAAATGTTTTTCCATTCTTGAACTTGTTCTTTAAATTTCACACTGATTTTTAATACCGAACGCTCATGGGCTTGATCAACTTCAATAATACGGCTAAGTTCATTCATTGAAGACCAAGAGCTACTCAGGCCATAAAACCCTGCACTGACAATTAAAAATGCAGCAATGCTAGAAATGCCAAGTAGCTTGATGGTTAAGCTATTAAGATTAGAAGCAGACATTCTCATGTTAAACCACGCTAGAACTAAAAAAAGGTCCTTTATTTTTTAGTTTAGGTGATAATTGAGTGATTTAAAGTTATTTGTGTAGGGAAAGAATAAATTCCCATTGATGGGTAGTAACAGGGGTGATAGAGAGTCGATTGCCTTTTCTAACAACGGCCATCTCACTCAGTTCAGGGGCGTGCTTGAGTGTGTTCAGTGAGATTGTGTGGCTAAATTTTTCAGCGAAGGTAATATCGACCATGATCCAGCGTGGTTTATCGGTGGTTGCTTTGGGGTCGTAATATTTAGATTCAGGATCAAATTGGGTGTGATCTGGATAGGGTGGGCTGGCGACTTTCATGATGCCAACGATGCCGGGTGTTTTACAATTTGAGTGATAAAAAAAGATTAAATCGCCGACACTCATCTCATCACGCATCATATTGCGCGCTTGATAGTTGCGAATACCGTCCCAACTATCCGTTTGTTTGGGCAGTGCCTGTAGGTCATCGATACTAAAGGCATCGGGTTCAGATTTCATCAGCCAATATTTCATTATTATACCTATAATATTAATTTATATTTATTCACTAAAATATATAAAAGCACTGATCAGTGATAATCGCATGGACAGGAAGGTCCCAGCTGTTGATAGGCAGAGCCTCTAATTGTTGAGCGTGGTGCGCGCAGCCAATTAAGGTCACTTGATCGGTGAGTTTGGCAAAGCTGCTATCATAATACCCACCACCCATGCCTAAGCGATTGCCAACGTTATCAAAGGCAACCAGTGGAAGAAGGACTGCATCCAGTTGTGATGGCTTTAGGATATGTTCTGTGACTGGCTCATGAATGCCGTAATGGTTTGCGGTTAGAGTCGTATTTTTTTCATAATGGCCAAAAGTAAGGACTTTGCCGGTAGTTGGCACAATAGGGAGATAACATTGTTTCTGCTGTTGCCATAGCCAATGTAAGGTTGGTGTAAGATTGATTTCGCCATCATGGGGTAGATACAGGGCAATATGTTTGGCTGAGTTTAACGCTTTACTATTAATTAATTGCTTTTTAAATAACTCTGCAGCTTGATGCTGACCGGCAAGAGAGAGTGATTGGCGTATCTTACGCATTTTGAGGCGCAGCTGTTGTTTAGTGGTCATTTTGTATTGTTATTAATTATATAGAAGGGGAGTAAAAGTCCTCCATCGTGCCGTTAAGGTGCGCAGCATTGAACCCAGTAAAACTAGGTGGGTGTCTCCTTTAGTGCATTAGGCGTCTTGCTTCTTGGCAAGCAGGCTCACAGCACTTTATTCAACTCCCGGCATGTGCGATATCGGCTCAAGATGTTTACCCTATCTCGTACACGACAGTAGGACTGATTAGTATTATATCTCTTTTTCACTAGAAAAGCGAAGGGCTTGTTTTACTTTATGCTCTAATTGTTCAAGTTGTTGATTTACATCATCAATATAATCATCACGGTGGTTCATGTTTTTAAGGTAGTCATGGGCGAGATTCAAGGCTGCCATAATGGCAATGCGCTCGACACCGATGACTTTGCCACTGTCGCGGATATGACGCATTTTATCGTCGAGTAGTAGAGCCGCTTCTTCCAGTGCGCGATATTGATCGGGAGGACAGTTAACCTGATAGTATTTATCAAGGACTTTGATTGCTTTGACAATGGCGGGGTATTTAGGTGCTTGCTTTGGCATTTGCTTTTTCCAACTCTTCTAGCCTAAGCAGCATAGATTCAATACGTGTTTTGGCTACTTGGTTTTTATCAAGTAGTTGTGAGCGTTCTGTAATGAGGGCATTTTTTTGTGTTTTTAAAGCGAAATTTTCTTTTTTGAGCTGCTCACAGAGCTCAATTATCTTGCTAATATCACGTGTTAAGGCTGCAAGCTTGAGCTCATCCATATAGATACCCTTTATTATTCCCTATATCTCTAGGGTAGAAGCTGTTGATTGCCAGGTCAATGTAAGGGCTAGGTGATGAATTATTGGATACCGATTTGAGCTGGTGGTAGGATATTGGCGTGAGTGGCGAGGAGATAAGCTAAAATGAGTCAAGCATTAGTTGAATTTAAAACGGTAGATCATGTGCTGCAAGCCTTAGGCGTTGAAGGGATGAGTGCAGCAGATGTGCATGGCCTGCTGATTGGTATGTTGGCGAGTCAAAGTAATTTAACCTGTAAATTATGGTTAGAAAAAGCGATATTTACGGGAGCTCACCTTGATGCTGAAAGTGATCTTTTTAGTAATATCATGGCCAAAGAGCAGTTAAAGCAGTTAGAGGCATTGTTTAAAGTAAGCTGGGAGCAGCTCTCTGCGGGTGATTTTACTTTTGCTCTGCTGTTACCTGATGGTAATGCTGCGTTAACTGAGCGTGCGAGTTTATTATGTGCCTGGACTCAAGGCTTTTTAACTGGCTTGCATTTATCGGGTGTTAATATTGCTAAATATAAAGAAGGTGAATTAGCGACGACCTTAAAAGATTTAGCTGAAGTTGCGCAGTTGGATTTAGCAATTGAAGACAGTAATGAAAATGAAGCGGCATATACTGAGATTGCTGAATATGTACGTATGGCGGCGCTTTTTGTTCATAGTGAATTAGCCGGTTCTGGTCAAGCGACTCAGATGACTGTTCATTAAATAATTAAGCATTGAGATTGTTGTATGCAAGAGGTGGATATTGCCATTGTCGGTGGTGGCGTCATCGGCTCGAGTTTAGCCGTGGCATTGGCGCAGTTCACTGACTTTAAAGTCGCATTGATCGACGCTTTACCTGCTGAGCATCAGGTGCAACTAAGTGCCTTAGATCAACGATCGATCGCTCTGTCTCTTGCCAGTTGCCGTTTATTTAAGCATTTGGGGTTGTGGTCATGCTTACAGATAAGCGCACAGCCGATTGAGCATATTGAAGTTTCTGAGCAGGGTGCGTGGTCGAAGACACGTCTTGATGCACAGGCATTAGGATACCGTGCTTTTGGTTATGTCATCCCTTTATATCAAATCCAACAAGCCTTAAATGAGAAAATACACTCTCAATCTAGTCGCGATTCCTGCCAAAGTACGCTGATACACCAACAAGGTATGAGATTATGTCAGCTGGATTTTAATCAGGCAGATCACGCTGTATTGACTTTGCAAACGGATCAACAGAAAACACAGCTAGCGGCCAAGCTTGTGGTTGGTGCAGATGGAACGTCATCGACGGTACGCCGTTTGGCTGGTATGCCAATCGAGCAATATGATTACCAGCAGCAGGCCCTAGTCGTTAATTTACAGCTTAAGCATGATCATCGATCACGCTCGTTTGAGCGGTTTACTCAATCAGGTTCCTTGGGGTTATTGCCATTAACAGAGCGACGGCTGGCACTATTTTGGGCAGCACCTACCAATGAGATTACGAGTTTACTGGCCTTGCCTGAACAAGACTTTATTGAGCGCTTGTATGAGGTGATTGGTTATTCTTTAGGTCGTTGCACCGCCATTGGGCGACGTATGGTCTTTCCATTGAAAAAGACGGTTGTAAAGAGTGCGTGGCGTGAGCGTTGTGTGTTATTGGGGAATGCTGAGCATACATTGCATCCATTAAGCGGTCAGGGGCTGAACTTAGGTTTATATGACTTAGCCTGTTTAGTTGATCGTTTTATTGATATCGATTGTGCTCTTGACCAGGATGCGCTAGGTTCAGCAGCAATGTTAGCGCGTTATAGCCAGAGTAAGCAGCGTCGTAATCAGCATATTATGCATGATGTAGACTGCTTACTGACTGGGTTTGCTAACCCACTGGCGGTAGTCGGTCGTTTGCGTCGGACTTGGCTATCGAATCTTGAACTTGTTAGTCTGCTGCGCCAAGCGCGTGTGAAAAAAACCGTAGGCTATCAGCTGCCGGGTTTATTGACCATTGCGGGTTTTTGTGATCACTTTGGATTAGATCAATCGGTAAGAGCTATAAGGTAATGATGATGAAATCATTTGATATTGTGGTGATGGGAGGAGGCATGACGGGGCTGGCGACGGCGTTATTTGCTGCTATGCAAGGCTTTCGTGTCGCTGTGATTGAGAAAAGTTCGTTACGCGCTCAATATCATCAATATTCACCTAAAAAAGGTGTGTATGCGCCGCGTGTGAGTGCCATTACACCATGTAGCCAAACCTTTTTAGAGCATGTAGGCGCTTGGCCGCATATTGCTAAGCAGCGCTGTGCACCATATCAGGCGATGAGTGTTTGGGATGGCTTGGGTGATGGCTGCATTGACTTTAATGCGACAGAGGCCGGTGAGGCGGTATTAGGTCATATCATTGAGAATGATGTGATTGTTAAGGGGTTATTAACTGCATTAGAGCTTAAGCGTGAGCGCTTTGATATCACCTTATATGATGATTGTTGTGCTGAGGCTTTAGATATACAAGAAGATCACGTGAGCTTGACATTAAACTCAGGTGAGTGTTTGCAAAGCGTGGTTATGATTGGTGCGGATGGTGTGCACTCCTGGGTGCGTGAGCAGTTAGCATGGCCTGTCAGTACGCGTGATTATCAACAATCTGCCTTAGTGACTACCGTTGTGACTGAAAAATCACATCAAAGAACAGCATGGCAACGCTTCTTGGCAACAGGGCCTTTGGCATTCTTGCCTTTGGATGATGAGTATTATTCCTCGATTGTGTGGTCGCTTGACCAAGATCAGGTTGAGCGTGTTTTGAGTTTAACGGATAGTGCTTTTAAGCAAGAGCTTACGCATGCGTTTTCTGGCAGGCTGGGTCAGGTCAACGAGGTTGCTAAACGCTTTGCTTTTCCTTTGAGTGCAGCGCATGCCTGTGGTTATGCACGCCCACGTGTCGCGCTCGTTGGTGATGCAGCACACCGCATTCACCCATTAGCAGGCCAGGGTGTTAATTTGGGGTTCTTGGATGTGATGAGTTTAGTCGATGTTTTGGTAACAGCGAGACAAAAAAAGCGTGATATTGGCCACATGATGACCTTGCAAAAATATGAGCGTGCGCGTTATGGGGATAATTTGCTTACGAGTGCGGTGATGACTGGGTTTAAAGAATTGTTCGCAACGCGTGCTGCGCCGATTGTTTGGCTTAGAACTTTGGGATTAAAATACGTAGATCAAACAGATTTTATTAAATATCAGTTAATCAAACGGGCGTTAGGGCGTCAGGTGACTCTGCCTCAGGTATTGCAGCCCGTGTTAGAGGGAGTTTAACGTTTATTGTTACTCTTGCCAGTTATTATTCCCAGCTGTTGGCGTAGTATTAATGAACTGTTTTTAGCTTTCTTAGAAGCTTCACGCTGAATGAGGGCTTCTTTTTCAGTTTTTCTAACGAGTTTTTCCACCTTGCTTAATTCTAAATCGTTGGCTTTTTTCAGTGTTTGTAGATTTGATATTAGATTTTGATAGGATGAAATGGACTTATCGATATTTTCTTGGGCGCGTTGTTCATCGCGTTTTTTTTGTGCTGCTAGATTAATTGCAGCATGTGCGGCCAGGGCGAGCTTATGTTGTACTGTGCTTAAATGTCCCATCTCTCGCTGATGTGCCTGCTCGGTGTGCTGAATTTTTTGTTTAAGGTATTGGTTATCACTCATTTTTTCATTAAGAAGTTGTTGTGCTTGACGGTGGTTTTCTTCGGCGCGCTTTGCGATAGTTTCTTTACGCTGAAATAAGTCTTCTAAGTAGTTAAGCTCAGCAAGTTTGTTCGAGCTGTGTCCTGATAGAATCTGCTCTGCATATGCGGCAGCGCGCACTTTATTTTCTTCAGTCGGTGTCAGTTCATTCGCCTTTGCAGAAATTTGATCTTTTATGTTGGTCTCGCTGTTGCTGTCTTTAGATATAGTTGCTTTCATTGGTATCACAATGACCTTGTTTTTAAATGTTTATTAGTGTTTTTCTGCAAGGCGTGTGCCACGATGGTGAAATTAATTAAGTCGCCAAAGTGCCGCTTTATTTTCACTGGTGACAGTGATGATTGATTTTGCTTTTGAGGTGAAGGCAAGGTCAAGAACAGTTGGGTGTTTACGTGCCCAAAAACTGGGTGATGGGATTTGCCAATGTCGGTGAATATAGCCGGATTTGACTGTCCAGACTCTGACAATACCACCAGGTGAGCCGGTTGCAAGCAAACGATCTGTTGTTGAAAAACGCGCAGCAGTCACTGGTGCAGGGACTTGGCGTATTTTATACAGATCACCATTGGCCTTTAATGTTGAAATGAGTTTGCCTGAACGTGTGTACCAAATTTGGGATAGACCCGTATAGGTTGAGGTGAGTATTTTATTACCGTGACTGGAAAACTTTAAGAAGGATACTTTTTTTCCTAATTTTAGAGTGTGTAGTAATGTTTTGCTTTTCATGTTCCAAAGGTGAACGCGGCCTGATTGCGTACCCACTGCAAAATAATGTGAATTTTCAGCGAGGCTGATGTGCGTGGCTGGGTCTGTTTTGGCAGTTGGGATAGAAAAATCAATCTGTCCTGTGCGTAGATTAATCATTTTGACCTCGCCGTATTCAGTGCGAATTAGGCTAAGCTGGTTGGTTTGTGATGTTTTAATCTCTCTAATGTTAAAAGGAAGCTTCCAGAAGGCTAAGCTTTTACCAGTGCGGGTACTCCAGACGATAATATAAGGGCCATTCGCCATGACCGCGTAGGACTGAGGGGTGGCTAAATCAGTGAGAGTATAGCCGGTGGCAATATTGTTTGGAAAGCGCCAAGCAAATTTTCCTTGAGCAGAGCGACCGAGTTGCCAAAGCTCAACGGGTGCATTCGTAGGAGTGGTGAGGATGTATCTGATACTTTTACTAATATGTGCTTGCTGGCTGACATTTTGGCCAAGCTGCCAGGTTTTTTGTTGCTCGGACGGTGAGCAAGCGAGCAGTAGTATACTAAGTGCTAACCCGAGTATGTATTTTATGTTTTTAATCAATGTAATGAGTATGCAGGCCCACTTCAAGCTGACTTTATCTCTCACTTCACTCCTTACTTAATTTAAAGTGTAGCGTGTAGCGTGTTCATTGCGTTCTTATTCTATAATTGACGGTTAGGGGAGTGTTTAGACGATTGTGATTGTTAATGCCGAAAATTGACTTAGCAGACAAAAAAATTTTAGTCGTTGATGACTTTAAATCGATGCGTACGGTATTAAAGTCGATGCTGCAAAAGGTCGGTGCAAGCAATATAGATCAAGCAGTGGATGGCTATGAGGCGATCGCTCAGGCGAAGGTGACTCAGTATGACATCATCTTGTGTGATTATAACATGGGGGATGGTCCAAACGGTATGGATGTGCTGGGTGAGCTGCGTGATGGGGGAGATTTAAAGTACTCGGCCGTGTTTATGATGGTGACGGCAGTGGCTAACCCCGGTATGGTGATGGGGGCTTTAGAGCATTTGCCTGATGCGTATATGATTAAGCCTTTTAATGTGGCTGAATTTATTGATCGGCTGACTATGATTTTGGAGCGACGTGAAAGCATGTCGGCAATTAATGATGCGCTGGATGCAGCGGATCATGATCAAGTGTTGCGTTTATGTCAAATAAGAATTGCTCAGGCAGAATCTCGTGATATTGTGCATGAATGTGAGAGAATACAAGCTGACACTTTATTTCGTTTAAATAAATTTCCTGAAGCCAGTCAGGCATTTATGGCTATTTTAGAGAAACGAGAAGCATTATGGGCACGGATTGGCTTAGGCAAGATATATTATTTAAGTGAAAAATATGAAGAGTCGGCGACTCAGTTTAAGTATATTCTTGCTGAACATAAAGAGCATTTAGTTGCGCGTGATTGGTTGGCGAAGGCTTTAATTAAGCAAGG
This sequence comes from Piscirickettsia salmonis LF-89 = ATCC VR-1361, assembly GCF_000297215.2. GTDB lineage: Bacteria > Pseudomonadota > Gammaproteobacteria > Piscirickettsiales > Piscirickettsiaceae > Piscirickettsia > Piscirickettsia salmonis. The sequence continues at coordinate 48,630 of NZ_AMFF02000021.1, forward strand.
AGAGATTAAGCGAGCTCAATCCGTGTTAGAGAAAGCGGTGGCGATTTCACCTAATTCGTTAGCAAGACAGCGTAAATTGGCAGATATTGCTGAGCAAAATGAAGATGTGGAAGTTGCAGAGGCTGCGCGACGCAATGTATTGAGATTAAGTAAATTTTCTCCTCAAAAAAATCCTGATGATATTTTACGTTTAGCCAATCAATTGCAAAAGCAAAATCAAAAGACTGCGGATGGTTTGGATGATATGCGTCCTTGTAAAGAGGCTTTGCATCTTTTGGAGGGGATGGAAGAGACATATAGCGAGCGTGAAGACTTAATGATTCGCTTACATTTATTAAAAGGTGCTATTTTTAATCATTTAAAAGAAAAAGGTAAGGCTCAGGATCATTTAAGAAAAGCTGTTGATTTGTATGATAAAAATCACCCTTCAATGAAGCCGATGGATCAGGTGAGCGTGGCGCGTGATTTCTTTTATAGCGAGTTAGGTCACAAAGGCGAGTTGATGATCAGGATTTTGCTGTGTCGCCATCGAAATGAAGCTAATGTTATTGATAAAATTAGGGAATTTTATTATGGTCCAGAAATTACGCCCGATGAGGCTAATCATTTGGCGGTTGAAATGTTTAAAAGTCAGCAATATGCAGAGGCGGTGGAATTATTTGAATTGGCAGCGACGGAGCTACCCGATAATATTGCGATCAGCTTAAATGCTGCACAAGCGCTTATTACATTTATGTCTCAGGGCGGTAAACGGACAAAGATATTATTTCAGCGTTGTGGCCGTTACCTTGATCAAGCTAAGGACATTAAGGCAGCAGATGCCAAGCGGCTGGCGCGCTATAAAGAGCTATTAAAACTATATAGTGACTTACTGCGCGCAGGGGTAAATTAACGCTGCTTGTTAAAATAGTTTTCTTGTTTTTCAATCAATCATCATGATCATCATGATCATCATCTTTATCTTCTTGAATCGGATAGATATGCTTAGATTGATCAACACGCTCACGCATGGATTTTCCAGGTTTAAAGTGAATTGCATGCTTAGGCTCAGTGACGACAGATTCACCTGTTTTAGGGTTGCGAGCTTTGCGTGGGTCCCGCTTATGTAAAGAAAAACTACCAAACCCACGTATTTCAATACGTTGATTTTTAATAAGTGACTGAGCCATTTGGTCAAGAATCAATCTGACTATTTGCTCTATTTTTATATCATCAAACTGATTTTGTCGTTTTGCAATGTGTTCAATAAGCTCAGATCGTGTCATGCTGCTAGCCTCAAGATAATTAAAAGCATCCCATCCTTGGTATCATCCGTGTGGGAATCACTGCTTTGTGATTTCGATGATTTATTATTATGTTTTATAGCAGCCGCTCATAAAAAAGCAAAAATTCATGATAAGTAATGAGTGTCTTTTTTATGCTTATAAAAATTTGGCCAAGGCAGATTCAATGTATTTAGCCATATCAAAGTCTTTTTGACTGATACCGTCAACATCATGAGTGCTAAGGTCAATTTTAATATTGCACCAATGAATAGCAAGGTCAGGGTGGTGTTGCACTTGCTCAGCATGCTCAGCAAGTTGAGTTACAAAATGAATGCCGTCAAGATAGAGCGGAAAACGAATGGTTCGAGTAATTTTATCACCCTCTTGCAGCCAACTGGGTAACTTTGCTAGTGCTGCCTGAATCTGTTCTTGGTTTAGTTTCATGTGTTTTTCCTTTATTTTCCTTGGAGAAGCGCAGCTAAGGGGTTTTATTAAAACGCCCCAAAAGATTTTCTAGCTGTGCGTTGGAAGCGGCTTTGGGCTGGGGCTTAGCTTTTTGAGCCGCGAGCTTGCGTGCGCTGATTTTTTGTTGCCGTGCTGTTTCTAGAAGCTCGCCGAATTGTTTTTGAAATGGGGTCATTGATGATTGCTATCTATTTTAATTTTTAAACTCGACTATTTTGGCGAAAATACATGATTTTATCAAGTAAAGTGAGAAAAAAATTAAACAGTAACTATTCTTAAGCTATCTTTAAGAGAAAGCTGAAATTGAAGTTCATTAAAAATTTATGCAAGTATTCGGGCGAATCAAGTGTTTGTTTTTTAAAATGTTAATAAAATAAAGCCGGGTATTTTAAGGGTATTATCAGGACGATATCATCCGCGATAGAGTGGAGTTTTTTTCAAGACGAATCAGGGCGTTGGCTGCATATTGATGCAGCGGGGCAGCGGTCAGTTTCACCAGTAGGCTTTGTCGTAGAAACAGCCGCTAAAAAGCATGCAGAGCAGTTTGGCTATGAGGGTGAAGTAGCAGAGGATAGTGCCGTTATTGGGGCGGACAAAGCAGAGCAGTGGTATTTTTTTCGAGCAGATGATGCAAAGTGGCGTTGGTTGAAAATCACAGCAGAAGGACAGCGACAGATGGCGAAAGCAGGCTTTGCTAGTGAAGAAAGCGCTCGCCAGGCCGCTGGGAGAGTTGGTTTCATTGGAGAGGGCAAGGTGATCGGTCAGCCGGTCTCATTACAAAGTTTAAAAACAAGATCATCACTATCTAGCTCAAGTGTAAAAACAGCGGCAGTTGGAACGGGGGCGAAAAAAGATGATGAATGGCATTTTTTTGAGGATGGTGAGGGCAAATGGCGCTGGCTGCGAATTAGCTCAACAGGAAAGCGCTATGTCTCTCCTGTGGGCTTTGTATCTGTGAAGCTTGCTCGCGCAATGCAAAAAACTTTGGCTATGGTGGCATTCGCTTTAACCGTGCATAAGTGCACAGCTTTTAGGATTAAAGCGTAAAACGAGCAGGTCTGTGTGGTTTTTAGTGTTTAGTCCCAGTTGAGTACACCACCGGTTTTATATTCGGTCACACGTGTTTCAAAGAAATTTTTCTCTTTTTTGAGGTCAATAATTTCACTCATCCATGGGAAAGGATTGGTGATGCCATCAAACTGCTCTTTTAAGCCAAGCTGTGCTAGGCGGCGATTGGCGATGTATTTTAAATAGTCTTCAAACATCGCGGCATTAAGCCCCAGGACACCGCGAGGCATGGTATCACGCGCATATTGGATTTCAAGTTCTACTCCATCGAGGATGAGTGCTTGCATTTTCTCCTGAAACTCATTGCTCCATAGGTGTGGGTTCTCCTGCTTAATCTGATTGATCACATCGATACCAAAGTTTAAGTGCATGGACTCATCGCGGAGAATATATTGGATTTGCTCGGCAGAGCCGGTGAGTTTGTTACGGCGACCAAAAGAGAGCATTTGCACAAAGCCAACATAAAAGAAAATGCCTTCAGTCACTGCATAAAAGGCAATTAAGTTACTTAGCAGTTGTTGATCCGCTTCTGTTGTGCCGGTTTTAAAGTCAGGGTTTGATAGGTGCCGAGTATGTTTGAGTACCCAGGCAGATTTATTGGCAACCACCGGTGTTTCACGGTACATGTTAAAAATCTCGCCTTCATCAAGACCTAGGCTTTCAACGATGTATTGATATGCATGCGTATGTAGCGCTTCCTCAAAGGCTTGACGTAATAAATATTGGCGGCACTCAGGGTTGGTTATATGGCGATAGACAGCGAGTACCAAATTATTAGCAACCAGGGAATCTGCTGTTGAGAAAAAGCCAAGACTACGTTTGAAAATAGTCCGCTCGTCATCGGTTAAGCCGTTGGGGTCTTTCCATAAGGCAACATCTGCCGCCATATTAATTTCATTTGGCATCCAATGATTAGCACAGGCATCTAAATACTTTTGCCATGCCCATTTGTATTTAAAGGGCACAAGCTGGTTTAGGTCAGCGCGGCAGTTGATCATTTGTTTTGCATCAACCGTGACACGTGCTGCACCCATTTCTAGAGCTTCTAGACCCGTATTGGCTTCATGTTCATTGGCATTGATTTCTTGTGTTGATTCTTCTTCTTTGGCAGTAACAGGCACTACGGCGGCTGCAACAGTAGGTTCTGATGTGGCAGTCGCTGATTTTTTTGCAACAGTACTCTCGTTATTATTGTCGGTGCTAAAGTCGTCCCAATTGATTAAAGACATAAGGCCCCCTGATCTTGATTTAAAGTTAATCTATCTGTGTTATATATCATGAGGCTGCCTATTGGCAGGCCTCACAGTCTGGGTCATCAATGGCGCAGACTTGAGCTAAGGGTGTTGCGTCATCTTGCTTTTGAACTGCATTTAATTTGGCATCATGAATTGTTGATTTTTCTGTATCAGTCGCACCTAAAGAACGTAGGTAATAGGTTGTTTTCAGACCGCGTAACCAGGCCATGCGATACATGATATCAAGCTTTTTGCCTGATGCTTCAGCAATATATAAATTTAAGGATTGTGATTGATCAATCCACTTTTGGCGGCGTGATGCCGCATCGATCAACCAGCGTGGCTCAATTTCAAAGGCGGTTTGATAACGCTCTTTAAGTTCTGCTGGAATACGCTCAATGCGCTGAATGCTGCCATCAAAGTATTTTAAGTCATTGACCATGACTTTGTCCCATAGTCCCAGTGTTTTTAGTTCACGTACCAGATATGGATTCACGACGGTAAACTCACCCGATAAATTGGATTTAACGAAGAGGTTTTGGTAAGTCGGCTCTATCGATTGTGAAACACCACAGATATTTGAAATCGTCGCTGTGGGTGCGATGGCAAGCACGTTGGAGTTACGCATGCCATGTTGTTTGAGTTTTTGGCGCAGTTCGTCCCAGTTCATGCGTGTTTGGGTATCTTGTTGTAAGTACTCCCCACGCGCTTCTTGCAGTAAAGTAATCGAGTCAATTGGTAAAATCCCTTGATCCCACAGTGAGCCAGGATAAGACTCGTAATGACCGCGTTCTTTAGCCAAGTTGCATGAGGCTTCAATGGCAAAGTAGCTGACCGCTTCCATGGAGCTGTCGGCAAACTCTACTGCTTGTTCTGAGCTATATGAGTAGCCTAGCTGATATAAGGCATCTTGAAAGCCCATCATACCAAGGCCAACGGGGCGATGCTTAAGGTTGGAGTTGCGTGCTTGTGGTACGGCGTAATAATTAATATCAATGACGTTGTCGAGCATACGCACAGCAGTCGTCACGGTGTGTTTGAGTTTAGCAAGGTTTAAGCCATGTTCGTCAATATGGGCGATTAAGTTAATACTGCCAAGGTTACAGACGGCGATTTCATCGACCGAGGTGTTTAAAGTGATTTCTGTGCATAAATTAGAACTGTGGACTACACCGGCGTGTTGTTGCGGTGAGCGCAGGTTGCAAGCATCTTTAAAGGTAATCCAAGGGTGGCCAGTTTCAAAGAGCATGCCGAGCATTTTACGCCAGAGCCCCGTGGCTGAAAGCGTTTTACTACGAATTTCGCCGCGTTTGGCTTTTTCTTCATACGCCTCATAAGCGTCTTCAAAGGCACGGCCATACAGATCATGTAAGTTAGGGACTTCATCTGGGGAGAATAAGGTCCATTCTTTATCTTCAGATACTCGTTTTAAGAATAAGTCAGGAACCCAGTTGGCACTGTTCATATCATGCGTACGACGGCGCTCATCACCGGTGTTTTTACGTAATTCGACAAACTCTTCGATGTCCAAGTGCCAGGTTTCAAGGTAAGCACATACTGCGCCTTTGCGTTTACCACCTTGATTCACTGCAACGGCAGTATCATTAACGACTTTTAAAAAGGGCACAACACCTTGGGATTTACCATTGGTGCCTTTAATGTGCGCACCCATTGCACGGACTGAGGTCCAGTCATTGCCCAGGCCGCCGGCCCATTTAGACAGAAGGGCATTATCTTTGATGGCCCCATAAATATTCTCTAAATCATCGGGTACATAGGTTAAGTAGCAACTAGATAATTGTGAGCGTAAGGTGCCTGAGTTAAATAACGTTGGCGTTGAACTCATGTAGTCAAATGAAGATAGTAAGTTATAAAACTCAATTGCACGTGCATTGGGATCGTCTTCATTTAAGGCCAGCCCCATAGCAACCCGCATAAAAAACGCTTGGGGTAATTCAAAGCGTGTTTGCTTAACATGTAAAAAATAACGGTCATATAAAGTCTGTAAGCTTAAATAAGTAAACTGTAAGTCACGATCGGCTTGCAGGGCTTGGCCTAAGCGATTTAAATCAAACTGATGTAATTTTTCATCTAATAAGTGATGTTCGATGCCTTGTTCGATATAGGCTCTAAAATAGTTTGGATAAAGCTCGGTGACTTCCGTATGGGTGGCATTTTCTGCAATGCCGGTAAAAGACAGTGCCTCAGTACGGAGTTGGTCCATAAGGAGGCGAGCGGTAACATAAGAGTAATTAGGCTCTTGTTCAACTAAGGGCCGTGCAGTCATTACTAAAGCATGTGTGACCTCATGAATAGGCACACCATCAAATAAATTTCTTTCTATATCATTTAAGATGAGATTCGCATCAACATAGTCAAGGTCAGCACAGGCTTCAGTAACCAGTGTGTCTAAGCGAGCGAAGTCTAGAGGGGCTTGTGTGCCATCTTTTAAGGTGACATTCAGTGTGCTTTTGGGGAGCGTTGCGTGGTTGATGACCTCGGCACTTTGCCGCGCTTTACGGTGCTCTTCACGATAGAGCACGTAAGCACGTGCAACTTTGTGTTCACCTGCTCTCATCAAAGTAAGTTCGACTTGGTCTTGAATATCTTCAATATGAACCGTACCGCCTTGAGGCATACGGCGAATAAAGGTCTCGGTAATAACATCAGTCAGTTGTTGAGTAATATCGTGGATGCGGCTGGAGCCACTTGCTTCTTCACCTTCTACAGCAAGGAATGTTTTAGTCACGGCAACTTTGATTTTATCCGGATTATAGCCAACAATGTTGCCATTGCGGCGAATCACACGAAAATCAGGCATCTCTGGGCTGTCTGTCAAGTGGCTTTGCATTCGGGTTCCTTTAAGTTTTAGTCGGTTTGATGTTTGGTTGTGTGTTTCTCTATATTTAAGAATATATTGTGCTTTTAAAATTGTCTATCCACTATATCTGGTATTTTTGTGCTGACATAGTCAAAATATAAACAAGGATTCTAATCGCCTTTTTAAGAAAAAAAAAGTCTTGACAGAGTAAAAAAAAATTATGCTGCGAAGCAGCGTTGCCTAGATATTTTATTCAAGTTAGCATGGATCGGTATTTTAAAAATTATTGATCTTGGTTTTTGATTGAATAGGTTTAGGTTAGGGAGAGAAGATGTATGTCACATTTAATGCCAGCGTATAATCGTCAGCCGGTTGCTTTTACTAAAGGTGAAGGTGTTTGGTTGTGGGATGAGCAAGGGAAGAAATATTTAGATGGCCTGGCGGGGATTGCAGTGTGTAGTTTAGGGCATAGCCACCCGAAAATAACAGAGGTAATACAGCAACAAGCAGCTCAGTTAATGCATGTTTCAAATGGTTTTCAAATTCCAGAACAAGAGCAATTGGCAGGGCAGCTTGCTGAGCTTTCAGGTTTAGATCAAGCCTTTTTTGCAAATTCCGGAGCAGAGGCGAACGAAGCGGCAATTAAGATTGCGCGGCTTTTTGGCCAGAAAAAGGGCATTGACAACCCTGTTATTATTACCATGCAAAAAAGCTTCCATGGCCGGACGATGGCCTGTATTACGGCATCTGGGAATATTAACATTCAAAAAGGCTTTCAGCCACTGATGCCAGGATTTATCTATGCGCCGTTTGGTGACAGTGGCGTCCTTGAAAAAATCGTTAAGGCGAATGCGAATGTTGTTGCGATTATGGCAGAGCCGGTGCAAGGTGAGGGCGGGGTACATGTGCCGCCCGCTGATTTTCTTGATCAAATTCGTCGTATTTGTGATGACAATGACTTACTGATGATATTGGATGAAATTCAAAGTGGGGTGGGTCGTACTGGTAAGATGTTTGGCTTTCAACACTCAAACAGTGTGCCAGATGTGATGACTCTAGCAAAGGCCTTAGGCAATGGTTTTCCGGTTGGAGCATGCTTGGCGCGTGGTAAAGCCGCTGATTTATTGACAGTTGGTACACATGGTACCACCTATGGCGGCAACCCTTTGGCTTGTCGTGTTGCATCGATGGTATTGGAGACGATGATCAGCGATAAAGTCATCGAGAATGGCGCTGAAGTGGGGCAGTACTTACAAGAACAGCTGCGTGCTAAATTTGCTGGTAATGACAAGGTCGTTGATGTGCGTGGCCAAGGTTTATGGATCGGCATTGAAATGCATAAACCTTGTGCAGCATTGCGTGCAGCGGCGATGGTAGAAGGTTTGGTCTTTAATGTCACGGCAGGAAATACGATTCGTTTAGCACCACCGTTGATTTTAACTAAAACTGAAGCGGATTTGATGGTGTCGATTCTTGAAAAAATCATTGGTGACTTTAATTAAATAAGCCAGGTAGCAGCGATTAAGACTGTTGACCTTTAGCACTTGCCTTTGTAGGCTGTAGGTTCAGGATGGTTTATTTATAATGGATGGAGGTGGGTATGGCCCGTATTTCTTTTTCCGCAGTAGGAAATAGCCCTTTGCAACGATTGTTGGGGCATAATCCGCGAATCAAAGAGAAGTGGTTGAGATTACAAAAGGAAATTGTTAAAGAAGGCCGCTTGAGCGAATCTTTAAAAGAGGAAGTGCGTCGTGTGCTTGCACATGATCATGGTTATGAGCTGGGTATGGCGCGTGGGTTGCCAAGTGATGAGCATGATGATCCAAAGGTCAAGATGGCCGTTGAGCTGGCGCGTCAGGTCGCTTATGATCATCGCACAATTAATGATGATAATTTTCTTGAATTAAGTGAGTATTTCTCAGAGCCAGAAATTGCTGAATTGTTTGCATTTATTTGTTTTATTTCAGCAACACAGACTTTTGGCGCGATGATGAATCTTGGTCCACATTCTGTGCAGCCGGAAACTGGCCAAAATGAGGTGGCGGTCGAAATTCATAGTCATGGCGCGGTGCAGCGTCGCGGCCATGAGGCAGTTACCGTGACAACGTCGGCAACAGTGACTGAGGAAGTCTTATAATTTGTAATAATTAAGATAATAACGTGATAGAAAAGCCGCATTTATGTGGCTTTTTTTGTACTTTATTGTTTGCTGGCAGGAAGGGCTATTGATAAGGCTTGTGGATCTGTAGAAGGGGTGCTTTCACCTGTAGTAAAAAATAAGGTGGAATCAGCCGCCTCTGCTGGATGATGTGTGCTTTTAGTATCGGAGTGATTTTCTTCATCAAGGCTTTCAAGAGCATCAAAAAATTCGTCATCACTCTCAGTCTCTTGCTTCTCATTTTGTTGAGCTAAACGTTCTTTAGCCTGAGTTTGTTCAGCAACTAAGGCATCCAACTGCGCGATATACCGAGTTCCATTTGTCTTGTCTATGCCATATAGCTCATATGGGTCGTTGTTGGGAGGAATATTATTGGTATCTGCTCTGATAGCTGAGAATCCGCTTCGACTGGCTGATTGAGTATGATATTTACAATTATCGATTAATATCACATCTTCATATTGTGCGTTATACTTAGCTGCTATTTCCCGAAGATTGTATACTTTATATTGAACTTTATTATAAAAGCAAAAGTCCTCTGGCAGGTTTATGCCGTACTCAACCCCGCAAAAGAATTGTATTTCTTGTTTAGAACAATTGCCGGCGGTGACAAAAGCAATTTCATCATTATTCGATAAAATTGCTTGCATAAGCACGGCTATTTTTTCTCGATTAATCGTATAGCTTGGCTCATAGCTCTCACCATAAACACAAAAATGTGATACTTCGCGTGGTACGTCATTAATTATAGAGAGGCCGTCATGAAATGCAGGGCATGTTATAGCGCTCAACGAATAGTTTCTGACATTGACTTCATTACTTGACTAAGCGCTGTCTCTAAATTTATTTCATCT